>CAJCII010000150.1 GCA_903970335.1 Bacteroidota bacterium | reverse complement strand
ATTAATATTCCACTTCACGCCACGGACACCGCCGATAATTATCAGACCGAGGTTCAGCCGGGTAGCAGCACAACAACTTTCACCTACACCGATGTCGCGGCTACACCAGCGACTAGTAACCAAACCATCACCACTTCTCTAACGAGCTACGAGGGAACTGGAACCGCCTCGGTTACTGTTGACGTAACTCCAAGCCATTTCGGCGTGACGGGATCGGATTTTGCCTCGGCGGATAGTACAGCCAATTATGTTTCCGCCAACTACAATGGTGGAGCGACCGGCAGCGGTGGCGTCGAAGTTTACTACACCTATACCCCAGTCCCGGAGCCTGCCCAGGCCGCTGCATTGATGATCGGATTCGGTCTCTGCCTGCTGGTCGGTCGTCGGTTTCGTCGGCAGTAATTCTTCCAAACTCGCAGTAGTTTGCCTGACGACTCAGTGTGACTCTTTGTGTCGCATTCAATCGATTCGCTTCCATCCAGAAAGCGATACGGTGTTTAATTCCAGCTCGTCTTGGCATCCGGCATTCACTAGTTTTTATTTCCATCTCTCGACTATTGGATCCGACTATTCGAGTGATGGAAGAAGATGACCACCAACCAACCCTATCGTAGTTTTTCGATTGTCGGGATAACTCTGGTGGCTCTGGCCTTGGGCGGTTCAACCGAATTGTGGGCCCAGGCTATCGTCGCGATTCTGATAGCGATTCAGGTCTTCCTCTATCCACCCCGCGTAACCTTGGATGGCATCCCCACCATTATCTTGTTGGCCTTCCTGGGACTGGCCCTCGCTGCCTTCCTACCCATGGCATGGGGAATCCCTCCCGATTGGCGGCGTCATCTCTCGATGGATTTGCACGCGCCTCTGGGCGACCTGCGTACCCCTCAACCGTGGCTCACGCTCCAGGCCTGCGCCTTACTTCTTATTGGCTTGGTCTGGACTTACCATCTTCTCGCCCAGGAATGGAGCCCGGCTGAAAGGTCCCGAACGCTGCGCCTGTTCGCGACCGGAATGATCGTCCTCGCGGCGGTCACTATCGTGTCCTACCTCACCGGCATCCGGATTCCGGGATGGAACCAGGAACAAAACCGGGGCTGGTTTCCCAATCGCAACCAGACCGCGGATGTTTTGGCTCTCTCCGGCATCGTCACTTACGTTGTCGCCTTTAAGCGTCTTGAAAAAAAAGAGTGGATTGGGATCCTCTGGCTGGCTGGTCTGGCCGTTATTTGCGTCGCTCTTGTGATCAGCTATTCCCGGGCAGGTATCCTGATGATTTTTTGCGGAATTTCTTTATGGCACTTGGGTTCCCTTTTGCGCCCGCGCGGCGGAAAAAAGCTCGCGCTCGGGATGGCCGCGCTATTGCTGCTGCTGAGCTTGTTCTTTCTTTTCGGTGGAACCACCCTAGAACGCTTTCTCAAAGTGCCCAAACCGAAGAACCCCTTTGCCTCGGACTACCGGATCTTGATCCAGGAGGATGCAGTGAAAGTTTCCCTCCAGTCGCCCGTGCTTGGCGTCGGCCTGGGTAATTTCGAGCCGATCTTCGCCTCCATGCGGGAAGCCTCGGCAGATCAGAACCACACGCTCCATCCGGAGAGCGACTGGCTTTGGTTGGCCGTCGAAATGGGCTGGCTGGCCCCCATGCTGGTGGTGGCGGGATTTAGCTGGTGGCTGAGCCAGTGCCTGCCAATCGTCTTAAAATCGGGTGAAGCACTTCGTCTGGCCGCGATGGTCGCCACCCTGATGTTCATCCTGCACGGATTCGTCGATGTCTCGGGCCATCGATTGGGATCGTTTTGCGTCGGGGTGCTCATGGCCGCTCTTTCGCTATCGCCTTTTCGACCTGTGACTTCGCGGGCATGGGTTTCACCCTGTTTCCGCGGATTAGCCTTGGTCATCGGTTTGGTGGGAATCTGGTGGATGGCCTCTTTTTGGTCCGACCTCGGTCCTCCCACCACGGCAAGTCTGGAACGCTTGCGGGGCCGCCTCGATCTTGCCGCCTCTCAGGGAAAGATGGCTTCTGTGGGGATGGCAGCCAATGCAGCACTCGACCTGGCCCCCTTGGATTGGACCTTCTATTTCCGCCGCGCCAGTGCCGAGGCTTTCCGGAATGGAGGAGCCAGCCGTGCCACCGACGACTTTCAATGTGCCCGCTATCTCGAGCCTCATTGGATCGACCTTTGCCTGAATGAAGGCGAGGTCTGGCTTGCGGCGGGCGATACCGATGCCTGTCTCGACGCCTGGCGAGAAGCCATCAGACGCGCCGGACCGCATGGTACTGCGACTTACGCCAAGATGTTGGAGCTATCGCAAAACAATCCGGAGATTCATGCCGGACTGGCGGACTTTTCCGACCTGAACACCGACTTTCTCATCACGTTTCTCAACTACGCCACCCCGGACGAAGAAGAGACGCTGTTAAGGAAACTCTTGGACAGCGATCCCACGCTCCACCTGCTCAGCGGCGATCAACAACAGAAACTCTTTTCGGCCTGGTACGCCCACGGCAATCAGGACGAACTGGCTCATGGCCTGTTGACGAACACCGACTGGCAGGTGACCGGATGGAGCTTTCTAGCCGATTATCTGGCGCAAAAGCAAGACTTCGAACTGGCCACGATGACCGCCTTGCGTTACGTCACGCCGCCCGTCTTACCTTCCCCCTCGGGGGACCAGGATCTCGGCGTGATGGAGAGCCATTTTAATACCCATCCCGACGATATTGCCGATGGCCTCCTTCTCTGCGAGGCACAAATCGGAGCAAACAAACTCGACGAGGCCCTCCAAACCATCTCTCTCCTTGAGCAGGACAAGAATTGCCCCCATTACATCCACTATCTCAAGGCACAAATCTACGCCAAGCAGCAAAAGTGGGACTCCGCTTGGGCAGCCTTGCAAAGGTACAATGCCCCGTAGGGGTCGGCCCGTCTGTTTTGCTTCACACACAGCTTGCTCCTACCGACCGGCTTCTTATTATCGTCCCAATAAAACGAAAAGCCCACGCGGTGAAAATTCTTCACGTTATTCACTCGGTTAATCCCCAGGGCGGAGGCCCGATCGAAGGCATCCGCCAATTCGTACCTGCGCTGGCGGCTCTGGGTATCGACACGGAGGTGATGAGCTTGGATTCGCCGGAAGCGCCTTGGACTCTCGATTTTCCCGTTCCCCTCCATACCACCGGGCCTTCGTCCTCGGGTTACGGATATTCGCCCCGCACCTTGCCCTGGCTGATGGAAAATAGTCGAAATTATGCTGCGGTTATCGTGCACGGACTTTGGCAATACTGCGGACGGGCCACTTGGCTGGCTCTCCGTCAAAGTCCTACTCCCTATTACGTGTATCCACATGGGATGCTCGACCCCTGGTTCGGACGACGCTACCCGTTCAAGCATCTCAAAAAATACCTTTACTGGCTGGCGATCGAATACCGGATCCTGCGCGATGCGAAAGCGGTGCTCTTTACTGTCGAAGAGGAAAGACTCGCGGGTGGCAAATCGTTCCGGCCCTACCATTGCCGTGAATTTGTCTCCGGGTACGGCATTGCCGCCCCCTCCGGTAACCTCGCTCACCAGCGAAACCTGTTCCTCAAGCGACACCCCGAGCTGGCAGCGAAGAAACCAATCCTTTTTCTGGGTCGCATCCACGAAAAGAAAGGGTGTGACCTTTTGCTCAAAGCCTGGAAAGAAGTCGTTCTCTCTACCCATAACGGCAAAGACACCGACGCTCATTTGATCGTGGCGGGCCCCTCCGACAACGCCTATGGCATTGCGATGAAAAAAATGGCCCTGAAATTGGGCCTGGCTCGTCAGGTAACGTGGACCGGGATGCTCACAGGGGATCTAAAATGGGGGTGCATCGCCACAGCGGATGCCTTCATCCTCCCTTCACACCAGGAGAACTTCGGCATCTCGGTCGTGGAAGCGCTCTCCTGTGGTATACCGGTGCTGATTTCCAACAAGATAAACATTTGGCGTGAAATTGATACCGATCAAGCCGGTCTGATCGAAAACGACACCCTGTTGGGCACGGTCCGATTGCTTGAACGGTGGTTTGCCCTCGACGGAGCGACCAAGCAGCAGATGCGAACGAAGGCGACCTCTTGTTTTGCCAATCGTTTCGATATATTACGATCGGCGGAGACGTTGACAGATTTGTTGAGAGGCCTTACGATTTAAGGCCCTTTCTCAATAGCACGCGTTTATTACGCTGAATCCGGGTCGTAAAAGGATTGATTATGATTATCCAAAGAAAGAATGGGTTACAGGCTGTCTTGGTGCTCGCCCAAGGTGTACTCATCACTTTGGTCTTCGTTCTGTGCGCATTAGCAACTTTCAATTTTTTCACCGGAATCAATTGGGGCATGATGCTCCATTACCCTATCTATGTCTTTGCCATCACTGCCGGGCTCTTTCTCGAATCCTTCCGCCGTGACCAGGCTGGCATGGAGCTTAGTCCGTTCGAAGGCGGTTTTCCCCGACAACACCAACTAAGCCTGAGACAGACTTTTTACGCCATCGGCACTCTATTCGTCTATTTGGTACTGACGAAGGACGCCATGATTTCCCGAATTTTTCTTGGACTTTGCCTGCCCATGTTTTACCTGACCCTGCTGCTCTCGAACCGCTATTTGTCGCGTCGGTTGGCGGAACGTCTTTTCGGCGGGTTAAGGAAAGGACGCGTTCTGTTGATCGGGCCTATTTCGAAAGCCGTGATCTTGAAAGACTGGCTGCACAGCAAGGAGATTTTCGGGATCGAGACGGTAGGTATCCTCAACGATTCACCGGTCGAGCCAGGCAACCCATCTCTTTATCCTTACCTTGGAACGGTCGATAGCGCGGAAAGGGTGATTAGCGAGCGCAGCGTCTCTCAGGTCATACTTCTGGAGTTGCCGGAGCAGGCAGACCGTTACCGTAAACTCATCTCGGAACTGGAAAGCCAAGGCGTCAGACTGCTCATCCTCAACAACCTCGAGGAAAAACTGCACCACCCCGTCTGGTACATGGAGGATGACGGGCATCATTTTATCGGCTTGCGTAAAGAACCATTGGAAAACCCCCTTAATCGCATCTCCAAACGAATACTCGATCTGGTTCTCGCGTTGCCCGTAGCGTTATTCATTTTACCTCCAGTCGCCGTCATAGTCTGGGCTATTCAACAATTCAACTCGCCCGGGCCGCTGATCTTGCGTCAACTCAGGGCGGGACTCCAAAACAATCAGTTTGAAATCCTGAAGTTCAGGACCATGCACGTGAACAATCCCTCGGTCACGCAGCAGGCCACCAAAAACGACCGGCGGATTTATCGCGGCGGACACTTCCTGCGCCGATTCAGCATCGATGAATTGCCGCAATTTTGGAATGTCTTGCAGGGAGAAATGAGCCTGGTCGGCCCACGTCCCCATTTAATCGAGCATAACGCGCAATTTGCGAAGGTGATTGCCAATTTTCCCATAAGGATGGTCGTTAAGCCCGGCATTACGGGTCTGGCCCAAGTCAGGGGCTTTCGCGGTGAAGCGCTCACCACGGAAGCCATTCGTCAGCGATTGGAGTCGGACATCGAATATCTGGAAAGCTGGCGACTGACGCTCGATATCATGATCATCGCCCGAACCGCCGTGCAGATGTTCATCCCGCCCAAAACCGCCTATTGACCAGCTTTTTCGGAATGCTGCGGCTTCACGCCTAGGTCAGCTCTCCGCTGCTGGTTATGAAGCACATCGGCATAAAGGCTTCTTCCACGCTGCAATTTCCGGGCCTGAGGCGGTGGCGGCAGGTTCGGCTCGATCGGAATTTCCGGCTCCGGCGGGGCCACGCTCTTCCAGCAGAAAGTCAACGTCGTTCCGACGGCCAGCCACCACCAAATGGCAATCGGAGGCTGAATAGCCAGCGTACCGAGCAAGCCAATGACGACCACGAAAGCCTGGCTAAAGGCAACGGGCAAAATGAATTCGCTCGAGATGTCCCGGATAAATCGGCTGATGGTAAGGCATATCACGTAAAATCGGAATCCGTACCAAATGATCACCAGGTAATAACCACCCTCGAAGAATGTGGTCGATAAATCCGTTTCGGTCCATAGTCGTCCGCGCCAAACGGCTGCATAGGTGCTGAAAACATCGGAACCGTTGCTCATGATGCCCAGGCCGTGTCCGGCGATCGTCCCCCAGGTGATATCCGGTACTGCGTCGAAAATCGACTGGTAGATGCGTTGCTTGACGTCGGCGCTAAATCCAATCAGTTGACCATTCTCTCTCTCCGAGTAAGCCGCCAAGGCTTGTGGGGCATAGTGCTGCACGGCGAGCACAATCAAATAGAGAGAAAGCGCCACTACACCAATCTGCAGGACTTTGCGGAACTGAAACTTGAGCAGGCAAAGCACCACAGCGCCCAGGATAATGGAAATATTCCCTGCCACCGCGCCACGCGATCCGGTAATGAAAGAACTGAAGACCAGGAACGGAAGCAGCGAAAAAATAATCGGCATCCAGATCACGTTCCTTTTCCGCCACTCATGCCAGGCCAGCATGATGATAAACAGTTGGGCGTTGAGAAATGCGCAGTATTGAGCCACAAAGGAAAAAGTCGAGGACACTCGCAACTGACCTGCCGCGGCAAACCTCTCGAGGGAATCGCCGTTGACCGCCATGTTGAGCCAGTGATCGTGCGGCAAATGCAGTTGAATATAGGCAAGCACGGCCGTAGGAATGATCAAGAGCGACGCCCACCGGAAAAAAGTCAGGATTTGTGCCATTCGTGCGTTTCGGAACGCATAAAAAAAGGCAAAACCCACCATAGGGAAAAGGAGATATTGCTTAGCTCCGAATATCGCCAGCAACACATCGTGCCAGCCAGTCAAAATAATCAGCGGCAGGAAGGCCGCCACCAAAGTCTTATAGGCTGTCCAAAGTGAAGTAATGGCGGGGTCTTCCGGCATCTGGACGACATAAAAGGCCATGACCGTCACGATAAAGTCCTTCACGAGAAAAAGCGGTATGCTCAGAGTTGGGACGGCCTTGCGGACAACGCCTTCAAAAGTCAGAACAAAGACCAACACCCAGAGCAAAAACCGGAGTCGGGACTCATGACGCGACACCCTTTGCCAGACGCTCGCTTCCAAGGGGTGCTCCTGATTATTCATCGCTTCGGCATCTCCAAAATCTCTCGCAGGGTTTCGATCAGTTTGTGGCCGGTCGCCTCCCAAGTTCGCAGTCCATGGTCCAACGTCCGTTCCGATAACACCCTTAGCATATCACGATTGTCCGCCAAAAATTGCAACTTCGCGGTGATGGCCTCCGGAGAACGGATCGGTACAATATAGCCGGTCGAGCCATCGGTAAAAAGATCGGAAGCACCGCTATTCTCCGTGGCAATCACCGGCAGGCCGTGGGAAAGCGCCTCGCCGATGACCAGAGCCAGCCCTTCTTCGATCGTGGGAAGAACGAAGACATCGCAACTACGATAAGCGCTAGACAGGTCGTCTCCCTTCAAAGTTCCGAGAAACCTTGTTTCCTCCGGAGGCGAGACATCGGCGATACCGGTTTGGTCCGTCCTGGGGCCAACGATCCAAAGCTCCTTCTTCGGGTGCTGGAATTTTTTGAAGGCCTCGAAGAGATAGCGCAGCCCCTTGCGTACATTAATTTGTCCGACAAAAAGAACCCGGAAACTCCCATCGGAACGAGGCGCCTTCTCCCGGAATGGTACGACATCGACCCCAAATGGCACCGTCCGAACACGGGCGGGATCCATTCCTTGTTCGATAAAAGATTGTCGCGAAAATTGAGAAGGACATATAATTCCGTCCGCCAATTCGTATTCCCGCACCCGCCGATCCACTTCACGCCGGTGAAAGCCCTTGAGAGGCAGGTCCAGCCTGTCGTGTTCTTCGCGCAAAATTCGTTCCTGGACCAGGACATGCGAATTGACGGCCTCCACGACTCCAATCGCCCGGGTCGATTTCAAAGCTTTGAGCGTTTGCAGGCCGGACCCGCTATAAAACAAAAAGGCGTCCGAACGCAATGCATCCTTTCTTGCCCATAAGTCCAGCCATTTTTTGCTCTGGTAGGTCAGCTCTTCCTTCATCACCGAGGGCCAGCGCAACCTCAAGCTGGCCAGATAAAAATTTTGCACATGATCGGCGCGGAGCAGTTTGTCGCCCAGATCAGGCATGGGCGCTCGTGGACTAAAGCGGGAAAATCCACTTACGAACCGCTGCAACTGTCCTCCCTGGGCAAGAAGTCGGGCATAAATATAATGATGGGCGCGATTGGGCGCGACATAAGTAACAAGCATCAGGCGGCTCCTCCAACCGGCCGCACCCCGATTTTCACTGCTGGAACGCCAGCCCAAATTTCGCCCGGCGGCACGCATTTCACCACCACAGCCCCGGCGCCGACGACCGCCCCATCCCCGATCTCGACCCCCTTGAGCACGATCACATTGAATCCCAGCCAAACGTGCCGGCCCAGCTTGATCGGCACCTCCCTGCCCGGCGACTCGTCGATCCGCAGGCCCGTAATTCCATGATCGTGGTCGATGAATTTACAGCCCGAAGCGATTGCGCAATCCGAGTCGATCTCAAGCCGTTTGCGAATATTGAACTCGCAACCTGCACCTACAAAACAGCCGTTCCCAATGATGATGGAAGGGCCGGGAGACCAGATGCCATCGAACTTGAATAAAACACCACGCTCCACAATACACCTCGCGCCCAGACGCACCTGATGCGGCCACGTCATATGGATTTGGGGTAAAACCGTTCCCGGGCCGATCTCGCTTCCCTGCAACGTCCACCACCATCGCCGTGCCGGTGATAAAAGAACGGCTCCGATCCGCTCACGGAGTCGAAAGCAGCCTTTCTGGAACATCGAGATCATGGCCTGCCCCGCTCCTTGATTGACGGTTTCGCGTTGAGACCGAGCCATCGTCGCACTGTGCGCCTTCGGCTTCAGACCCCAGCCCGGGCTTCCTTATGATAGCTCTCGACCGTCTGCCGATAATAATATCCGTAATTGTATTCGGACTCCGAGAGGGTCACGTCGTTACAGATCATGCCCAGAATATTTGCCTGCCTCTGGCCAAGTAACTCGACGGTACGACGCGTGGTCCTCACGGAGGAATAACCGAAGCGAACCACGATCATCGCCCCATCGACCTTCGGGGCGAGACTGAGAGTATCGTCCAGCAAAGTCACCGGAGGGCTGTCGAAGATCACGTAATCGTATTGCTCATAGACATCCTTCAAAAACTGATCGGCAATTTTTCCCAGCAAATGTTCCGCCGGGTGCTTCAAGGGCGGCCCGCAGGCCAAAAGGGAAAGATTTTCGATCGTGGTCTGGTGCACCACCTCTTGCCAGGGAAGAACGTTCATCAGAACGGTCGAGAGACCGTCGCCTTCGATGACGCCAAAAAGATTGCTGAGCTTGCCTCGGCGCATATCCGCGTCCACCACAAGCGTCCGGGCACCGGAGAAAGCCATGGTGATGGCGAGGTTGGCCGAGATGGTGGTCTTGCCTTCGTTGGGCAGCGCACTGGTGACGACCAGGGTCTTGGGGCGAGCACCCTCGACCGGTAGAAAGATCAGGGACGAGCGAAGACTGCGGAAAGATTCGAGAAGGGCCAGACGGTCGTCGTTGTGGCGGAGAAGGGTGGCGTCGCCCTCGAATTTATCGCGGGGAATTTGCCCCAGAATCGTCTGCGTAAAGTGCCCCTGCAGTTCGAGAAAGGAGCCGATGCGGTCGTCGAGTTGGTCGATGGCCATCAGAATGCCTATTCCAATGACGAGACCGCCACCGAAGCCAACAATGATGATCTTGGCCCAACCCGGCTTGATCGAAATCGCATCGGAAGCATGGTCCATGACCGTCATCGAGTCCTGGTCGATGTTCTTGGTCTCGGTTACGCCGTTCATGTTACTGAGTTCCTGTTGATACTCCTGCTTGGCCCGTTCGGATTTCGTTTTCAGACGGTCGAACTCTGCGATACGCACACTGAGATCCAGGGCCTTTTTTTGCCATTCGTCGATGACTGTGCTCAGATTGTCGATCTGAATCTTGACCGAATCCCGGCGCGTTTTTAGCGCATCGACACTTTCGCTGCGCAGTGTCTCGATCACGTCGTTTTCCTTTTTGATTGCTTGGTCGAGGGCGATCATGTCCGGATGGGCAGGCCGCAGCACTTCGGCCTTCTCCGCCCGCTGTGCCTTGAGCAGTTCCAACTGTTGCTTTGCCTTCTGGTAATCGGCGATCGGCCCCATGCTGGCCAGACTCTGGTTGTCGGTCTCGTTGACCATGTCCGGGGACGATGTGGAAGCCGTTTGGGCCGCCGATTGAGCGGCAGCGGCGTTGACTCTCTCCCGGTCGAGATTCTGGTCGAGATCGAGCTGTTGCAACAGGTTGTACTCGATCTTTAAATCGGCCATTTGCCGGTTGAGTTTATTGAGGTAATCGGCGGCGGCATTTCCCGCAGCGTTTAGCTCGCCGATGTTGTTCTTTTTCAGAAAATCGATCGTCTCCTCGTCGTCGGCGTCGATTTCCTTCCCCAGCTCGGCCATCTGACCTTGGATGGCAAGTGCCGTCGTGTCTGACTTTTGCAGGCGCATCTGGTTTTTCATCTCGATATACTGGTTCATGACGGCTTCGAGATAAGCCTGCGCGTATGGCCCGTTGGTTGCCTCGGCACTCAGATTAAAAACGGAGGCGTGCGGCTCCTGATCGACGGTAAGGGTGACCTGAACCGGCAATAATTCCGGATGCAAGGCCTGAACACGCTCCATCGCACCTTTCTGGACTTCAAGGCTTTCCATCAACTGCTTTTGCGTGCCGTAATAATTATCGACCTGCTCGCTGTAAATCGCCTCTTCCTTGGGCAACTGCAGCTGTCCACTGACCATCATGCGGGAATATGAGATGTAATCCGGCGGCAACTGCGAAACCGCCCAGGCGGCAAGGCAAACCCCCAAGCTGATCGTTAGCGGGAGCAACCACCCAAACCGACAAAAAACATTGTAATAGCGCCGGATTTGAATTCGCGCCTTGGACCACAGGACCGAAAAAGGTCGATTCGGATCGCCTCCATAGCCTCCGCCATAGCCGTAACCATAAGCGCCATATGCCCTGCTGGTATCGTACTTGTTCGGTTCCATGGATGGGTTCAAAAATTAACCAACTTTTGTGGGACGATTATCATGTCGTCCGCCTGCAGTACCGGGTCCTTGTCGGTATGGCCCTTGTCCAGTATTTCCACCAAGTCCACGATGCTCGTTTCCGTCGTTCCGTCGGCTTTTTTGCGAATCAGCTTCACTCGTCTCCGATCGGCGAAATCGGCCAATCCGCCATCGATCAGGATGGCCTTGCTCACGGTCAAGACCTCGTCGGAGGGTATTTCGACCGCACCCTGTTTCAAAACTTGGCCCTCCAGGTAGACCGTCCCTCTTGAGTGGGTACTGAAGGTCTCCACTCCGATGATGACCGTGGCATGATAAAAATAGTCCTTTTCAAGCAGAGGCTTGAGTTCATAGGCAAGCTGTTTGCAGGTCTTACCTTTGGCGTTAACGCGCCCGACCAGCGGAACGGACAATTCGCCCGAATCCGAAACCGTCAGCAAGATCGGGTCTTTCTGCTCCTCTACCACCCGGTAGCTGACGCGGTCCCCGTCGCCCAGCTTCGCTTCATCGTTGAGTGTACTCATCGAATCGAGCGTTGCCGCCACGGGAGCGTCGGACACCTCCGTCGTGGTGGCTGGCGTAACCGGCGTCGCGGCCGGGACGGCATCCTGAGCGCGAAGACTTGCAGGCGATCCGACGAGCCCCACCAAAATCAAGAGTAAACCTGGCACACTCCAGAGCGGCACAGGAATATCGTGGTTGTCGCGGTGCAAAATCATCATAAAGACTGAAACTCCCAAGTCGTTGGCGGTTTACTCATGACCACTATGCCACGAGTTGGGCCAAATCAAAAGTGGTAGTTCAGCAGCAAGCCGACGCGGTCTTGCAAATATCCTTGAGACGATGGTGTGTTGAACTTGTCATTAAACTGATACAAGACCGCCCCGGAGATGCTCTTGGACACAGGAAAGCTGGCTTGAAGCCCCGCTCCGAAAAGATCGAAAGTCGGCGTACCCGTACCACCTGTGCTCGGAGAACTGACATCCTGATAATTAAGAGTCAGCGCCAGATGCAGGTCGGTATTCACTTTCCAGTCGGACGTGTAGGAGATGTAGGTCACGTCGCTGATTTGCGAGAAAACATCGAGTTCGAGTTCATGACCGGCGGCAAGACGGTCCGTATAATACTTGTTCAATCGGTGATCCAACGTCAGATTGGCATAGTACGAGTTTTGAGTGCCGGCACCTAACGCTGGCGAAACACTCCCTTGGGTGGACACCGAAGCCAGCGTCAAATCGCCCGAATCGGTACTGACCGTTTGGTATCCACCGGAAAGCGAGACTTTGAAGTTGGGGGTGACCTCGATTCTGAAGAACGGCCCAGCGCTTAACTGGCTGTCTTCGATGTTGTTATGATCGTAGTTGCGCACCGAGGCTGCCGCCTCGAGACCGGCCGTCGTCGTCGTCGTCACGCGATAATAGCCCGAACCCGAAACCTGGTCCGCCGAATAACTCACATTCGATGCATTCGCCAAATTGGTCCCACTTATCGTCTCAAGTTGATCCGAGATAAAGTTGATATGATCGTAGTTCAGAGTCAGGATCAGTTTGTTCAGGTCCCAAATGACGCCAACCCCGGCCACATTCTGGAACCGGTTGAAATTTACGACGTTGCTGACCGAACCAACGCTTGAAGGATCCTGCTGATAAGAAAACTGGTCGTGAAAGTTGATCTTGAAATCGCCGACATAGACATCGAAGGAGAGCGCCGAGTCGGGCGAAACGAGAAGTTGCCCTTGATCGTACTGCGGATGAATCATGTACTTCGAGTAGCCTAGGGAAGTCGAGAGACGGAGATTGTTCGTTTCGGTTACCGGCCATTGGGCACCGATGCCTAGTTGCGGTGTCAGGATAAAGTCCGATTTGGCCCCGGAATTAGTCAAGCCGATGTTGTCCACATACTCGCCCTCCATCGACGCATTGGTCGTAATCAGGACGGGGCCAATCTTGGCGTTATAATCCGAGGGAAGAGTGGCCGACGTCTCGTGCTTGGCCATCGATGGGCGCGGCAATTCCTGAGAGAATAGCTTGGCCGTGCCAAGGGCAAGCAGCAGTGCTGGAATGATGGCTAGTTTGTTCACTCGATTCTCTCGTCCTCTCCATGGATCGGCAGGCCTCTTGACACTCGCGTTAACTTTCAGCCCCCCCGATGCGTCAGGACATAAGTTAGTGAACGAGACCGATTTGGCAACAAAAAAACACCTCTTATTGACCCCGCACGGTAACAATATTTATTGCTCAAGCTACTAATACCTCTTAAACAACAATTAGACATTTTTATAAGATGCTAATTATCAATCACTTGAACACCTAGCGAATGGTTTATCGCCTAATCGAGAAGCGACAATTGGCGACTCGCAATTATATCGTAAATATGTAATATCTGCATGAGGGCAATCTCCGGCTTGAAACGCTCCACGTTGCGAAGAGCCTCTTTTCTTCTGGTTTGGTTTAGCTCGGGCTGCTCGGAAAGTATAACGGCAACCTGATCGGCAAAAGCGGTCTCGCTTTCAAGCCTCGCGACTAGGGCAGTGGGTCCAGCCACCTGATTCATCGGTGCCAGATCGGTCGTTACCACCGGACATCCACAGGCCTGCGCTTCGATGAGAGGCCAGCCAAATCCCTCCCGCAACGAAGGGAAAATCAAGGCCCCGGCGGAGCTATAAAGCGCAGAAAGCTGCTCCTCCGAGACCTTACCTGTAAAAACAACCTGCTCGACCAGATTACTCTGGTCGACCACCCGTCGCATCGTTTCCGTGGGAGGCTTACCCACCATGACCAGGTAAAGAGGTGTGCGCTCGGTTAGTTGAGGATACCGGGCCAACAGTTGGCCGAAAATGCGGATTACTCCTTCACGGTTCTTGTACCATTGGTTGCCGCCGACATGGAGCAGGAACCGGCCCCGACCGGCCCCCAGCCTCTCCGCCAGTCCCAGATTTGCCAGATGAATTGTGGCCTTCTCGGGCGGTATCGGGGAGTACGGGTAATTCAGCGGATTTTCCACCACGCGACTGCGACCCTCCAACTCCGGTGCCAGCGCGAGCAACTCTTTCCGCGTCTGCTCCGACACGCAGACAACCTGGACCGCGCGTCTTAAGCCGGAAAGGATCCACCGCTGCAGCACGCGCCCGGTCCAACCGGTTTTATGCTCGGGAATCAGACCAAGCCCGCTCTGGATCGCCAGCACATCGTGGCAAGTCACCACGTGAGGCACATCGGTCATCCACCGCGTATACATTGCGTTCGAGTGATCGCAAATATGCACCAGAAGCTTCCCCTCTCCTCCCAAATTCAACGCCAGTCTGCGTTGCCGAAGATGCCTCCGCAGGATCCAGGGAAAAACGAGGAATTTATCGATATAGCCCAGCCACTTGCCCAAGCCCTGCCCAGAGCGTTTGAGGCGTCCGAACCAAGGTTCCGGTCGGATGATTTCGACGCTCCATCCTTTCGCAGTCAAAAAATTGCCCAACATGTCGGCATACCGCTGCATACTTTCCTGCTCGTCGGGCAAATAATTGGCCAGCAAGATAATGTGCACAGAACCCTTTTGGGCCTCTCTTCCCGGGAAAACAAGACCGCGTTGTCCTATTTTGCGGTAACACTCCTCTCGCGATACCGGGCCAGGATGCCGACCAGCCGGACCGCCTTCCAATAACGCGGAACGAATTTCCCGGGCGCTTGGAAACAGCGGAAAAGCCACCCCAGCATGTAGGCGTCGGCCCAAACCGGAATGTTCGACTGAAGCCCCGTAAGAAAAGCGATGGCCGCCCCCACGCAAATGATTGCGGGCCGGTAGGAAAGAGTATTCTTCAGGTAGTACCCCAGACGCTCCTGCACTCCGCCACCGAGATTGACGATGATATAACGAGGCTTCCCGGCTTCGATCCGGCGCAAAAGCTCCGCGTCCGCCAGCACGCCCTTCGGATAAACCGGAGCGATGTAGCAATCGTCACCGACCACGGGAAATCCGTTGCGATTGAGCCAGGCCAGGTTGGTCTCCATCTCCGCCTCGGAGGGCATGATCCAAAACGAGGCCCCCGGCTCTTTCAGTACACCTTGCGCCAACAGCCCGCGCAGGAATTTAAGGCCCGAAATCCGGATCAAGCTTTGACCGGTAAACACCTTCCACAAGAGCAACATGAAACCGCTATCGGTGATGGCAAAGTCGCTCTTCTCCACCGCCTCCCGATACGCCGGATCCGTGGGTAAATCGACCAGAGCCGGAGCAGCCGGGACGACTACAAAGCTACCGACACATAAATCGAGCAACTCGGCCAACTCGCCGGTAAAAAATTTGATGCCGAGGATGTATTGAAATTTTCCTGTCACCGTTGGTGTCCTGTAACCCCGTAAGTGCCCGCGAACCCCGGCAAAGTCAAGGCCGCGCCATCCTATTTGGACGGAGACGTCACGACACTCGTATCCGGCATAATGGTGTTGACCGGCCCAGCCGGAAACGACGGCGGTACCGGCCCGGGCGCATCGGCCCCCAACGTGGCGTTCAGCAATGCGGCCAACCGGTAACCGGCCAGGACCAGCCGTTGCCGGGCCAAGGGCTGCGCCAGAGCCACATACTCGGCGCTGATCCGCGCCGATTTGTGATTATCCGTGAAGGTCAGCCGGGCATAGGCCACCTCCCGCGCCAGCTTGTTGCTTTCCTGCGCCCAGGCTTCGAAATCGGGATTCAGCTTGGTCTGCGCATCGGGCTTTAGAGCGGCGTCCATTTCCTCGGCCAGCGCCCGCACCACCTCTGCGTCATGATGCTTCCAGTTCTCATAACGCAGATCGACCGCCACTCGTCCGCTCGCCTCGTCGAAGGAAACGCGCCAGGCCGCATCCCAAAAATAATGCAGGTTATAGGTCGGCTCGATGGCTGGCCCGTTGACGACGACCACGCGATTTCCCCCCAGGTCGTTGGTCCATCGTCCATTCGCATCCTGATGATAATAGGTCGCGGCATGGAGCGGCTGATGAATGTCCCCCACCAGATGCGACGCCATCGCGTAGGCCATCGCCTTGGTTTTAACGTATGGATCGGTGCCGCCCCGCAAAACAACCTCGATCCGCTTCAACGCCGTAATGACGTTGCCGCTCGTTTCGTTGTCCTGTCCCGGTTCCACGACCGGTTGGGGATCGCCCGGATCGAGCCCGAAGTCGATATAATGCCACGGGAAAAAAAGGCCCCGGTAGGGCAGATTGGGATAATGTCCCCGCAAATCGTCCATCCAGCAGGCGATGGTCACCGGATCGTACGCTTTCTCCGGCCCGACCACCTGCGAGGCCAGCGACAACGCTTCGGCCCGGGCCTTGGGATTGAGATGATCGAAAGCGATGGTGGCGACGATTTCATGACCGCACGGGTCCCACGCGCGCCCCGGCAGGGTGATGGCGACGAAAAGGACGATTGCCCAACGGAAAACCGGCGAATTCATAAGGCGCAGCTTCGCGATAATCGCGTCGGAGCTTATTCGATTTTCCGTCCGCGCCAGTAACGGGGTTGCCCGGGGGTGGAGGGCGCGCTGTTTGGCGATCCCGGCACCGAGTCGTTGTTTGTCACCGAGGGCAGCGGACTGGTCACCGGACGGGACTGAAGAGACGGAATATTGGTTTCGCGTCCGACGATCTCCATCAGCCCAGCCGCCCGGAACCGGGCAATCGTGTAGCGGACCATGGTTTCATCGAGACTCAATTCAAGCGCGAGCCTCCGCACGGAAAGAGTACCGGGCGAGGCCTTCAGCGCTACCGCCAGGTCGGCGGCCCCCAACTCCAGGCCCGCCGGAATGCTCCCCCCCAGATAGCGGGGAATCTCCGCTTCTTCCGGCATCAACTCCTGCAACTGGCGGGATTCCATCATCCGGTTCTCCAGGATATCGATCAGCTCGGCGGTATTGTAGGTGTTGAGCGTGTGGCTGGCCGGGGCCATGCCATCGGTGAAATCGAAGTGGCCCCGATTGAACAGCGCCATGTGCTTGAGGGCGTCCAGCCCCGACATATTGGTCGACTGGCAATCGACGATTTCCCCTCGATCGAAATAAACGGAGCCGGTCGAATTGCCGGACGTCAGCGCCAATCGGCCCGACTTGCGCGTCGACTGAAAAAGCCGTGCGATATCGGGCAACGGAATCTCTTCGAGAGAACCGGAAAGTTGAAATGGGGCGGCCATGGCGATAGGAAACGGTGATGATTTCTAGCCTACTTCTAAAGAAGGCAAAAGCACGAACCGCACCGCTCTGCACCCCGGAAGCAACCCTGCCACCCTTCCAACCTCGATGGGATGTAGTGGGTTGCCTCCTTTTTTCTCGAGCATATTAGGGCGCGTTATTAATACCGAGCACGCCGATTTCCGGACCATCGAGACCTTCCATTTCGGCTTCTGCGGAGACGCGGTTACCGATAACCAAGTGGAGGATGTAGAAAACTACAAAACTCGAGCCGCCGATCCACAGGATGCAGGTGGAAGCACCGATCATCTCGGCCAGGATTTGCTTGTAGTTGGGTGTCCAGACGCCATCGACCCAAGTGCAGATGCCACTTACTTTTCCGGGAACGCCGTTCCAACCATCGCCATACTTGCCATTGGCGAAAATGCCCAGGCAAAACTCTCCCCAGACGCCAGCCAAGCCATGAACGGAGATGGCCCCCGCTGGATCGTCGATCTTCAGCTTTTCTTCCACGAAGAAAACGCCGCAATACATGACGATGGCCGCTCCAATTCCCAGCACCACCGCCGCCCAGGCGTCCACAAAGGCGCATGGTCCGGTGATTGCCACCAAACCGGCCAGCATGCCATTGCAGCAAAAAGAAGGATCGGGCTTGCCAATACGAATCCATGCCACCGCCATCCCGGCAACAGCCCCCGCGCCGGACGCAAGCATGGTGTTCGTGGCAATAATGCCAATCTGCGTGTCCATCGCCGAGAGCGTCGAGCCGGGATTGAAACCGAACCAGCCGAAAGCCAGAATGAAAGTACCGAGAATGGCCAAGGGAATGTTACTCCCGGGGATCGGGTTGGGCGTGCCGTCTTCGTTGTACTTGCCGATGCGGGGCCCCAACATCCAGGCACCGACAAACGCTATGGTGCCACCCGCAACGTGCACGACCGATGATCCGGCAAAATCGACGTGACCGTGCCCCAGCCCCCAATTAGCGCCCATGGCCGCGAGCCAGCCGCCGCCCCAGACCCAGTTACCAAAAACGGGGTAGATAAACGCACCGACAATGAAGCCGTAAATCGCGAAGGAAAGAAATTTCCAGCGCTCTGCCATCGCACCGGTCGGAATGATGGCCGTCGTGTCCATGAAGACCATCTGGAAAAGAAACAAGGTATAGATGCCCGGGTCGTAGGCACTCCCCAACAGGAAGAAGCCCGAATCTCCGAGTAGGCCGAATTTCATGTCGCCGTAATGGAAGCCCAGCTCCTGATTGAGCACCGTGGCCACATTTGGCCCGAGCGAACCCACGGTACTGACGGACAAATCGGAAGTGCCGGGGCCAGCAGCACCGGTTCCGCCGAACTGGAAAGCGAAGCCGCTGACCCAATATCCGAGCATACCGAGGGAATAGATCATGAAATTGAGCATCGCCGTGTGGGCCGCGTTCTTGGTCCGCGAAAAGCCACACTCGACCATGGCAAAACCGGCCTGCATGAACATGACCAAGTATCCGGTGATCAGCGTCCAGGAGATATTGATCGAGAGGGAGGTCGTGTCCTTGACCTCGCTATATTTTTTGGCCACCTCACTCGCAGTCTCCGTCGTCTGCTTGATCGATTGGGAAAGCGTGTCCGTGACCTGCAGAGTTTTGTCCAGCGTGTCCTTGATTGGCGCGATCTGACCGGCCTGCTGGTCCACCGTGTTGGAAACCTGCGAGAGTTGCTTTTGTAATTCCTGCACCTGCGCCTGCAACTGCTGCATCTGCGCATCCGGTTGCGCCGGAGCCGGGGCCGAAGGAGTCGGATAGGAATAAACCGGAGCGGGTGCGTTCGCCGGGGGCGACGTCTGCGCGAAGACGGATGAAACGGTGAAGGCCAGAGAGGCACCCAACAGGATGAGTCGTTTATTCGAGGTCACGGCTCGACCCAAAGCACGGCCCATGCCTACCCGAGACACAAAAGAAACATCCTTGCCATGATGGATCGAATCTTGCTAGGACGTGTGCCTCCCGCTAAGGTAAACGAACCCCTGTCGATGTTCTTCGCCGCCATAAGATTGACATGCCTAGAAAAATTTTGATCGTCGATGACCAGGAAGACATCCTGCTGATCCTGGAACGCGAATTCCGCCGCGCCTCCGGCATCGCGGTCTTTTCCACCAGCAAATTCGCCGAGGCCCTCCCCCTCGTCGCGCAAAAAAAAGTCGATCTCGTCATCAGCGATGTCCGCATCGGAAAAGATTCCGGCTTCGACTTGATCCGGGAAATCAACCGCTCCCATCCCGGCGTCAGCTCAATCCTCATGACGGCCTACCGTTCTGCCGCCAACAAGCAGCAGGCCCTCGACCTCGGCGCCCTTCAGTTCCTCGAGAAGCCTTTCCAGATCTCGGCGCTGATCCAGTTCGTGGAAAATTATTTCCGAATGCTGGACAACCCGGAGCCGGAAGCGCCTCCCGCCCCCACGCCTCAGGCACCCCCAGCCGCCGCCGAATCGACCGGGCTCAACCACTTCAAACTCCAGGATTTGGTCCAGCTCTTTTGCCTCAACGGACGCAATATCGTCATCACCGTCGAACCGCAAAACCGGCAGGTCATGGGAGAAATCTACATCCAGCGGGGCCGCGTCATCCACGCCGATTTCCTCGGCATGGCCGGGAACGAAGCCTTCTACGCCCTCATGCAACTCCCCAGTCCCCTGCTCAAGGTGAAGGACTGGATGGCCCCCGTGCCCGTCTCCATCGAAACCAGTTGGGAGCATCTCCTGCTTCAGGCCGCCATCCACGTCGATACTGCCGAAGACACCGACCTGCCCGAAGAGGGAACCAGGCTCTATCGGGACGGCGGCGCGTAATCGCCGCTCACCTGCTCTCACCCTCGCTTGAGCGCAACCTCCTGCAACACCGCCCGCAGTTTTTCGGGACTCAGCGGCTTGCTCAGATAATCGTCGAACCCGATCCCGATCAGCCGGTCCCGGTCTCCCTCCAGGGCCTCGGCCGTCAGCGCGCAAATGTATGGACAGTCCCCCGCCAACTTCTCCCGCAATAGCTGCGTCGCCTCGATCCCGTCCATCTCGGGCATTTGCACATCCATCAGGACCAAATCGTAAGTCCCCTTTTCGAGGGCCTCCAGGACCTGAAATCCGTTCCCCGCCAAATCCGCCCGGTAACCGAGCCGGGCCAGCATCATCGTCACGACCTTTTGATTCACCTTATTGTCCTCCGCCAGTAAGATGCGGAGCGGCTCGCGCCCGCCCAAATCGTGATCGAACTGCGTCACGCCCGATTTTTGCTTTTCCCGCGCCACCCCCGTCACCTGCTCCAAGACATTGTGGAGAACCGATTGCTTGATCGGCTTGGGCACCTGGTGTTGGAAAAGATGCGCCGCTTCCCCCACTTCGATTTCGCCTGACGACGAAAGCAGGATCAACGGCGATTGACTGTTCTTTCGGATCTCCCGTGCCAGGCTCACCCCGTCCATGCCCGGCATCTGCAAATCGAGCAGCACGACATCGAATGCCGCTCCGGCCAGTTTCGCCAGGGCGTCCTGCCCGGACGCGACGGAAACCGTCTTCATCCCCCACGCCTTCAGTTGTTCGTCCAACATGCGCCGGTTGGTGGCGTTGTCGTCCACGATCAGGGCGGAAGACGACTGGATTCCGCTTCCTTCCGACGTATTCAGTGCCGCCAGCGTCGGACTCGCCTCGAGAATGACCGAAAAGAAAAAAGTCGACCCCACGCCCACTTCGCTTTCCACCCACATCGTCCCGCCCATCAACTCCGCCAGACGCTTGCTGATCGCCAGCCCCAGCCCCGTCCCGCCGTAGCGCCGCGTCGTGGAACTGTCCACCTGCTGGAAGGACTGAAACAGCTTCCCGACCCCCTCCGGTGAAATACCGATCCCGGTGTCCGTCACCGAAAAAAGCAGATGGAATCCCCGTTCGTCGCGGCTCTGACATTGCACGTTGATGATGATTTCCCCCCGCTCGGTAAACTTGATCGCGTTCCCGATCAGGTTGATCAAGACCTGGCGCAAACGATTGGAATCGCCGATCAGACTCGCCGGCACATCGGAGGTGATCAAGTAGGCCGCCTCGAGCCGCTTCTTCCGGATCTGCGCCACAAAAAGGTCCACCGATTCCTCCACGCACTGCGCCACGCTGAAAGGCCTTTTTTCCAGGTTCATCTTTCCCGACTCCATCTTCGAGAAGTCGAGGATGTCGTTGATCACGCTCAGAAGCGCCTCCCCGCTGGTCTGGATCGTGTTCACACAGTCCCGCTGCAGGTCATTCAACACGGTATCGGCCAAAATACTCGTCATGCCGATCACTCCATTGAGCGGCGTGCGTATCTCATGACTCATCACCGCCAGAAATTCGCCCTTGGCCCGCTCCGCCGCCTGGGCTCGGCGCGCCAGTTCCTGCTCCTGCGCCAGCGATTTCATCAGACGCTCCTGACTGTCGTGCAACTCCAGCAAGGCCCGCTTGGCCACGGTGATGTCCTGAAACGTCCCGATTGCCCGCCGCAACTGGCCATCCTGGCGCTCCGGTCGCCCCATCGTTCGCACCCAGATGCGTCGTCCCGTTGCCGTGATAAACTCAAGCTCGAGATCGTACTCCTTGCCCTCGACGACGCAGGCCTCGAAGGCCCGGCGGATCGTTTCCCGGGACTCCGGCGCATAATAATTGATCTCCTCGTCCAGCGACGGAGTGTGATTCAGAGGCAACTCGTGGATCCGATAGACCTCCTCCGTCCAGCTTATTTCCCGACTCGGCCACTCGACCTTCCACCCCCCCACCTTCGACATCTGGCCCGTCATCTGCAGCAACAATTCGCTCTGACGTAGCTTTTCCTCATCGAGTTTTCGGGAGGTAATGTCGGCCAGGCTGACGACAAGCCCGTCCTCCCGCTTGCCCGCGCGGATAAAAAGCCATTTCTCTAACTTTCCGTTCTTGTACAAGTATTCGAAACTGGCCGGTTCGCCCGATTCGACGACATCGCAATAACGCGCAAAAACCCCTTCCTTTCGGCTTCCGGGATCTACTTCCAGGATCGTTTTTCCCTGCAATTGGGCCAGGTCTCTCCCTAGAAAAGTGGTGGCCGAATGGTTGGCCAGGACCAGTCGGAGATCGGCAATGCGGCCATTCTCGTCGCGAACCGCTTCCATCACCACGATACCATGCAGCGACATGCCGATGACCCCGTCCAAAAGCGTGCGCGCCTCGCTCAGTTCCCCCACCGCCAGTTGGCGCCGTCGCAACGAAAAAAGCCCCAGACTGACCACCGGCACCAACACCGCCACCGCCATCGCCCCCGATTCCCATGTCCCCAAACGGATGGCCTGGACGTTTGCCCACACCACTTCATCCGGCACCTTGGTCAGAAAAATCCAGTGCAGCCGCTCGTCCCCCACCACGGGCATCCGCAATGGCGCATTATCCGACCCGGCGTTCAGCGGATCGATCCGCTCGAAACAGTACAGGTTTCCCTTGTCCTCAAACCACCCCGCTCGATTCGTGCTGATTTTATTCCACAATTCGGGGTCCTCGGTCTTGAGGTTTTTCCCTTTCCGGCCCGGCAACTGGAAGCCCCATTCGGAATCGGGGGTGGCCCCCACCAGCCAATAGCCGTCGGCATTGAGCAACATACTTTGCCACGGTTGACCGCGCTCCTGCCTAAGCTCCCGAAAATACAGCTCCCCGGTCTGGTTCAAAACCACGATGGCCCGCAGCTTGCCGTCCGGGCCGACAATTTGTCCGCTCACCCGCAGGGTCGGTTTGGGCGGCTGCACGATCTGACCGTGCTCGACATCCAGGTCCATCGGGGAAAAGACCACGTCTCCCGGCGAGGCCTGCAGCGTCTCCCGGTAAAAATAACGGTCCGACTTGTCCTGCAGCTCCTTGTCCGGGACCTCGTAAAGAGGATCCAGCCCGCCCTGCCAATTCACCCGGTAAATCTCCATCCCCGACGGACTGAGCAGCCGGATATTGTCGTACTTGCTTTGCGCCAACATCATCGTCTTGACCGCCCCGCGCAACGTCTCGGTCGCAACCGGAGCTTTTGGGTTTCTCACCAATTCCGCTTCGGTCACGCTCTTGACGAAAAACATGTCGTTGGCCAGCCGCCGGACACGCGATTCGGTCAAAAAAGCATTTCGATCGAGCGCATCCATCCGGCTGCGGACCACATCGCTTACCGTGTATTGCCAAAGAAACGACTGGGCCGCCAACACCATGGTAACCACCACCGCGATCGTCAGAGCCGCCGCCAAAAACTGCACCGACCAAAATGTGGCGGTGTTTTTTAATTGAGACGGAATCGAGTTCATTTCCGCATTGGTAAAGTTCCCCGCAGATCGGGGCCCCGCCCCTTCTGAAGTTCGGGTATCACAGTCCAAGAGTAATCATCCGACAAGCCGCAAATATCCCCATACGAAAATTACCGACAACCTCCGTTCCGCCTTGGGATTGCATCCTCCGAAATTCTTGTCACGCTATCTGCCAATCGACACCCCATGCACCTGACCCCACGCGAACAAGAAAAGCTTTTGATCGTCACCGCCGCAGACTTGGCCCGCCGTCGCCAAAAGCGCGGGCTCAAGCTCAACTACCCCGAGTCGGTCGCCATCATCACCTACGAAATCGTCGAAGGCGCGCGCGACGGTCGCACCGTCTCCGACCTCATGAGCTACGGCACCACCCTCCTCAAGCGCGACGACGTCATGGATGGCGTTCCGGAAATGATCCACGACGTGCAAGTCGAAGCCACCTTCCCCGACGGCACCAAGCTCGTCACGATCCACCACCCCATCCGATGATCCCCGGAGAAATTCGCACCCCCATCGACGCCGCACCGCTTCAGGCCAATCTTGGTCTGCCCGAATTTCGCCTCGCCGTTTCCAACACCGGTGACCGTCCCATTCAGGTCGGCAGCCATTTTCATTTCTATGAAGTGAACAGCGCTCTTTCTTTCGATCGGGCAAAGGCCCTGGGCTTTCGCCTCAACATCCCCGCTGGCAACGCCGTCCGTTTCGAACCGGGCGACACCAAGGAAGTGACCCTGGTCGCGCTCGCGGGCCAACGCAAAGTCTACGGCTTGAACAACGCCGTCGATGGCCCTCTCCCCTGACGTCACCCCTCAATTCAAAAACGCATGTCCCTTGAAATTTCACGACGCGCCTATGCCGAGATGTTCGGCCCCACCGTCGGCGACCAAGTACGCCTCGCCGACACCGATTTGTGGATTGAAGTCGAACGCGACCTGATCGCCGAAAACGGCGGCTACGGCAACGAGGTCAAATTCGGCGGCGGCAAGGTCATCCGCGACGGCATGGGGCAGTCCCCCACGGCGCTCGCCCGCGAGTCGCTCGACTTGGTCATCACCAACGCGCTCGTCGTCGATGCCGTCGCAGGCATCGTCAAAGCCGATCTCGGCATCAAGCACGGCCGCATCGTGGGCCTCGGCCATGCCGGAAATCCCCTCATCCAAAACGGCATCTCCATGGTCATCGGCGCATCGACCGAAGTCATCGCCGGGGAAGGCTGCATCGTCACCGCAGGCGGCATCGACTCCCACATCCATTTCATTTGCCCCCAACAAATCACCGAGGCCATTTCCAGCGGCATCACCACGATGATCGGTGGCGGCACTGGCCCGGCCACCGGCACCTTCGCGACGACCTGCACACCCGGCCCGTGGAATTTGCATCGCATGTTGGAAGCGGCGGAGGAGTACCCGATGAACCTCGGCTTTCTCGGCAAGGGCAACGCCTCCACTCCCGAGCCACTTCGCGAACAGGTGCGGGCCGGGGCCATCGGCCTGAAGCTCCACGAAGACTGGGGCACCACCCCCGCCGCCATCGACACCTGCCTCGGCGTCGCCGACGAACTCGAGGTCCAGGTTGCCATCCACACCGACACGCTCAACGAATCGGGCTTTGTCGAGGACTCCCTCCGCGCCATGAAGGGCCGCACCATCCACACCTACCACTCCGAGGGTGCGGGTGGAGGACACGCCCCCGATATCATCAAGGTCTGCGGCGAGGCCAATGTCCTTCCCTCCTCGACCAACCCGACCCGCCCCTTCACCGTCAACACCATCGACGAGCATCTCGACATGCTCATGGTCTGCCACCACCTCGACTCCAAAATCCCCGAGGATGTCGCTTTCGCCGAGTCCCGCATCCGCCCCGAAACCATCGCCGCCGAGGACATCCTCCACGACCTCGGCGCTTTCTCCATGCTTTCGAGCGACAGCCAGGCCATGGGCCGCGTCGGCGAAGTGATCATTCGCACCTGGCAGACCGCCCACAAAATGAAAGTCCAGTTCGGCAAGCTGGAACCCGACTCTACTCCCGGTGCCTCCACCCACAATGCGGCGGACAATTTCCGCGCCTTGCGCTACGTCGCCAAGTACACGATCAATCCCGCCCTCACCCACGGCGTCGCGCACGAAGTCGGCTCCATCGAAAAAGGGAAACTCGCCGATCTCGTCCTCTGGAAGCCCGCCTTCTTCGGCGTCAAACCCGAGTTGGTCCTCAAGGGCGGCCTCATCGCCTATGCCAACATGGGCGACCCCAACGCCTCCATCCCCACGCCCCAGCCGACCCTCTACCGCCCGCAGTTCGCTGCCCATGGTCGCGCCAAATTCAAGACCTCCGTGACCTTCGTTAGCCAGGTCGCCCTCGATCTCGGCTCGCTCGACGACCTTCAGCTTCAGAAGCATCTCGTCGCCGTCCTCAACACACGCAAGATCACCAAGCGCGATCTACTCTGGAATTCCTCCCTGCCGAAAATCGAAGTCGATCCCGAGACGTATACCGTCAAGGCCGACGGACGCGAACTCCGCTGCGAACCAGCCAAAGTTCTGCCCATGGCCCAGCGTTACTTCCTGTTTTGATTTCGAGGCGGTCCGAAAAATCCATGGCCGAGTTGACTCTCATCCAAAGCATTCCGCCGCATCACGACCACAATGGTCATCGTCACCTCGTGCGCTTGCTGGCCGATCGCGCCACTCTCGCCAAACGGCGCTGGCGCGGCGTTGCGGAGGACGGCAAGGCGTTCGGCTTCGATCTCGACGAGTCCTTGTCGCGCGGCACCCCTTTTTTTGTTGAAGGCGAAACTCTCTACGTTCTCGAACAAGCGCCCGAAGACGTGCTCGAAATTCCCGTCTCCAACCCGGAACAGGCCGCGCGCGTCGCCTGGAATCTCGGCAATCTCCACTTCGGCATCCAAGTGCTCCCGAACGCCGTGCGTGTGACCGAAGACCCCGCCGTCCTGCAACTCCTCCATCGCGAAGCCATCCCCTTCCAGCGCGTCCGCTGCGTCTTCCTGCCCCTCTCTGCCTCCGCGCACCATCATCATGGATAACGAAACCGCGCCCGTATTGCCCTGGCTGGCCCGGCTCCTGCAAGTCTCCGACTCCGCCTTCCCCACCGGCGGCTACGCCCACTCGCAGGGCTTCGAACAGGCCGTCCGCCTTGGCCTCGTCCGCGATGAGAAATCGATGGGCCATTATCTTGAGCATCACCTTTGGCCGATGCTCATTCACTTCGAGTTGCCCGTGGTTCGCTTTGCCCAGGAAGCCTCTCTAAAGAACGATCTCCCCGGCCTGATCGCCCTCGCTAACGACGTGGACGCAACCAAGACCGCCCGTGAATTGCGCGAAGCCAGTCGCTCCATCGGGCAGCGCCGACTCCACGCCTTCTGCGAAACCGGCCCGTCTCCCATCCTCGCCACCCTCGCCCGCGCCGTCGAGGAAGGTCGCTGCCCAGCCCACCACGCCGTCGTCTATGGAACCGGACTGGCCTCATTTCCACCGCACGCACTGATGACCTCGTGGGCCTTTCAAAGCCTCTCCGCCGTCTGCCTTTCCACTCCAAAACTTTTGCGCCTAGGACAAAACACCGCCCAGCGCGTTCTCACCGCCTCCCTTTCGCGCATGGAAGAAAACGTCAGCCTGTCTCTTGCCATCGAACACGACGAACTCGGCTGGTTCGATCCACTCGTCGAGATCGCCTCCATGCAACACGAAATAGCCTATGAGCGCCTCTTCATCTCCTGATTCCCCACTGCCCTCCATCAAAAAACGAATCCTTCGCCTCGGCATCGGCGGCCCCGTCGGCTCCGGCAAGACCATGCTCGTCCTCCGCCTCTGCGAATGGCTCCGCGACGACTTCAGCCTCGGCGTCATCACCAATGACATCTACACCCGCGAAGACGCCGAGTTCCTCGTCCGTCATCACGCCCTCCCGTCCGATCGCGTTCTCGGCGTCGAAACCGGCGGCTGTCCCCACACCGCCATCCGCGACGACACCAGCATGAACCAGGCCGCCGTCCGCGAACTCGAACGGCTCCATCCCGGCCTCGACCTGATCCTCATCGAAAGCGGCGGCGACAATCTCTCTGCCACCTTCTCCCCCGAACTCGTCGATGCCTTCATCTACGTCATCGACGTCGCCGAAGGCGATAAAATCCCCCGCAAGGGTGGCCCCGCCATCCGCTTCAGCGACCTGCTCCTCATCAATAAAATCAGCCTCGCTCCCCATGTCGGTGCCGACCTCGAAGTCATGCGCCGCGACTCCCTCCTCATGCGCGACCAACGCCCCTTCCTCTTCGCCGACCTCAAATCCGGCGTCGGTCGTGACGACCTCCTCGCCTGGCTCAAACGGGAGTACCTCTTTGTCTGAGCGCGCCCGCCTCGCGCTGACCGGAAATCTCCACCTGGTCTTCGCCTCCGACCCGTTGCGCGGAACCTTCCTCGCCGCCCAGTCCTTTTCCGCCCCGATGCATCTCAGCAAAACCTATTGGAACGGCGAAACGCTCCTCGTCAACGTCGTCAACCAGACCGCTGGCGTCTTCGGAGGCGACCGCATTGTCACTCAAGTCGTCGTCGAATCCGGCGCTCATGTCCTCTTCACCAGCCCCTCAGCCGCGCGCTTCCATCCCTCCCACGGTCGCGAAGCCTGCCTCCTACAAGCCTTCGACATCCGCGCCGGAGGCAGCCTCGACATCTTCCCGGAAATTTCCATCCCCCAGCGCGATTCCCGCTCTTTCCAGAAAACCGATATCCGCATCGAACCCGGCGGCGAACTCCTCTACCTCGAAACCCTCGCGCCGGGTCGCGTCGCCTCCGGGGAAACCTTCGCCTTCGCCCGTTATTCCTGGTCCACCGACCTCCGCCTCGCCGACCGTCTCGTCCTCCGCGAACGCGCCTCCATTACCCCGCACGATTCCAGCCTCGCCGGACTCACCGCCCTTTTCCCCGCCTCCTATTATGCCGGGATCGTCCTGATTTCCCCCGCCAGTGAAAACTGGCCCCCCGATTTCGCCCACCGTGTCTCCACCGTCGGCGAGGCCAACTCTCTCATCGTCGCCGCCTCGAAACTCTGCTCGGGTGGATGGTCCTTTCGCCTCCTCACCCGCAACAGCCTCTCCCTGCGCCGGGGCATTACCGGCCTTCGTCGCTTGATCTACGAGCGACTCGGTCGACAAGTCCCCGATCCCAGACGTTCCTGACGGAATTCCCGCCTGTTTCCGCGAATTCCTTTGACTTCCCTCCCCATCAGCTTCAATTAGAGCCTCTGAGTTTCCCTCTTTTCTTCTTATGATCCAATCCTTCCTTCCCACCCTCTTCAAATCGCTCCTCCTCGCGTTCCTCCTCACCCTGGCCGTCCCCTCCTCTCTCTTTGCCGACCACATCGTTGTCGTCGTCAAACCTGTTGCCCCTTTCGTCATGGTCGATGACTCCGGCAAATTCAGCGGCTATAGTATCGACCTCTGGAACGAAGTCGCCCGCAATGCCGGATGGACCGATGTCGAATTCAGAAAAGTCGACACCGTCGCCGCAATGATCGACGCTCTCAAGTCCGGTCAGGCCGATGTCGGCGTCGGTGCCCTCTCCATCACCGCCGAACGCTCCAAGGAAATCGACTTCTCCCATCCCTTCTACGATTCCGGCCTCGACATCATGGTCAAGGGCGGCGGTGCTCCCGGCCCCCTCGACTTGATCGAACGCCTCCTCACCCCCTCCCTCGTCCTCACCTTCGCAGGCATCATGGTCGCCCTCATCATCGTCTCCCACATCCTCTGGTGGTTCGAACGCAAACATAACCACGAGGACTTCCCCCACCACTACGGCGAAGGCATGATCGAATCCATCTGGTGGACCACCTGCGTCCTCATCGGCGGTATGTGCATGAACAAAGACCCCAAAGGCCTCACCGGACGCATCATCGGCACCGCCTGGGCCTTGGTCGGCATTGCCATGATCTCCTACCTCACCGCCACCGCCACCACCATCATGACCGTCGATTCCCTCGGTAACGACATCAAGGGGCCGAAAGACCTCGCAGGTAAACCCGTCGCCACCATCCAAAGCACCTCCGCCGACCACTACCTCCAGTCCCAGCACCTCAACGTCGTCGAGTGCGCCAATCTGGACGCCGCCGTCGATGCCCTCCGCCACGACAAAGTCAAGGCCGTCGTCTACGACGCCCCGATCATGATGTACTATCTCACCCAAAACGATTCCAACGAACTCCATCTCGTCGGACACCTCTTCGAAAAACAAAAATACGGCTTCGGCCTCCAAAGCAACAGCAAGCTCCGCCAGCAACTCAACAGCGCCCTCCTCAGCATTGAAGAAACCGACTTCATCGACAAGCTCGACAAAATCTACTTCACTCCTCCCGAATCCTAGGCTGTCTACAAATCGACCGGGAACGATTCAACGGTCGCCTCGACGCCGTCTGTATCCTGCACTTGGGTGTGAGATTCGACTTTGATCTGCCCAGGTGCATGCCCTCAAACGCCCGCTGGACGCCGCCACCATACCGGACTACCTTTCCCCATGAGACTTCCCGCCACCTATATGTTGAGCATCCTGCGGATCATGGCCGGGCTTCTCTTCCTGGAGCACGGCACGAGCAAGGTTCTCGGCATCCCGCTCGACCCGATGGCACACCACGTCGTTTTCGCCTCGTTGGGTGGCCTCGCCGCCATCCTTGAGCTTGTTGGAGGCGGTCTCCTCACCGTCGGCCTGTTTACCCGCCCAACCGCGTTCATCCTCTCCGGGGAAATGGCCTTTGCCTACTTCATCGCCCATTTCCCGCATGGCTTTTACCCACTTCTCAACAAAGGTGAAATAGCCGTCCTCTACTGCTTCGTTTTCCTCTATTTTTCCGTGACTGGCCCCGGTGCCCTAAGCCTCGATGCTCTTGTCTCTCGAGGTAAAACGAAGGCTTAGGGCCTTCCCGCGCAACTTCTCGGAAAGTCTTTGGACGTCGATTAAAGGCCGTCCACCGGGGATGCCTCGATACTGATTTTCACCTTGCCCGTTTTCACGCACGTGCTCGGACTTGCCACCGGTGCCACCACCTCCTTCGGCCAGCGGGGCAGGCGCAGCGAAAAGGTCGAGCCGTTCCCCAGCGTGCTGCGACACTCGATGCTCCCCGACATCGCCTCCGCCAGCCGCCGGGCAATGGCCAGTCCCAGTCCGGTCGACGATTCGCCTCCGGTGGGCACCGCACTCAGGCGGCTGTATTTCTGGAACAGCTTTTTCTGGTCCTCCGTGCTAATCCCCGGCCCTTGATCGCTCACTTCGACCCAGGCGTGGTTGGCGTCGCCAAGTAGGCGCACCTGGATAGTCGTCCCGAACGGAGAGTACTTGATCGCGTTCGAGATCAAATTGTCCAGGATTTGCACCGTGGCCGTGCAATCGGTCCGAACGAAAATCCCCTCCGGCACGTCGAGCTGGATGGATATCCCCTTATGGGTCGCTCCGGGCAGATTATGCTTCGCGCACTCCCGCACCAGGTCCCCAAAGTCGCACTTGACGATATTCGAGGTAAAGCGCCCCTCCTCGATCGCATTCACGTCCAGCAGGTTCGTAATCAACCGGTGCATCCGCTGGGCCGCCGCGATGATCGAATCCACCAAAGCCGGCGTTTGCCGTGCGTCGTCCAGCTCCTTGATCATCTCGCCGTTCATCAGCACCACCGAAAGCGGATTCTTCAGGTCGTGCGCCGCAATGCCCAGAAATTCGTTCTTTTCCGCGTTCATCGCTACCAGCTTGCCGTTGGTCTTTTCCAGCTCCCGCAACGCCCGTTGCATCTGCGCATACGCGGAGGCACGCCCGTTCTCGAAAATAAATCCCAGAATGAACATGAAAACGACCAGCCCCAAATAACCGGCTGCTGTCACCAGCGGACCCCATTTCGGATCGTACGTCACCGGGAGCTCGATCCCGACGAGATCAAGTCCAACCACGATGGCGGCGGCCAGAAATGCAATCACCACCCACTTGATCGCCGGGCGCACCCCGGTCAACACCAAGGCGCACAGCGGCACACTGACCAGCCATGCAATCGCATGACCATGCACCCCGCCCTCAACCAGACAAAGACCCAAGAAGCCAAGGGTCAAAATCGCCGCGAAAAAATTCCCCGCTAATAGCATCGACCCGCTTTTCCACATCAAAAAGGGGGAAAGGGCCACTCCCATCGTACAAAAAACAACAATCCCTGCCCCCCAGTAATGACCGATCAGCAGATAGAACAGCGCATAGACCAGCCCGAAACACGACCCCAGCACGCCAAACCCCACCAAAAGCCGGGCACGCCGTGCATTCTCGGGATCGGCACGCAGGTGATCCGGCAGAGGATTGTCTAAAAGCGCCGCCCATCTCCTCAACCCATCTTTAATAACGGCCCTCGGTTCCCACATGGGCCATTTTAGCTGCATTCCCCTTGGCACGCAACCCGCACTACTGCGCGTGCGGCAGCGCCAGAATAGTCACAATCCGTCCGGCGTTAAAATTAAGCCGCAAGCCGACCTTGTTGAGCGTTTTGGGGTCTTGGGTAAAGTCGCCGGAATAAAGCCAGTAATCGTCCTCCTCGGCATCGGGCTGGCCAATGTACCTCACGACGTCTTCCTCCGACATATTATACAGAAAATCCCTCCACTCCTGCAGGCTCAAGTCCCTCGCCTGGACACGCTGGAGAAGCTTCGCCCGTGCCGCCACGCGCGCGGCTTCGGCGTCTTTTTCCTCCTGGGATTCGTTGGCCTCTTTCAGTTGCGCCTGTTGCAGGTATTGCTGGGCCTCCGCCAAGTGCGGACTCGTCGAGTACGCCCAAACAAATTCCTGCGCCTCCTTGATCAAGTCTTCCAGCTTCGCCTTCGGATCGTTCAGGTCCTTCTGCAACTGCACGAAATCGGTCTCGTCCGTATGATCGTAATCGGCCAGTTCCTGCCGGATCTCATCCTCTTTCGCCTCCGCGACATCGGCCTTCTTTAGGTAATCGGGAAGTTCCAACTTAAGCTCCGCCTCGTCGTTCTGGGCCTTGATAATGGCTTTGTTCGTGTCGAACAGGTCTTCCACCCGGGCTTTAAATTCCGGAGGAAAAAATCCCCAGTCGTCCATGATGTCCAACTGGTCGGACGAATAATTGATCCCCACGTCGGCCCGACCTGGCACGACTGCGAGGGTGAATCCCGCCACCGCCATGCCCATCGAAATAAAACCATTTCGCTTCATCTCGAATCTCCGCTCCCGTCATAGTAATCGACGCTCTGGACAATCCCTTCGACAAAATAAATCGTGAGGCCATGTTTCTCGTTCGTCAGGGGATTGAAGACCATCTGCTGGTTGTACCCCCATTGTCCCGCCTCCACCAACGCCGGATCGCCAAACAGCCCCTTCACGTCCGCCGGAGTCTTCCCTTGCAGCGCATTATGCATTTCGGAGAGGGTGATTTCACCCCGGCCCGCTCGGGCCAGAAAATCCGCACGGGCATTCGCCGCCGCCTGCGCTGCCGCAGCTTCCGCCTGCTTCTTCTGCGCATCCAGGGCCGCCAACTCCGTTTCGATCTGGGTTAATTGCGCCTTGGCCTGCTCGATCAACTTGCCATTGGGGAATTTCACCAAAAAGGCGTTTAACTGATCGTGGGCCACCGTCAGATCGCCCTCGGCATGGAGATGGACAATGCGGCAGAAAACGTAAAATTCGCTGGCCTTCTTCTCCGCGATTTCCTTCCGCAACTCCGCCTGTTGGGCACTGGCTTGGTCGATACGGGCTTGTGCGGCGGCTATTTCTCCCTTCACCTCGTCCCGTGCTTTTTCCGCGTCGGTCAGCGCATGCTTTCGGTCGTCCATGTAAATATCCAACTGCGGAATGGCTACTTGGTTGGTCAGCGCCGACATCATGCTCGCTGTCCGCATCTTCGTAATCGGAAAACAAAGCCCCAAGGCAAGGGAGTGCACGGCGAAAATCATCAGGTAAAATTGCCCGGAAACGTTGGAACTTGTCCGGTAATTAAAACTGACCCAGATCGTTTGGATGATAAAAACCGCGCCCATCAGCAAAACGATCAAAAGCACGAACAGCATCCACGGCAAAAAGATTCCTACGATAAAAAACAGGAACAAGATGAAAATTCCGGTCAGCATGATGAGAACGAGATGCCCCGTCGCAAACCACAACGCCTGCGTCAGCTTCGCAAAGGTGGGCGCGAACACGCGCGAAAAATAAAAAGCGGAAATAACATCGACGATCCAACCCACGACAAGATTCAGCGCCAGCACACTGCCCAGAATAAACAAAAATTGCGGCTCCCCCTCCCGGTAGATTTCCTCCTGATGCTGCTTGAGAAACGGCGTAACTTCATCCTGATGGTAGAGGATATGTTGCCCGAAACTCTGTCCCGTCGGTTCCGACGTATCGCCCCATGCCGGCAGAAACGCCGCGACTGAAACGAGCAAAAGTATCGCGGCTACCGGCACTCTACAACCGCCAACGCCCTCTTTCACCGAATAACGACGAAGACGCGCTGGCTTTTCGTCGTTGGAATTCCTCTGCATTGTGCGCGTCAGTTAGGCTTAAACTCAATCCATCTCGTAACAGCTTTAGCTCCCTGCATGTCTTTATCAACTTTCTTTTGACCGTGGCTGTCGCCAAAGGCCTACCTCCTCGATTTCGAGAATTTGAAACCAAGAGGATTTCCCCTATATTCCCCGCTACCGATTATCGACGGACGAATCACTCGGCATGATACAAAAATACGATTGGTCCCCAATGAAGGGACTTCCGCGAAAAACACTCGAAGCTTGGCCCGAAAATAATGAAAAATCCTCCCCGCCTCTTCCTCATTCGCCACGGTGAAACCGCATGGGCCGTCTCCCGCCAGCACACCGGTCGTACCGACATCCCGCTGACCGAAAAAGGGGAACAGGAAGCGCGCGACCTCGCGCATCGACTCCACGCCATCGATTTCAGCCATGTTTTTACGAGCCCAAGACTACGCGCTCGCCGAACGTGTGAACTGGCAGGCGTTGCCACCCATGCCCAAGTCGACCCCAACCTCGCCGAGTGGGACTACGGCGATTACGAAGGTCGGCGCTCCGTCGATATCCGCAAGGAACGACCGGACTGGAATATCTTTCGCGACGGTTGCCCCCACGGCGAACTGCCGACACAAGTCTCCGACCGCGCCGACCGCCTGATCGCCCGTCTCCGTGCGCTCGAGGGAAACATCGCGCTATTTTCGCACGGCCAATTCGGCTGCACGTTCGCTGCGCGCTGGATCGGGTTACCGGTGATCGACAGCCCCCATTTCCTCCTTGGTACCGCCTCCCTCAGCATCCTCGGCTACGACCCCGACCATCCTGCAATACCGGTCATTGCCCTCTGGAACAGTTGCTCCTCGCAAAATCGCATCGTCAGTCCCTGAACCGCCCAATGGACCGGGCCGCCCAAAGCACGCCAAACGGCATTGAGTAGCGGGCTACCCGACATGGATTCGAACCATGAATAACGCCTCCAAAGGGCGCTGTGTTACCGTTACACCATCGGGTAAGGAATCCGCTCATTTTCCGGTTTGTGCCGCCAAAGTCAAACACAAGACGCTCTCGCAGGCTCGACATCCCCGTGCTAACTTGCTTCACTAAGTCCCCGCGCTCGTTCCGGGCGCAAAGAAGGTCCCATGGAGTAGCGGTTAGCTCGCCTCCCTCTCACGGAGGTCGCACGGGTTCGAATCCCGTTGGGACTATTCTTTCTT
>CAJCII010000149.1 GCA_903970335.1 Bacteroidota bacterium | reverse complement strand
GCGACGAATTCGAGAAATTCCTCCACGCCCTCATCCACGAAATCCGCAACCGCCTCAACGGCATCGCCCTCGAGGCCGCCGACCTCGCCGAACAAACCGGCCCTCACCTCGACGCTGCCCGCCTCCAGCGCCAGGTGCAGGAATGCTCCGCCTTCCTCAAAAAAGTCCGCGAGACACTCGCCCCCGACGCACCCCAGGCCGAAAAAATAGCCGTCGGCGACTTCCTGCAAAAGCTGCGCGAGCGCTACTTCGACCCGAAATAATAACCGCGATCCTTCGGCTGAGGAATTCGGGAGATTTGATAGCGTTCAGGTTAGAGTCGCTTTATGGGGACGGAGCCTCTATATCCGAGACTCAATGACGACCCTGACCCCAACGAACGGCTTTCCCGTTAACCTGATTATGGCGGTGACGACAGCCTCGGCGACGATCTTCGTAGGGTTCCTGCCGACGAAATCGATTCGAACGCCGTTTTTCGCTCGCGAAACGCTAAAGGCGGCCTTGGCCTGGGTACTGGTGGCACTAATGACCCCACCGTCGATCATGCATTATCCGATTTTCTTTGCACTCCTGTGCGGCGGATCGTGGTGGAAGTTCAGCCGCGACCATGCTTTGAGTGGGAAGATGTGGCTGAGTATCGCCTCGGGCCTGGGGATCAGCATCGGGGTGATGCTGCTGCTGGCCACAACCCCGCAGGCCTATCCACCAGGGCTGGCGCAACCGGCGCAGACGTTGTTGTTGGTATCGATTTACCTGGGTGGGGCGACGATCGGGCTGGCCTACACCAGCGCGCTGTTGGCGATGAATGTTTCGACGAGTTCAGGGGTGACGAGCGCGATAGTACGGCGTTATGTGGGGCTGCTCGTGATTTTGGTGGTGGCGCGGGCAGTGGTTTTGATGGGGATGGTCTGGCTGGTCCGTGGTTTTTCCGCTCATGACGGTTTTACCTATGAGACGCTTTTCGCGCTGGGAGACGCGGTCGTGATGCCGGGGCTGGCTTGGATGGCATGGCGGGCCACGCGATTTTCTTCGCGGATTCTGCCCACGCGGTTTTTATTCGTGCTTTGCGCGTTCGGCTTTGGTGCGGAGATTTTGGCGCGCTTTTTGGTGTTGTAAGGGGCAGGCGATCAAAGCAGAGGAGGGCCGTTTAAAAACTAAACGGCCCGGCATGCTCCTCGCACCGCCGGGCCGCCCCCGTTCGTTTTTCTCCTCTAACAACCAAAACCAAATACCAATCTGCGACTATGGTAAGCAAGGGCCGGGCCAAGTCGGCGAAAAAATTATTTGATGCAGGCGACGCGTCATCGAGAACAAATCAGGACGCAGGTTGCCCCTCCATATCGCCGGAGGTGACGGCTTCGACTTCGCCCGTATCCGTGCGAAGAAGGAGTGCGCCGGATTCATCAAGGCCGAGGGCCTGGCCATGCCTGCGTCCGCGGGAGGTGGTGAGGACAACGCGCTGGCCAAGGGTGAGGCTGCTGGCTGCCCAAGCTTCGCGGGCTTCGGCGAAGGGGCGGTCGAGTCGTTTTTGGAGGGCGTGCAAGGTCGCGACGAGGACATCGGCCCGGCGAAAGGAGTGGCCAGTGGCCAGTCGGAGGGAGGTGGCGAGGGAGCGCAATTCCGGAGGAAAGTCCCCAGTCTGCTGCGAGACATTAATACCAAGCCCGACCACCGCGAAGGCTAGTCGCGAACCGTTGGGTTCTGTTTCGATTAAGATCCCGGCGAGCTTTTTGCCGTGAGCGACGAGGTCGTTCGGCCATTTGATTTGGGGGCGGAAGCCTGCGATGGCTTCCACGGCATCGACGGCGGCGACGCTGCTCAAGATGGTCAGCTTTCCGGCTTCCACACACGGCCAGTCGGGGCGAAGAAGGATGGAAACGTAGAGACCCTGGTTCTGTGGAGATTCCCAAATGCGACCAAGGCGACCGCGTCCGCGCGTCTGGCGGGAAGCGGCGACGAGAAAGCCGGCCCGAGCACCTTTGCGGGCCTGCTCGCGGACGACATCATTGGTGGAAGCGGTTTCCGTCAAAAGGAGGGGGTCCCAGACCAGGCCGGCAGCGGTATCGGGGACGGGGCAGCGACCGAGGATCTCTTCCGCACACCAGATATCGGGTGGGTCGAGTAGGCCGATGCCGCCTTGGGGATAAGACAAAACCGGGTAACCGGCTTCACGGTAGGGGGCAAGACGAGTTTCCAGCTCGACGGAGGGGATTCCTGACGCTTGGGCAAGATCGTGAAGTGAAATCCTCTGGCCTTGAGCGGAAAAAAGGGTTCCGAGCAGGGCGGCATCCTGTTTTTGCCGGGAGATCATGGGAAAAGCATCTCATTCCAGAGAAGAGGGGACAAGTGGGAAGCTATCCGCTGGTGAAGGGTATCAAAGCTATCTTGATTTTCCCGATTTCCAGAAAGTTTCAGGATTGACACACAACTGTAACAATTCGACTTCAGCCTTTCGTTGAATGACTGATGGGTATGGTTCGCCAGATTGTCTTTCGAGGACAATCCAAGTGGGCATTCCCATACAAATTTAAGAACTCGAGGCCTTGGGGCTTCGGGGAACTTTACCCAACCGAATGAATGAACCTCATCTGACTGCATCCATGAAAAAAATCCTCGCCCTCAGTATCGCCGCAGCCCTCTCGGTCTGCTCCGTTCACGCCACCACGCTCGTCATCAAAGGCTCCGATACGCTCGGGGCGAAGCTGGTTCCCCAGCTTGCCGAAGCCTACAAGGCGACGCATCCGGATGTGAGCTTCAACATCGCCGCCGAGGGATCGACAACGGGGATCGCTGCCATCGTCGATGGGACGGCGGATATCGGCATGGCGAGCCGTCGGGCGTTCGCGACAGAAATTTCCTCCGCAGCGGCAAACGGGCGGACGCTTAAGCCGACGATTGTGGCTTACGACGGCATTGCGGTGATCGTGAACAGCGCGAACGGCGTTGGCGCGTTGACCAAGAAACAGGTCGAGCAAATCTTTACCGGAGAAATCACGGACTGGAGCGCGGTGGGCGGCTCGCCGGGCGCCATCTCGATCTATACACGCAACACGTCCTCGGGCACCTACTCCGATTTCGCGAAGATGGCAATGTCGGGCGGTAATTATGCAGGCACGGCACAGAAGATGGCCGGTAATGAGGAAATCGCCTCCGAAGTGGGCAAGAACCCCAATGGCATCGGCTATGTGGGCATGGCTTACCTCGCAGCGGCGGGAGTCAAGGCGATCGCGATCGACGGGGTAAAGCCTTCGATCACGACCGTGCAGAACCACTCGTACGCGCTCTCGCGCTCGACTTTCTATTACACAAACGGCGACCCGACCGGCGAAGCTGCGGCGTTCCTGGCCTTCACGATCAGCCCGGCCGGACAAAAGATCGTCAAAGAAGTCGGTTTTGCACCGCTGAAATAGGTTTTGCATTCGAGCGTTAAGAACAGCCCGCTGGATGGCATCATTCAGCGGGTTTTATTCCGAAGAAACCCGCACCGATGGCTGAGACCTCGCAAATACGCCGCCTCGATCAGCGTCCGTTGAAGGAAGCGATCTCGACGCGCGGCAAATCGATCGTCCCAGGCCTGAACACGGATGAGGCGATCAAGCATTTCTTCGGCCTGAACGCACTGATGTCGATTGTGGTGCTGGGGTTGATCATGTTTTCGCTTTTCAGCCAAAGCATCGGGCTCAATCCGCTGGGCGGTTTTTTCGGCCAGAGTTACCAGAACATCCTGGTTTACCGCGAGGCGGGGCTGGAATTCGTGGACATCCTGAAGAGCGAGACGGGGGAAGTCGATTCGATCGGACAGTATCTGGCGGACGCGCGGCTGCGCGAGTTCAAGAAATTGCTGGCCCAAAGTCAGCAGGCGGGAAAGACGGAGAACCAAGGGCTGGCGGACGCGAATGCGGCACTGGCGGATTTCGACGCCTACGCGGGCAAGGTGAGCGGGACGACGAGTGGACTGGACGATATCGTCTCCAATCTGGGCGATACAGCGACGACGACGAAGGCGATGATCAAAATTTTCAACGACAAGCAGGCGGAGAAAGCACTCTACTTGCGGGTGGGCAAGACGGAGGAGGCCAACAAAGTGGTGCTGCAGCCAGTGGACATCGACGCTTCGGTGAAACCATTACTCGATGCGATTCCCTCCATTAAGGATGCAAATACGAAGTTCGCTTCCGATTTGAATGACTTACTTAGCCAACCGCCCCCTGCGCTGGACGCCGACATGAAGGCGCAACTGGCGGGGTACGACGGTCGAATCCGCGCGTTGATTGCGGCGATACCGGGTTACGAGAAGGAGATCGAGACGTGGAACCCGCACGCACCGGTGCCCTGGTATGCGGGCTTTCTCGAATTCCTGACCAACACCAAGTGGCTGACGGCGAGTTCCTGGCAGGATTCCTACGGCATTCTACCGCTCTTCGTCGGTTCGCTCCTCATTTCCGTGGTGGCCCTGGTCATAGCGATTCCGCTGGGAGTCGGGGCAGGCATTTACATCAACCAGATTGCGACGCCGTGGGAACAGCAACTGGTGAAACCGGCGATCGAATTCATTTCGGCGATTCCCTCGGTGGTGCTGGGCTTTTTTGGGGTGGCAATTTTGGGGGAGTCTTTAATTCAACTCTCACGCTGGGGCATCCTGCCCCATTTCGAGCAGCGGCTGAACATTCTGACCGCAGGCATCCTGCTGGCCTTCATGGCGATTCCGACGATCTTTACTTTAACGGAGGACGCGATCAACAATGTCCCGCGCGCGCTCAAGGAAGCGTCCTATGCCTTGGGGGCAAACCGGCTGCAGACAATCTGGCGGATCATTTTGCCAGCGGCGCTCTCGGGCGTGATTTCGGCGGTGTTGCTCGGATTTGGACGCGTCATCGGCGAGACGATGGTCGTGCTCCTTTGTGCGGGTAACCGCATCGCAATTCCACCGATGAGCGACGGCCTGATGATCCTGTTCCAGCCGGTGCACACGATGACGGGAATCATTGCCCAGGAATTGGGCGAGGCGGAGAACGGCAGCATCGAGTGGCACGCCCTGTTCATGGTCGGGCTGGTGCTTTTCCTCATCTCGCTCGGCATCAATTTCCTCGCGCAGCGGCTGGTGCAAAAGTTCAAGATTTCGATCGGATGACACCATGACGGCACGCACCCATCCCTTCCAGCGCAAAGCGAACCTGGCTTCGTTCCAGGAAAGGGTTGTCTTCTGGAGCTTGCGTGCCTTTACGTACATCATCCTGCTTTTCGGGGTCTGCATCTTTTCCATTATCATCATCAAGGGAGCGCCGACCGTTTTCGACTCGTTCCGGGTCACGGGCAGCTTCCCGTTTATCTCCAACGACTTTCTGTTCACGAAGCCGCAAACGCTGCATGTCTTTAAGTACAAGGGCGAGATCAAGCAGATGGCCGCCGACGACTACTATGCGTTTGTGGGGCAGACTCCAGCTCCGCCGCCCGCAGAGATTCCGACGACTCCACCCGCACCTGCTCCCGACGCCAACGCCGCACCATCGGGAGTCGCTCCTGTAGCGCCAGTCGCACCGGCTCCACCCGCGATTCCCGTACCCATTCTCACCACGACGGGCATCAATCCGGACGACATCACCGAGCACGAGACCTACAGTTACGCCGCCGGCGGTATCTGGCCCCAAATCGTCGGCACCGTCTTGCTGGTCATCGGCTCGATGACGGTGGCGCTGATTCTAGGCATCTTCAGTGCGGTTTATCTCAGCGAATACAGCAAGCAAGGCCCCTTCATTAGCGCCATCCGACTGGCCATCGTCAATCTGGCCGGAGTACCGTCCATCGTCTTCGGCCTCTTCGGCTTCGGCATCTTTGTGCTGGCGTTCGGCTGGAATGTTTCTCTGATGGCAGGGTGGTTCACCCTTGCCTTCATGATCCTGCCGGTAATCATCACCGCGAGCGAGGAATCGTTGCGGGCGGTGCCCCAAGGCTTCCGCCAGGGCTCGCTGGCGTTGGGTGCGACAAAATGGCAGACCATCTGGCAGAACGTGCTGCCCTACGCTCTACCGGGCATTCTAACGTCCTCGGTCTTGGGAATCGCACGGGTGGCGGGAGAGACCGCGCCGATTTTGTTTACGGCGGCCTATGCGACGAGCGACAAACTTCCGTGGGAAATAACGATCACACCCGACCGGCTTTCGAGCGGTGCGCTGGGCTATCTGGAATACCCGTTCCTGTGGATTCACGACTTTGTCTTTCACGGCGTGAACGCATTGCCCTACCACATTTACGTGGTAAGCTCGAAAATTCCGCAGAACGAGTACACGGAGCGGGTCCAATACGGAACCGCTTTTGTCTTTCTGGGGGTGGTCATGACTATCGCCCTGGCTTCGATCCTCCTGCGCACTCGCCTCCGCAACCGACTCAAATGGTAATTCCGACCCCATGAGCACCAGCCCCACAACCATTATGGACGAAACCACTCCCACCGCCCAATCTGTCGAGGTGGTCATGAACCCCGCCAGCCCCGCGCTCGATAAAAGCTCCCGCTTCAACGCGCCGACGATCATCGACATCGATAACGTCGATTTCTATTACGGCCAGAGCAAGGCTCTGCACGGGATTAACTTTCCGATCAAGGAAAAACTGGTCACGGCCTTTATCGGGCCGTCGGGCTGCGGCAAATCGACCCTGCTGCGCTGCCTGAACCGGATGAACGATCTGGTCGACGGCACGCGCATCGGGGCTGGCTCGATCAAAATCTCGGGTGTGGACATTTACGATCCGTCCGTCGATGTCATTGAGTTGCGTAAAAGAGTCGGGATGGTCTTCCAGAAATCGAACCCTTTCCCAAAATCGATCTACGAGAACATTGTCTACGGGCTGCGACTGCAAGGCATCAACCAGAAGGCCCGGCTCGACGAGACGGTGGAGCGGAGCCTGCGCGGGGCGGCGCTGTGGGACGAAGTACGCGACCGGCTGCACACGAGCGCGCTGGGTCTTTCGGGCGGCCAGCAGCAGCGCCTCTGTATTGCACGGGCCATTGCGGTCGAGCCGGAGATCATCCTGATGGACGAACCGTGCTCGGCGCTCGACCCGATCGCCACCGTCAAGGTGGAAGAACTCATCCATCAACTGAAACAAAACTACACGATCGTGATCGTCACCCACAACATGCAGCAGGCCGGGCGTTGTTCCGATATTACCGCCTTCTTCTACATGGGAAGACTGATCGAAATCGACACGACGGAAAAGATCTTCACCAACCCGAGCCAGCGCCAGACCGAGGATTACATTAGCGGTCGTTTCGGTTGAAGCAGGACGAGTTCCCCCACCCTGAAGATTATTTCGGGCGACTTTTCTCTTATTGTCGTTATTTCTTTCTTTTCGCGCTTAATTTCAACCGATCCTTTTAACCATGCCCACCCCCGTTCACAGTTCCTCTTACTCCAACGGCCCCGCCGCCGAACAAATTGGGAAAATCCGCGAAACCCTGCTTTTGATGGCGAGCCTGACCGACCGGAATCTTTCGTTGGCCCTCCGCAGCCTGGTGGAACGCGACGACAAGCTCTCCGATGCCGTGGAGGCGGAAGACTCACAGCTCGACGAGCTGGAAGTGAGTCTCGACGAACTCGTCATCAACCACATGGCCACCCACGCGCCGGTGGCGACCGACTGTCGTTTTATGCTGGTCGCCTCGAAAATTTCGAGCAACCTGGAGCGGATCGGCGACCAAGCCGTCTCGATTGCCCGTCGCGCGCGCGAATTGAACAAGGAACCGCTGCTCAAGCCGCTGATCGACATTCCCCGCATGGCGCAGATTGCCGCCGGCATGTTACGCGACAGCATTTCCGCACTGATCGATCGCAAAGCGGAAATGGCCCAGGAGATCATACGGCGAGACAAGGAAGTGGATGCGATCAACAAACAACTCGCCCGTGAACTGACAAGCTTCATGCTGGAGGATCCGTCCACGATTACGCGGGCACTCAACCTGACGCTGGTGGCGAGGTCGCTGGAACGTATTGCGGACCACTGCAAGAACATTGCGGAGGAGGTCTATTACCTCTACCAGGCCCGGGACATCCGACACGAGCGGAAGGCGTAGGAACAGTACGTCCCAACTGAAAAATTGCGCAAAGGCGGTTGCCCTAAATTTTAGCGGTAAAGAACCGCTCGATACGGTCGGCGACAAATTCGAGCATCTCCCGATTAAGACCGGGATACACGCCGATGAAGAGGGTCTGGTTCATGATTGTATCGGTGCCGGTCAACTCGCCGTGGACGCGGCGAGGGATATTCTCGAAACCGGGTTGCTTAAGGATATTACCGCCGAAGACAAGACGCGTTTCGATTTTTGCCTCCTCCAGCCAACGGATGAATTCTCGACGCTGGATATGAGGCTTGAGCGTGATGGGGAAACCGAACCAGGAGGGATTGGCCTTGGGATGAACGATCGGTAGGACGAGATGTTCCTCCCAAGCCTTGAGGCGCTCGAAATAGAAGGCGGCATTTTTGCGGCGGGCCTCGATAAAAGCGGGAAGCTTCTTGAATTGCGCACAGCCGATCGCGGCCTGCATTTCGCTGACCTTGAGGTTATAACCGAGATTCGAGTAGATGTATTTGTGATCGTAGCCGTAGGGAAGCGAACCGAGCTGCCATTCAAAGCGTTTGCCGCAGGTATCGCTCACGCCGGGTTCGCACCAGCAATCGCGACCCCAGTCGCGGACCGAGAGACAGGTCTTGCGGACACCGCCCTTGTTGACCACCACCATGCCGCCCTCCCCGAGGGTCATGTGGTGTGCGGGATAAAAGGAAATGGAGGACATGGCACCGAAGGTACCGACGAGGCGTCCGTCCCAGGTCGAGCCGAGGGCATCGCAGCCGTCTTCGAGGAACCACAGATGGTGCTTCTCCGCGATGGCGACGAGCGCATCGAGATCGCACGGAATACCGACGGTGTGCGGGACAAAAATCGCGCGGGTCTTTGGTCCGATGGCGGCCTCGATCTGGCTGACATCGACGTCGTAGACTCCGGGCTGGCAGTCGACGAAGACCGGGACGAGACCGTTTTGCACGAGCGGCGTTAGTGTGGTCGGGAAGGTGACCGCAGGAGTGATGACTTCGTCGCCGGGGCGCAGGCCGTCCTTGATTTGTGGGCTAAGCAGCGTCGCAATCATGAGGAGATTCGCGGAGGAACCGGAGTTGACCAGGTAGGCGGCATTGCTGCCGAAGTAGTCGCGCATTTCCTTTTCGAAGCGGTTCGCGAAGGGGCCGGCCGTGAGCCAGAATTGCAGGACACTCTCGACGCCGAGACGGAGTTCCTCATCGTCGTAAACACGGCCCGCGTAGGGAACTTTGGACTCTCCGGGCACGAACGGCTTGGGCGCATGGGCCGTGGCGTGGTAACGTGAAACGAGTCGCAAAATTTCCTCGCGCAGTTCTAGACTGGAAACGTCGGTGGGGTTCATAGGCGGGTTGAAATGGCGCTGCGAGACACTTTACTGTATACCGGAAGGGTTACGTCGTTTGCGATG
>CAJCII010000148.1 GCA_903970335.1 Bacteroidota bacterium | reverse complement strand
GAAAAGACCTAATCCCAAACATAGCGTTCATCATAATCGATCCCGTGCCGGTCCAGAAACGACCTGTCTTCTTCCTGGAAGGACCTCTTGCGGTGATGTTCCGCCTGATTGGCAATGTAGGCGCGAACCTCCGCGACATTGATTCGCTCACCGCAAAAGCACCGTAGCCGGCCTGCCAGGCGAACATGGAAAACGATGTTCCCTTTGTCTTGATCCATTTGGATGAGGTCTTCTTTACTTCTTCAACCGCGGTGCAGATCGAAACCGTTCGGCCCAGATCGAAAAGAAGGTGGACATGGTCTTCCCTGGAATTGATGAGCAGGACTGGGCATCCCACATTTTTTAAAACCGTGGCCATGTAGGCGTGAAGGTCTACTCGGATATTTTCCGACAAGAGGGCCTCGCGATTTTTCGTGCTAAAGATCAGGTGGACATGGAGGCTTGCGAGCGATTGCGCCATGGCCCGTATCTAGGACGCCCCTTCAGGGCTTGCGATCTTCATTCTTCTACCTAGGGCGTTGCCCTAGGCTTCCTTCGGGCGCCCCGTTGAGTCTGCTGGCGGACCTGAAAGAGAACCTCTGCCCCCGAAGACCGAGCCGAACCCGCAGAAGATCGTTATCGCCGCTGCCTTTATTAGCGGGAGCACTGGGAGAATTTCAGCGGAGCAGCCGCCGATTTCTACCAGAGCAGCCAAAGCAGTCGCAAACCTGGTCGCATTTGCCACCAAAACGACGTTACCCGGAGCACATCCTTGTCGAAGCAACGGTTCAGCCTGCCTTTTGTTTCGCAATACCCGTCGTTAAGATCGCTCTCCATTAAGGAAAACGCTTTCGCCACCGCCGTATCAGTTTCTTACTATCACCCCAAAAAAACGCGTCAACTCACGGCCCGTCTTTCGCCCGCCCCAATTCTGCCGCCGCCATTTCCGCTGCCGGGTAATTCCAGTGCAGATCGTCCGGGTAATAAAGGTCCTGGTATCCCTCTGCCAGCTTCTCGTGGAAAACCTGCTTCACATCCACATAACCCGAATCCGTTGCCCGGGCCTGCAACGTCTCCAGCAGCTTGCTGTCGTGGTAGAACGGATGCTTGACCCAGTCGTAATAGAGATACGATTTCTCCGGCGGCACCACCATCTGAAAGCGGAAGCCCTGCTGTCGGCAGAAATCCGCCAGCTCCCGCAGCCGCTCCAGCGCCTTCTCCACCCGGTCCCGATTCCGGTCCGTCTCCGCGCCCTGAAAATCCCCCCGGTAAAAAAGCAGCTTGTCCCCGTAGGAACAGGTGAAGAACTTCCGCTTCAGCCGCACGATGCACGTATTTGTCATCTTGAAAGCGGTCGGGGAAAACAAATACCCAAAGTTGTAGAGTAGCACCTTGAAATTGCCGTTGTTCGCGAACGTCCAATGCGGTGCCTTGGGGTGCAAAGCCGGAGCGGGACTTCCACCGCCTGCTCCGTCACCAGCGCTTTGGCTCAAAGGCAGCCCGCGTCCCGGCGCGGGCCGGGGAGCGGTCTCCACCGGTTTTTCCTCCTCCGTAAACGTCTCGAGCCACGCATACTCGACCCGCTCCACCACGATCGTCTTGACCTCATGCGCCCGAAACCACGGATCCGTTAATCGACTTTCGATTTGCCCCAGTCCATTCCCCGAATCCCAACTCATCCCCACGGCCACGACCGTTTCTCCACTTTGGGCCTGGCAGGCCTTGGCCAGGCTCGTCGCAAACGAATCCCCGAAAATCACCGTGGCCACCGGCTGCCCCTCCGCCACATCGCTCAGCCCGAGCACCGGCTGCCCCGTCTGCTTCTCCCCGGCGCGCAGCTCCCGCATCCGGTCCTCCAGCCCGACCAGATACCCCATCCGTTTCAGGTCGCCCGTCTCGGGCCGGAACAACGTGCGCGTAAAACCGAACCACATCACAAGGTGGAAGATCGCCAAGAGCGGCAACAGACTCAGGAAGAGCAGGCTCATCGTCCGCCACCGTTTCTTTGTCAGTTGAGGTGAAAACGTGTTCATGCGTCAGAACTGGTAGTAGAGAAATTCCGTCGTCGAATCGAAATGATACGCCGCCAGCAAAAAGAGCAGCACTACGATCCACGCCCAGGTCCGGCTCGGCTTCAACCGCGCCACGATCTCCAGCGAATTGGGCGCAAATAGCACGACCACGCTCGCCACTTCCAGCCAGACGCCTTCGGTTAACCGTGGGCCTGTTTCCCCGGCATGTGCGCCCCCGAACATCGCGCTCAGCATCGTCACGCTGTCTCCTAAGCTCGAGCTCCGAAAGAAAACCCAGCCAACCAAAACCACGAGTAGTGTCAGCACACGTCCGGCCAAAACCGGCAGCTTCCCGCCCCGCTCCTCCCAGGTATGATTCACCGCCAGGAAAAAGCCGTGCCAGGCCCCCCAGATCACATAGGTCCAGGCCGCTCCGTGCCAGAATCCCCCCAGCACCATCGTCACCAGAAGATTCACATAGCGCCGAAATTTCCCCTGCCGGTTTCCCCCCAGCGGGATATAGAGATAATCGCGCAGAAACCGGGACAACGTCATATGCCAGCGCCGCCAAAAATCGATCAGGCTTACCGCCTTGTACGGCGAGTTGAAATTCGGCGGATAGCGCACATTGAAAAGCAGTCCCAGGCCCAGCGCCATGTCCGTGTAGCCGGAAAAATCGAAGTAAAGTTGCAATCCGAAAGCCAACGCCCCCGCCCAGGCTCCACTCATCGAAAGAGCCGTCACATGTTGAAAGGCGTCTCCCACCCAGTCCGAAAAATGGTCGGCAATCAGGACCTTCTTCCCCAGCCCAAGGGTAAACAGCGTAAAGCCCGTCGCGATATTCCGGTAATTGACCACAAACATCCGCAACGAACGAAATTGCGGCAGCATTTCCCGGTGGTGGACAATCGGCCCCGCGATCAGTTGCGGAAAAAAATGGAGGAACACCGCAAAATCGAGCATCGAATGCCGCCCCACCTTTCCCTCGTTGCAATCGGCCAGGTACGCGATCGATTGAAACGTATAGAAGGAAATCCCCAGCGGCAAAAAAATCCCCGGCCAGGAAAAAGTCGCCCCGGTCCAGGCATCGAGATTCTGGAGAAAAAAATTCGCGTATTTAAAATACGCCAGCACGGACAGATTCGCCGCCAGGCCCAGCGCCAGTCCGACTCGACTGGCCCGTCGCCGCAAGCAGGCCCCGACGGCATAATTGAACGTAATCGAACCCAACAGCAATAACAGATATGGTGCCACCGGAATCCCCCACGGCCCCGCGAACGTCGGCGTCCCGTAGACATAAAAAATCGCCGAAGCCACCCCTAAAATCCCTATTGCCAGCCGCGTCAAATGCCAGTGCGCCGCCGTATAGAACAGCACCAGCGTCACGGGCAGGAAGATGAAGCAGAATTCGCCGGAATTGAATAACACGTCGTTGGCTCCGGTTGATAAAACGCCCGTCGATTTCTCTATCGCGTTGTCGGCCTTGCCAGCAACCCGAATGGCGTCGTAATACCCGGCGGCGGATTGTCCGTCGTTTTCGCCGGAGGCACGATCTTCACGAAAATCTGCGTAAAATAGATCATCCCCTTGTCGTCCCTCCAGATCCCCAAACCTGAAGTGTTAAAATCGCCCCGGATATTTTTCAAGTGGTGCGGACTTTTCAACCACGCCGCCACGGCGCGCTCCGCCACCAGGTTCGGATCGTCCGTCCGCAGCACATTTTCCCCCGCGCCATTCAGTCCGATTAACAGCGTCTTCAACTCCCTTACCCGGTCGCCAAAACCGTCGTGCCCAAAATCCACGTCGCCCACCGCCATGTCCCGGCTGTGACCTCGCGCCACCCGCGCTATGCTATCGTCCCATTGCAAGGGCGGCAACGCCTGGCTCGTCCGGTACCCGTTCACCAGGGAAAACGTCTCCTTCTCCAACTCCGTGCGGCTCTCGACCGTGACTGCCGCACCGGACGTCGCCTCGGGTGCCGATTGCGCCAGGGCCACCCCACCCCACAACCCATTCGCCAAAAAGACGACCAAAAAAAGACGCGCAGGCAAGAGGTGACGAAGCATGAGTTGCCCCCGACTTAAGCCGATGCCGCAATCGAAATCACGCCAATTCCCACGCCGCCCATCCACCGTAATCAGAGGTGCTTCCAGTGCGATTCTGATTTGCTTTCCCGGCCAACCTGCTAATCCGCTTTCGGTGGACTTGTTCTCTCACTATCTCCAGATCGTGTTTTTGGGCATCGTCGAAGGAGTCACCGAATTCCTCCCGATTTCCTCCACCGGACATCTCCTACTCGCCGAAAAACTCATCCACTCCCACGAGCCCGACATCTTTAACCTCGTCATCCAGACCGGGGCCATCCTCGCCGTCGTCTTCGTCTACCGGCATAAAATCGCCGACTTGCTCGGTAACCTCGACAAACGCGAAAATAGCGCCTACCTCCTCCAGATTTTCGCCGCCTTCGTCGTCACGGCACTTGTCGGCCTTCTCCTCACCCAACACTTCCACCTCAAACTCCCCGCAACGCTCCTCCCCGTCGCTTGGGCCATCTTCACCGGCGGTCTCGTCATCTTTGCCGTCGAATTTCTCGCCAAGGAACTCTACCCCCACGAGGACGTTTCCTGGCCGGAAGCGATCGCCATCGGCCTCGGCCAGGTCCTCTCCGTCGTCTTCCCCGGCGCCTCCCGCCCCGCTGCCGGCATCATGACCGCCATGGCCCTGGGCACAAAGCGCACCACCGCGACCGAATTCTCCTTGCTCCTCGGCATCCCCACCATGCTCGCCGCCAGTGCCCTCGACCTCTTCCGCTCCCGCAACGACCTCCTCAGCGGCGACCACCAGCTCCTGCTCGATCTCGCCCTCGGTTTCGTCGTCTCCGCCCTCGTCGCCTTCTTCGTCGTCAAATGGTTGCTCCGTTTCATCCAATCCCACACCTTCAACGGCTTTGCCACCTACCGCCTCCTCCTCGGCGGCGGATTACTCATCGCCATCTATACCGGCGCTCTCCCGGAATCGGACGCTGCCGCCCTTCAATCCCCGCCTCCTGTGGTCCAAGTCCAGCCCGCTCCGCCGTCGCCACCATCCCCGGCTCCTCCCGCCGTCGCCCCGCCCGACGTTCCTCCCCCTGCGCCGCCCGTGGATACCAATGCCGCGCCTATCTCCCCGATGCCCCCTACCAACGACACCTCCTCGCCG
>CAJCII010000147.1 GCA_903970335.1 Bacteroidota bacterium | reverse complement strand
CGGTGGAATTCACCAGAAGTTGCTGAAGTAAAAAGAGATGGGATTCATAAAAGTCGCTCGATTCATTACAATCCTGTAATCGAGAAAGAAGGTAGAATCCTTTCAAGCTTCACGAGGGTCTAAGGAGGTATGATGGAACTGCTTAAAAATCGTTATGTGAAGTGGGGCGGAGTGATCGTTTTATTGATTTTTGCCAACATCATTAACGCTATTTGGAACTGGGGATTGATCACGGTAAAGGTCACGGATGCTCCGTTGAAGACGGTGATCAAAAGCATCGAGTGGCAGGGATGGGTCTCGATTTACAGTAATCTGCCAGCGGACACGAAAGTGACGATGAATGTGGACCATGTGCCCCTGCCCGAGGCGATGGATGCGTTGGCGGCGGGCATCAGTGGCAGCGGACCGGGCGGTCCCGGTGAACCCGGAGGTCCTCCCGGAGGCGGATTTGGCGGGGGGGGGGCCGGAGGACGCGACGGAGGTCCGGGTGGTCCCGGAGGTGCGGCTGCTGGCGCGCCCGGAACAACGAATAACAATCCCGGTGGCGGACCTGGCGGTCCTCCGGGAGGAGGCTTTGCCGGGGGCGGCCCCGGAGGCCCGGGTGGCGGTCCTGGAGGCCAGGGAGGTGCCGGTGGTCGCAGGGGCGGCTTTGGCTCTGGCTTTGGCGGTGGCGGTGGAGGCGGAGGCTTCGGCGGAGGCGGAGGTGGTTTTGGCGGTGGAGGCTTTGGCGGCGGTGTGCAATGGAACCTTGCCTTTTTTGTCGCACCGACGACGGCCCAGGTGAAGGACGAGATACGGACCTTCGAATCCGGTACGGAGAACGACGATTTACGGGTCTTTACCTACCCGACTCCGCTACAGATGCTGGTGACGGACGACAGCCTGCCTGCATCGGATCCGCGGTTGCAAACCTGGCCCGGGTACAAGCCTGCGCCAGCACCGGCCGCGGCGGCGACGACGGTCGATCCCAGCACCAACGGAGGGGCGGCAACCCCGCCAGCGGACAGCACACCCAACGTGCAAACGTACCTGCAAGCTTTTGCCCAAGCGGCGAATATCTGGATCATGGCACCGAGCACCTGGACGAGCGACGTGGCCACGCCGCCAGCGCCCAGCTCGTCGATCATCAGCGCCGTGGAGGAGTTTGTCGGTCACACGCACGGAGCGGTGGCGACGGCCTATGTCCTGCGGCAGGGACGAGGGGGACGCGGCGGAGGTTTCGGCGGACCCGGTCGGGGCGGATTTGCGGACATGGAATCGTTGAACGAGCGGATGAACAATGCGATCAGCGGTTTGCCGGAGGATGCCCGCGCCGATGCGCAAGCCGCGCTGCAGGACCAAATCACCTTTTTCCAAAATGTCCAAGCCGCTCCGCCGGAACAACGGGGGCAAATGATACGGACTCATTTTCAACAAATGATGGCCGATAACCTGGGGAACAACGGAAGACGTTCGCCGCAGAGAATGGCCCGCATGTTCCAGCGGGTGGTGGCGAACCGTCAAGCGGCCCAAGGTCCAAAATGAAAAAGGCTTATTTGCGGAGACGCCGGATCCTGGCCTTTACCTTGGTCGAGTTGCTGGTGGTGGTGGCGATCATCTCGTTGCTGCTCGGGCTGGCGCTGCCGGCTTACACCCAGATGATGCAAAAGGCCCAAGGGATGAAATGCGGGACAAACCTGCGGAACATCGGCATCGCGGTGACGCAGTGTGTGGCGGACAACAACAACACGTACCCGGAAATCAACCAGGCCGCGTTGCCAATTTATAACACACCGACCACACCGGGAGGTTCCATTCCGGGAGGATTGGTGCAGGTGCTCGGGCCGTATGGTGTTACGACCAATACGATCCAGTGCCCGGTCGATATGCAACTGGGCGCGGCGAGCAGTTTTACGCAGTACCACTCGAGTTACCAGTGGACTCCGGCATTCGACGACGAATCGGTCACTGCGCCGTTGATTTACTTTTCACCGACCACGCCGATTCCGGTGCATAGCTCGCGAGTGCGGCTGGTGAGCGATTTTGTGGGTATCCACCATGGACGACAGAATGTGCTGTATGGGGACGGTCATGTGGCGGTGCATTAGAGGCTGGCCGAAAAGTTAGCGCGGCAATCTCGAGACCGACTTGCGGTTATCCAAGGAGAAGTCCTAAGATAGCAGGCCATGCCCGAGATTGCCCCACCCCTGCACGTTCTGATTTCGGGAGGAGAGGGGGACCTGGCGCGGGCGTTGCGGGGTGAATTCGAGCGCGAGGACACGGTGGTATCGGCACCCGGTCGCAAGGCGATGGATGTGCGGGACGAGGCGCAGGTGGAGGCTTTTTTTTCGGGGCTGGAGCGACTGGATGTAGTGATTGCCAATGCGGGTCTGACGCGGGACGGAGTCTTGGCCGGACTGAGCGGGGAGGATTTCGGCGAGGCCGTGAACGTCAATCTGCGCGGTGCCTTTCTTTGCGCTCGGGCGGCGGTGAAGCGGATGGCGAAGCAACGGAGCGGTCACCTTATTTTCATCGGCTCGCGGGCGGCGCGTCACGGGACGCGAGGACAGAGCGCGTATGCGGCGGCCAAGGCGGGGCTGGTCGGGCTGGCACTGAGTATCGCGAAGGAGTATGGCGGGCGGAACATCCGTTGCAATGTGGTGCTGCCCGGCTTTCTCGAAACGCGGATGACGGCGAGGCTGGCACCGGAGCGCCGGGAGGAGGTGCGAGCGGAACATGCGCTGGGCCGTTTTAACACGGTCGAAAATGCGGCGAGGTTTATCGCATTTCTGGCCCGGCTGGACCATGTTTCGGGGCAGGTCTTCACGCTCGACTCACGGTTGGACAAATGGACATGAGTCTGGACGAGTCGTTGCGCAAGGAACTGGAGGCACTGGAGCAATCGGGGCTTCGTCGCACGTTGCGGGCTGCCGATGCGCCGGCCCTGGTGAATTTTGCGGCGAACGATTATCTTGGGTTGAGTCGTCATCCGGGCTTGATCGAGGCGGCGAGGGAAGCGACGGCCCGGCGAGGCACCGGGGCGGGCGCGTCGCGGTTGGTGACAGGCACGGATGCCAGCGTGCTGGCCTTGGAAGCGGAGCTGGCGGCGTGGAAGGAGACGGAAGCGGCCCTGGTATTCAGCAGCGGTTATGCGGCGGCATTGGGGACTATTCCGGCGCTGGTCGGTAAGGGCGATACGGTGATCCTGGACCGGCTGGCCCACGCAAGTTTGATCGACGGAGCGCGGCTGGGCGGGGTAACAGTGCGGACTTTCCCGCATAACCGGACGGATAAACTGGAGGCGCTCTTGCAAAAATTATCGGAGCGGAGTGCGGTGGGAAGGGGGCGGATTCTTGTCGTGACGGAATCGATTTTTTCGATGGATGGAGATGTCGCGCCATTGCGGGAACTGGTCGAAATCAAGGAGCGTTACGGAGCGTGGCTGCTGGTGGATGAGGCCCATGCGACGGGGCTTTACGGCGCGACGGGGGCGGGACTGGTCGCGGAGATGGGACTGAGCGCGAGGATCGAGGTGACGATGGGGACGCTGAGCAAGGCGCTGGGGAGTGTGGGTGGCTATATCGCGGGTTCGCGGACTCTGATCGACTGGCTGACGAACCGGGCGCGGAGTTTTGTTTATTCGACGGCGCTGCCGCCGGGGGCGATTGCAGCGAGCCGGGCGGCGGTCGAGGTGGCGCGTGGGGCAGAGGGGGCGGTTTTGCGGGCGAGGCTGCGGGAGAATATCGATTTATTTCGGGCGGGATTGGCCCCGGTTTGGGGGCGGCATCCGCTTTCCTTAAGTGCGATCCAGCCATTGATTTGCGGAGAGGCTTCCGTTGCGCTGGAATTGGCGGGTGTTTTGCGGGAAAAGGGCTTGCTGGTACCGGCGATTCGGTATCCGACGGTGCCGCGGGGGACGGCGCGTCTGCGGGTCACGGTGAGTGCGGCGCACGAGCGGAAAGAAATCGATGCGCTTATTGCGGCTTTAGGAAGCCAGCGGTAATAACCTGGACAAGCTTAGGCGACGGGCCGAGATGACCGATTTTAAATGAACATCGCGAGCTCCACGGCGTCCAAGAGAGGGGTATCAGTTGCCGGAAAGAGGTCAGAAGTTGTTGCGAGAAAGCGATGAGGAGAAAACGCAAGGTCCTGAATCTCCCAAGATTGTCACCGGCCTTTCTTAAGCTAAAAGTAAAGATATGCCCGAATTGATCCGAAAAACCGAGCCAGGCGACGTGATTGGGCGTTGCCGGACGATCCGCGAGCTGGGGCGTGGAGGGGTGGGCACGGTCTACCTTGCCACGCACCAGACGTTGCAGATCGAGGTGGCGATCAAGGTGTTGTCGCCCTCGCTTTCGATCGAGAATCCGGCGCTGGCGGAGCGATTCATCCGGGAGGCGCAACTGGCGGCGCGGATCCGGCACCCGAACGTGATTGCGGTGATGGATGCGGCGCACGACGATTCGACAGGGCTTTACTACATTGTGATGGAGTATGTGGGCGGAGGTTCGTTGTCGTGGCATTTGCGGCATGGGCCGTTGCCGGAGGCGAAATGCTTGGGGATTATCAGCGGGATCGCGCAGGCGCTGGTGCTGGCGGAGGAAAACCGGGTGGTGCATCGCGATATCAAGCCGGACAACATCATGCTGGACCTGCGCGGGACGGCCAAACTGGCCGATCTCGGGTTGGCGAAGCATTCGATCGATTCGCGGACGAGCATCACGCTGGGCGGCTCGTTCATGGGGACGCCCGCCTATATGAGCCCGGAGCAGGCACGGGACGCGAAGGTGGCGGACACGCGGGACGATATCTACAGCCTGGGCGCGACTTTTTTCGAGTGCCTGACGGGGCTGCCGCCGTTTCAGGGGGAGACGCCGTACAATATCATGAGCGAGTTGCTGACGAAGCCGTCCCCGAGGCCGCGCGACTTTCGTCCGGAGATTTCACGCTCGGCGGACCTGATTTGTCGCAAGATGATGGCGAAGACGCGAGACCTCCGGTACGCAGACGCGCGCGCGCTGTTGCGGGACTTGCAGCATTGCCAGATGTACGGGGACACGAAGTTGGACCGGCTGGAGGCGGCGCAGTTCGATCAGGATTCCCTCATCGTGCGCGAGGAGGCGCTGAGTCTGGGGGTGGAGACATCGGCGGACGGGGTTGCGTTCGTGCCGGAGTTGCCGGACGATTCGGAAGCGGGGGCGATTTCGAGGCCGGTGCCTGCGCTGATTGCGCCACGGCGCGCGGATTATGGAGCCTTTTTGGTGGCGGCGCTTTTGGTGGTGATGGTGACGCTGGCGATGTTGGTCCTGGCCTGGAGGGAAGGTCATCACCCGCTGACTTACCTGGAGAATACGGTCGCTTCGGTGTCGGGGCATCTGACCCCGACTCAGGCGGAGGAGAGCACGCCGCATCAAGTTCCGAAGCCGGTCGTGCCCGCGACGCCGCCGAGTCCGCCTGCCCAAGAGGAGACAACGCAAAATCCGCCGGTGGTACATCCTGTGCCAACTCCGGTGCAACCCGTACCGGTGGCGGTGCAAGCGGTGGTGCCGTCGCCGGTGGTGGCACCCGTTGTTCCGTCGACCGGAACCGATGCGACTAATACGCCTCCGGTGGTACCGGTTTCACCGGTGGGACCGATTCCGGCGGAGCAGGCCATTCCCGACAGCGCGTTCATCGCAAGGAGCATCGCGGAGAATAGCCTGGATGCGGGTGAGCTTGAGCCGACCGGCCACGCACAGTTGTTGAGAATCGTGGGGAAGCGCGACCCGACGCAAACGACACCGACGGCGTGGACGTTTTATTTTTACGATCGGACGGCAGCTGGCAATGCGAAGATCATTACGGTGAGCGACGGCAAGTTGGAGAAGACGGGCGAAGATTTGAAAGATTTCGCTTCTCCCTACCAGGAGCGGGACGTTTTGCCGGAGGACAAGGTGCAGAAGGATTCGAACGAGATTTTGCAGATTGCCGAGGGGCTGATTCCGGGGGTGACGATCAGCAGTTCGGAGTTTGTGTTGTCGCAGCAAACGGGCGCGGCACCGATGTGGAAGGTCTCTCTCTGGAACAAGAATCCGGACGGCGGGGAACACCGGCTGGGAGATGTCACGATCAAGGCGGAGAACGGATTTCCGGTTTCGATCAATTTGAAGCCGTAGAAGAGTCCGGAAAGATTCTAGGGTGGCGGGTCCGTTACGCCCAAGGCCCGTTCTTTAGGTCCGAAGAAATCCAACCGGTTGAAAGTCGTGGTTGGGAAGAACCGTTTTAATCTGGGGGTTGCCCAAGTGGACGGAAACGACTTCGGCGAGGACATCCCGGAAATCGGTGGTGTGGAGAAGATCGCGGCCTTCGTGCAGTTGGTTTTTTTCCAGCCCGGGCCAGCGGGAGAGAACGGGTTTGACGATTCCGCCCGGGCTGGCGGTGAGGAGATTGCCTCCCATGGCCAACATGCAGTTGGCCCAGCCATGATCGGTGCCGCCGGTGCCGTTTTCCGCCGCAGTGCGCCCGAAATCGCTCATGGTCAGGATCAGCACGTCGTTAAGTCGATCCCCCAAGTCCTGGGCAAAGGCGCTCAGGCCTTCCGCGAAATTTTGCACCAGTGTCGCGTAGGAGCCTGCAACCGAACCCTGATTTTGGTGGGTGTCCCAGCCACCGTAATCGATTTCGGCGACTTCGAGTCCGATGTCCGATTTGATCACGCGGGCGATTTCCTGCAATTTTTTGGCGAAGTCGGTTTTTGGGTACTGGACGATCGAGACATACCCTTCGGCCATTTTCTGCTTGATGAGTTTGATGCCGTCGAGGGTGGTCTGGGCGGTTTCGGCGAGGAGGTCCTGCGCCGCGCTTTCATGTTCGCGCGGAGGCGTGCAGTAGGCGTGTTCGATAGCCGCAAACATTTTGGTGTCATCGACCGTGCCGGCGTTGGGCAGAGCCAAATCCGAGATGCCCCGGAGCGCAAATGCGGGGGCCTTGCCGCGTAAGATGCGGGGTAGAACGTCGCCGATTGAAATCGCCCGGACCGGGCCATGACCCTGAGACGTGAGGAGATGGCGGTTGAGCCAGCCGTCGGAATTGATGGTATTACCCGCCACGCCGGTTTCCCAAGTATCCTGTTCTTCAAAATGGGAGCGGGTGTTCAAATCGTAACCCACGGCATGGAGCGCCATGGCGGAGCCGTTTTTGAAGAAGGGAACGAGGGCGGTCGCACTGGGATGGAGGCCAAAGAAGCCTTCGAGGTCGAGGGTGCCATTCGGAGCGCCGGGAGTGGGAAGGCCGAGGGAAGGGCGCAGCCCGCGATAACCGGGGTCGCCGAAGGGGACAATGAAGTTGAGTCCGTCCATGCCACCGCGCAGGAAGACGGCGACAAAGGTTTTTCCGCGTAGGACCGGTTTGACGTCGGCGGATGTCATGCCGACCTCGGCGAGGGTGCGTAACGGATTGATCCCGCAATAGAGGGCGAGCGCTCCGGTGGATTGGAGGAAGTAGCGTCGGGTGATGTGCATGAGGGACTCCTTATCTTAGACTGGTTTCGGGTAGTTCACAAAGGAAGGTGGCGAGAAGGTGGAGTCGGGCGTCCGTATTTTCCGGCGCGGAGGCGAGCAATTGCAGGGCGGCCTCGTTGGAACTCGAACCGAGGACATTGCCGGTGATCCGGACCGCGGCGAGATCGAGCAGGCGTTGGGTGGTCGTGGGGTCCCACTGATGGTCGGCAGGTCTCCAATCGTTGGGAACGAGACCGTTGCCCAGAAAGCTATTCTGGATGTTTTGGGCAAAATGCCAGCGCTGCAAGAGGGCGTTGGAGCTGGTGAAGTATCCGTCGGCATCGGGATAGCCGTCCGGAGTGGCGCGATCGAACATGCCCATGCCGCTATGGGAGACGAGGTCGTTGACGGGGCCGGGATTGGCCAATCCGGCGAGGCGGGCGAGGCGGACACTGAAATCGATCGGGCTGGCCACCTTCGCGGGAGCGGCCCAGAAAGCAGGCTCTTCCGAAAGGGCAAGGAGCATGACGCGGAGGTCGCCGCCGGACTCCAGATAAATCCGGGCGAGATCGTCGACGACGGCAGGCGGGGCCGGGTCGGAGACATAATGCTCGGCCAGTTTACGGCTGATAAAGACGGCGCAACTGGGGTGAGCGGCAAGGAGGTTCAACGCGGTCAGGACGCGGTCGAAGCGGCGGTCGAGGGGCACCCCAGGAAATTCCATGCCGAGTATCTGGCAGGGGTTTCCGCTGTTGAGATAAGGATTGTAGCGAAAGGTGCGTTCGAGGTTCTGGGAGCCATCGATGGGAGCTTCGTCGGCAAGAGTCCAGCCGGTGAGGAGATCGGCGAGGGTGGTGACGTCCTGCTGGGTATAACCTCCTCTGACGCCGAGCGTGTGCAGTTCCATGATCTCGCGGGCATAATTTTCGTTTACCCGTTTGGCTACGCTATTGCGTTGGTCCAGGTAAATCAACATGGCCGGACTCGTCGCGGAGGCCAGGAGCAGATCGGGGAAAGGGGCGACGCCCAATTCCAGGAAGCGGTCGTGTTCCCGGGATTTTTCGGCGGGCCCGTCTTTATTCACCCAGGTGGAGAAATGATTTTCCGCCCACATCAGAAACCGCGCCCGCACGGGGTTCGCGTCGGTAATGAGATATTGCAGGGCACGGGGAGCGACTGCGTTGATGTCCGGGAATTCGGCGCGAAGGCGTTCCCGCTCGTTTTCTTCCGAAGGGGACTCGATGGTTTCGTTCAGGCGCGCGTCCAGCCAGGCGTGTGGGCCCATGGTGAGAATCGCGGCCAGTTCGTGTGGTTCCGGGCCGTAGCCGAAGCGATTGAGCAACCGGACCGCGCGGTTATAGGCGCTGGTGGCCAGTTCGGACTTGCCGGTGACGATAACATCCACTTTGGCGGATTGACTCGTATGCCCCGCTTCGTCCTTCGCGACGATTTGGAGTTGGTGGTCGCCCAGGGGCAGATTCCGGGTCAGGAGTGGAAAGAGAATCGGGCCCAGGCCATTCAAGGGCACGAGGTTGAGATGTTGCGGTTGTCCATCGATGAGCAAATCGGCACGGACCTGGCCTGCCGTGCTCGAGACATTGGCCACGACGGCGTCGGCCAGGCCCACTTCCGCGCCTGGTAGCGGATAAGCGATGGTTGCCATCGGCGGTGTCTTGTTCGGCTGAGCCCGAATCGGGTCCATGAGAACGCAATGGACAAAGAGGTTGCGATCCCCCTTGCCCGGCTCGTAAGCGTCGTTGGCGTAGCGTACGATGAGCGTTTTCGGTCCGGTGGTGAACGTGGTTTGGGCTGCGGGCAACACAGTCAGGTTGTTGCCAGTCGGTACCTCTCCCAGTGTGGTTTCCTGACCGTTCGCTTGCAAAAGAATCGTGGCTACGGCGGGGCCCTGGAAGTCGGTGCCGCGGGCTTCAATTGAGATCTTGTAGGGTCCCTGCAAATCGTCGGGGAGCTTGAGGTCTGCGTCGCCGTTGGTATTAAATTCGGCGACCGGATCGGGATTGTTCGATTGGATGCGCTTGCTGAGGCTGCCTTGCCAGGCGGGATCGTAGACGTAGAACTTGTAGGCTGGGCGGTACGGTTCGGAGCTGGCATTCAAGTTATTGGGTAGAACGATGCTTTCGACCGTGCTGTGGGCGCTTTGGCCGTTGGGCAGAACGCCGCGCAGTTCGATTTGGTTTTTCCCCGGTTGGAAGGCCGAGACATCGATGCGAAAGTGCGGCTGCGAATTAGTCAGGGTGGAGGCGACTTTATCGTTGACCAACAAATCGACCGTGGGAGGTGGGGAATGATCGCGATTGGGCCACCAGCACAGCGCGTTGATCTGCACCTGATTGGCGACGACCTGCCCATCGAGCGCATCCTTGAAAACGATGTGCAGGGCTCCGAGGGGAAGCAGGGACTGCATCATCGAGTCCATGGACGGTTTGGCTTGCATCGGCACCGCATCCGGCATCGTTGAGGCTTGCATCGTCGGTTCGGTGGCCGGGTTGGATGCCGCAGCCGTCGTTTCCGGCATGGGGCTGGATTGAATCATCGGCTGGGGCTTTTGGTTAAAGGGCGTTGCTGCCGCATCTTGCATGGTCGCGGCACCGGGATCGTTGCCGGCCAGCAGCGGAGCCGGAAGTTGGTCCAGGCGCGCCAATTCGTAGCGGGCAAGATAGAGGTGGCGACTGTCCAACGGGCCCGAACCAAAGCCATTGCGGAAACGAACCGAGAGCACATGAGGTCCCGCTTCCAGCGTGATGGGATGCCCGACGGGTATTCTTTGCCATTCTGTGGTCGCGAGTCGCGCGGTGGTGATCGGATTCGGAGCGTCATCGATCATAAGGGCGAGAGTCGGCAGGGCATTGCCTCCGATATCGCCGCGCGCCGTAACGACCATCTCATAAAGGCCCTTGGCCGGAACATTGACCGGCATACACCAGGGGGGATTTTCTCCCGGGTTGCTGACGATGGAACTGTAAACTCCCCGATCGTCCGCGATCACGGCAGGTGCTGTAAATACCTTGGGCGGACCGGGAGGCGGCACTTTGGGCTGAGGTAATTGCGTTTGGATTTGGTCTTTGCAATCTCCGGTCAGGATCGCGTCGGAATTTGGCTCGAGCGCAACGACATCGAGCGGTTCGCTGACCATTTCATGGCCCGGTTCATCCGAGAAAACGGCCACCAATTCATTGGTGCCCGACCGAAGAGCTTGGGCATCCACGGTGAAGGCATAGCGGAGATGGGGTCCCGGTTGCTGGCCGGGTATGGGTTGCGCGTCGATTTCGCTGCCATCCGGTAGTCGTAGCGTCGGTGGCGGCGGAGGGGCAGAGGTGGAAAAATGGAGCCGTTCCACGCCGACCACAAACTTACCCCAGACAACCGCACCTTCAGCGGGGGAGACGATTTCGGGACGGGTCAGCTCCAGGGTGCTCGCCGAAGTGTCCTTGACGATTTCCACCTCCATGGAGGCCCCTTCCAGATCGATCCGGGTGTGTCCTGCCGCCATGGGGCGCAGGCGGATGTAACCGATGTGCGCCCCGGGAACCAACGTGGGAGGGATAAGGACGTGCAGGAATTTCTCGTCGGCATTAAAGGAAAAATAGCGGTCTTCGTCCAAGGCATCCTTGACGTAAAAACAGATAATCTGGCTGCGTCCCAGCCAGAGCCGCGTTTTGCCGGTCAGGAACGTGATGCCCGAGGCCGTCGCGGAGGGAGCCGTTTTCAGGAGCGGGGCAAAGGGAGGATCCTCCGGCACCTTGTCGTCTCCCCCAAGCAAACCGGCGTCAAGCAGGAGCGCACCCAGAAAGGCGGCAGCGGAAATAACGAATAGAGTTGGGCGGACTGGATTCATGAGCGTCCGGGAGAACCTCCTCAAATAAACCCTGCTTGGGTCGAACAGTTGCTTTAGAAGTCGAAAATTCACGCAGGCAGTGTCCTTACGTTACACCTTTCCTCAGCAAAGTTGGTTTGATGTTTCCGAGTGGTGTCGTTCCTTTCAAGTACTAGCGTTCATGTGGGACGCCGATGCGTTGGCCAACGCGCTTCACAAGACTTTGATTTTTAGTTAGCCGGTGTGGTGAAATGGCAGACACGACAGACTCAAAACTCAAATCCTGGGTTTTCATCGGTTTTCGTTACTTTTTCTAGTTTTCCAAATAGCTTGAAATAAAGCGGTTGCGAAGGAAAGATTGGGTGCGCTTCGTCTCCCCGCCGCTCGGATTTCCACCGAGCATGGTGCGCTGGAAGAATCCACGCGCGGAGAGCAGGTTGAAACCGAGTCGCCCTCGGTTCAAAGGCGGGAGAACGCGACTTCCATCAACCCAACCTTTTCTCGCCTCAATCCATGAAAACCTAAAACAAATCCTGGACCATCCTCATAGCAGGGGATGGGGACGCGGACGGTCTTGCAATCCACCCTTGATCCGCCAGTTTTGTCCCCGTTCCAGTCTCTTTTTTCACCCTCCTTGCCGTCAGCCAAAAATCCTCCCGGCGCTGTCACGGGGAATTCTCGGGGAGCATCGATACGCCTCGAGCGCCTGCTCCATCCCCGCCGCCTTGTGCAGCGTTTCTTCGTACTCCCGCGCCGGCACCGATCCCGCCGTGATCCCGCTTCCCACCGAAAAATGCAGCGTCTCCCCCTCCTGCACCATCGTCCGGATCGCAATGCTGAACGCCGCGTCTCCGTTGTCGTCGAAGTACCCGATCAGCCCCGTGTAAATCCCGCGCGCGCACGGCTCCAGTTCCGCGATGATCTCCCGTGCACGGCGCTTCGGCGCCCCGCTGATCGACCCCCCCGGAAGGCAGATCCGTACCGCCTCAAGCGCATCCACCTCCGCCCGCAGCATCCCCTCGATCGTCGAGACCAGATGGAACACCTGCGCGTACCGCTCCAGTTGCACGAGTTGCGTCACCGTCACGCTCCCGTACTCGCAAATCCGCCCCAAGTCGTTCCGCTCCAAGTCCGTAATCATCACCAGCTCCGCCAGCTCCTTCGGGTCGGTCAGTAACTCGTAGGCCAGTTGCTCGTCCCGCACCGGGTCCCGACTTCGCGGGCGCGTGCCCTTGATCGGACGCGTGGTGATATGCCGGCCCCGGATGCGCAAGAAAAGCTCCGGCGAGGCCGACAGCACCCGCGTCTCCCCGAAGTCCAGAAACGCCC
>CAJCII010000146.1 GCA_903970335.1 Bacteroidota bacterium | reverse complement strand
ATGAGCAACAAATCGCCGCGATCCAGTTTGCCCGCCATGCTCGTTTCGTGGAGACAGATCGGCATACAGGCGGCGGAGGTGTTGCCGAATCGGTCGAGATTGACGATAAAGTGCTCCAAGGAAATACCGAGCCGCTGGGCGACGGCATCGACAATCCGAAAATTCGCCTGATGGGGAATCACCCAGCGGAGTTGCGCCGCCTTGATCCCGGCCTTGGAGAGACTCTCCTCGGCGGAACGATTCATGGCCGTGACCGCATACTTGAAGACTTCCTTCCCCGACATCTGGAGAAATTGCAACCGCCGGTCGAGGACGTCCTGATTAATGGGCAGACGGCAACCGCCCGCCGGAACCGAGAGGATATCCGTCTGCGCGCCGTCCGCACCAAGGTCGAAAGAGAGCATGCCGCGAGCGCCGGGACGGTGATGCAATACCACCGCGCCCGCACCGTCGCCGAAAAGGACGCAGGTATTGCGGTCCTGCCAGTTGACGATGGAGGAAAGTTTTTCCGCGCCAATGACCAGGATCGTTTCGTAAACGCCGGTCGCGATGAATTGATTCGCCGTGACGAGCGCGTAGAGAAAACCCGAGCAGGCGGCACCGACGTCGAAGGCTGCGGCGCGAGTGGCTCCGATTTCATGCTGGATGTGACAGGCCGTCGAGGGGAAAGCCGTATCGGGCGTGCAGGTGGCCACGATGATGAGGTCGACGCTCTTGGGATCGATCCCGCCCAATGCGAGGGCCTGCCGGGCCGCCGCCGCGCCCATGTCGGAGGTAAATTCGTCGTCCGCCGCGATGCGCCGTTCGCGGATACCGGTGCGGGACAGAATCCACTCGTCGGTGGTATCCACCATTTTCTCCAGTTCCGCATTGGTGAGAACGCGGGACGGAAGATAGGCACCGGTCGAGAGGATGGAGGCGCTACGTGGCACTTTTACCGTTGATGGTAGCGTCCCGGACAATTTTGTCATGCTGGGAAATTGCCTCGACGATGAGGGGGTTGACTTTGTGGGCCACGGCTTCGCGCGCGACCCGGATGGCGTTCTTGATCGCCTTCGGCGACGAATTGCCGTGGGCCTTGATGCAGATGCCGTTCACCCCCAGCAGCGGCTGGCCGCCGTACTCCTCCGCGCTCGTCCGCCGCCGCACCGACTTGAACGCCGACTGGGCCAGCACTCCACCCGCAAAGCGCATCGGGTTCTTCTGGATTTCGCTGCGCAGCCAACCCGAAATCGACTTGGCCAGGCGTTCGCAGCTTTTCAGCATCACGTTGCCCACGAATCCGTCGCAGACCACGACATCGACACCTTCGGAAAAAAGATCATGCCCCTCGACGTTACCGATGAAATCGATTGGCGCCGCCGCCAGCAGCTTATAGCTGGCCTTCGTCAGCTCGTTGCCCTTGTTTGGCTCCGAGCCGATGTTCAGCAGGCCCACCCGCGGGTTCTTCACCTTCAACACCTCGCGCGAATAGACCGAGCCCATGATGCCGTAATGCAGCAGGTGCTCCGGGTCGCAATCGACGTTGGCCCCGGCGTCGAGCACCAGGAAATGGTGGTCCGTCGCCGGCATCATCGCCGCGATGCCGGGCCGCTGAACACCGGGCAACATGCGCAGGCGAATCGTCGCCGCCGTCACCAGCGCGCCCGTGTGGCCGGCAGAAACCAGCGCTTCCGCGCCGCCTTTGGCCAGCAATTCCGTCGCCCGTGAAATGGAGGAATCCTTCTTGCGCCGGACAGAGTCGGTGGCGCTATCGGCCATATCGACGACCTGCGAGGCATGGTAAATCGAGGCGCGCTCGGGAACGGACGCATGCCCCAGAACAGCCAGTTCCTTTTCGATACGCGCCTGATCCCCCACGAGAACAAGCTCGATATCCGTGTACTTTTTGAGTGCCTCGACAGCACCCGCAACGGTGCTGGCCGGGGCCAAATCCCCGCCCATGGCATCAAGAGCGATCTTCATGCAGGTGCGCGTAATACCGACCGCGTCGGAACAGAAACCGAGCGGGCTTACTCTTCAACCGTGCGGGAAATGACCTGCCGTCCCCGATACGTGCCGGTCTTGGCATCGACACAGTGACCATGATGACGATTGCCGGTCTTCGGGTCCACATAGAGACCGGGCGATTTCCAGGCGTTGGCGGCCCGGCGTGTGCGCAGGCGCATTTTCGATGTTTTGCGTTTAGGAACTCCCATAAATGTATCAATCCTTCGTTTTTATTTTACTCAACGCGTCCCAAACTTCCAGACTGACAATCGAATCGGAAGATTCAGGGCGCGGCTGGTAAAACTCGCCAGTGACCGGGCAACGACCGTCCGCCCCCAATCGACAGACCGCATTAAGCGGTAATTCAAGCAAAATATCCTCGCGGATCAAGGGAGTCAAGTCGATGCAATTCGGATGTGGAGCCTCAAAAAGATGTTCCACCTTCGCCCGCACCGGCCAGGGCAGCCATTCCGCGCAGCGACCACAGAGAAGCGAAAAGGTGGTCAGCGCCCAGCCGGTGACGAGAAAATTCTCCTCGTCCTTCTGCACGAGAAGCTCGACCCGGATCGGCTCGGGCGCACGGGCCGAGGCACCGTCCAGACCGAGGATCCCGGAGGCAATCTCCCCCGTCAATTCGAGGGGATGATTCACATCGATGAGCGCCGGGACAAAATTCATGGCTTTTCGCTCCGAAACTTTCGCTTCAACGCCTCTTCCACCACCGGGGGGACAAAGGCGGAGACATCCCCGCCCAAACGACCGATTTCCTTGATGATCGTCGAGCTCAGGTAAGTATAGGCCCCGCGCGGCATGAGGAAAAGCGTCTCGATCGAGTCGTTGAGCTTCCGGTTCATCAGCGCCATCTGAAACTCGAATTCGAAGTCCGAGACTGCCCGTAATCCGCGTAAAATCGCCCGCGAATCCTCACTCTGGACGTAGTCGATCAATAGCCCGCGAAAGATGGTGACGCGGACTTTGCCGTTCACCCCCGCCAGCGCGTGCTCGGCCATGGCCTGGCGTTCTTCCAGAGAGAAAAGCGGCTTCTTGGACGAATCGGCGGCAATGGCCAGAACGACCTCGTCAAAGAGTTGCAAGGCACGCGCCACCACATCGAGATGCCCATTCGTCACCGGATCGAACGTACCCGGATAGACGATGCGACGGAACGGAACGCTCACCGTACCCTCTCGATCTCCGCCCCGAGACTGCGCAATTTTTCGTCGATATGCTCGTAGCCGCGGTCGATGTGATAGACGCGATTCACCTCGGTTGTGCCGTGCGCCACCAGCCCGGCGAGAACCAGAGCGGCAGAGGCCCGCAGATCGGAGGCCATGACCGGCGCCCCGCTCAGATGCTCCACCCCGTGCAGGATGGCCGTGGCCCCCTCCAGCTCCACCCGGGCGCCCATCCGGCGCAACTCGCTCAGGTGCATGAAGCGGCTCGGGAAAATCTTTTCCGTGATCGCGCTGATTCCGGGGGTAATCGACATCAGGGCGCAAATCTGGGCCTGCATGTCCGTTGGGAATCCGGGGTAGGTTTCGGTGACAAGGTCGATCGAGCTGAGTTTGCGCGTCGCCTCGACATGGATTCCGTCCGGCCCGCATTTGATCTGTGCGCCGCAACTCTTCATTCGGTCGATGACATTGACCATGTGGTCGGCCTCGGCTCCGGCCAAAAATACTTCTCCCTGGGTAATGAGCGCAGCGACCATGTAGGTACCCGCCTCGATTCGGTCCGGAATGACGGTGTGCTCGACACCGCCCAGCGCGTCGACTCCTTCGATCTCGATCCGGCGCGTGCCCTGCCCGACGATCTTCGCTCCCATTTTGCGGAGAAACTCGGCCAGATCGCGCACTTCCGGTTCGCAGGCAGCGCTCTCGATGATGGTCAGCCCCTTCGCTCGCGTGGCGGCCATCATCACATTGTCCGTCCCCAGCACGGTGGAGCCGAACTTGCCGCCGAGGAAGATTTCCTTGCCGATCAGTTCGGCCTTCGGAATATAGACGTTGCCGCCTTCGGTATGCGAAACCGCGCCCAACTCGGCCAGTCCCTTGAGGTGGATGTCGATCGGTCGGTCGCCGATCGAACAACCGCCCGGCTCGGAAATCGTGGCCTTCCCGCAACGCGCAATCATCGGCCCCAGGACGCAGATCGAGGCACGCATTTTCCGCACCAGGTCGTAGGGAACCTCAGTGATGACTTTCTCCGCCCGGGTCGTCACCGTGCCGTTCTCGAAGGTGACCTTCGCGCCCAGCCGCGAAAGAATTTCGAGCATGAACCGGATGTCCGATAAATCCGGCACATTGTGGAGCACGCAGGTTTCCGGTGTCAGAAGCGTCGCTGCCAGGATAGGCAGGGCCGAGTTCTTCGATCCGCTGATTGCAACGCGCCCCTTGAGGCGGGCGCCGCCTTTGACAACTAGTTTATCCATGATGTTCCGCTACGAGAATTCTTTCCCGCTCCGTAAAATCGGGCAGGATATCGATTAAAGCGTAACCTGCGCTGAGGCAAAGCGTTTTCGCAAGCTCCGCCTGACCGTCGCCCAACTCCAAGGCGAGAAAACGGGTCCGGCCAACACTTTGGACGATCAAGCGACGAATCAAGTCGAGACCATCGGCGCCGCCATCGAGCGCGAGACGCGGCTCCCGGCGCACCTCGCGCATCAGGCCGTCGATTTGTCCGCTCGGGATATAGGGGAGATTCGCCACGATGATTTGGAAACGTTCCGGCAGGGATGGATCCGTCATTAAATCGCTCTCGAGCAGGCGGATATTACCACAATCTCCCGTATTCAGCCGGGCCTGGGCCAGCGCGGCAGGGCTGAGGTCCACGGCCACAATCTCCAAGCTGGGGAACTTTTTTGCCAAAGCCAGCGCCAAGATGCCCGAACCGGTGCCGACATCAAGCACCGGCAGACCAGCCGGATCGATGCGCTTGATCGCCGCTTCGAGCAGAATCTCGGTCTCCGGACGCGGAATCAAAACGTCGGGCGTCACCATCACCCGGTGCCCGGCAAAGGTGGTCGCACCCAGGAGGTATTCGAGTGGTTCTCCCTCCGCGCGTCTTTTTACCAGCGGACGAAGCCGGTCCAAAGCCGGTTCGGGAACGGGCTGGTCGAACTCGAGATAAAGTTGCATCCGGGTTTTTTGCAGGATTTCGGCCAGCATCAGTTCCACCGTCAGGCGTGGCGAGGGAACATCGTGTCGGGCAAAAAAGGGAGTCGTCGCATGGATTAATTCAAGGACGGTCATGGCGTTGCGACTTCGAGTTCCGCCAGTTTCTCCTCCAGCGCGTGGGCGGCCAGCACATCGAAGATCGCGTCGAGATCGCCTTCCATGACGTAGGAGAGATTATGCGCGGTGTAGCGGACGCGATGATCGGTCAGGCGATTGTCGGGAAAATTGTAGGTGCGAATCTTCTCGTTCCGGTCTCCCGAACCAATCTGGCTCTTACGGTGCTGCGCATACTTGGCCTCCTCATCGGCCTGTTTCTTTTCCAACAGCCGGGACCGCAGGATATTCATCGCCTTGTCCTTGTTCTTGAGCTGCGAACGACCGTCCTGACAGCGCACCGTCAACCCGGTCGGGCGATGGGTGATCTGCACGGCGGAGTCGGTCGTGTTGACTCCCTGCCCGCCCGGACCGCCCGAACGGCATACGCTAATGTCGAGGTCCTCCGGGCGAATGACGATATCGACTTCCTTCGCCTCCGGCAAAACGGCCACCGTCGCCGTCGAGGTATGGACCCGCCCCTGCGCCTCGGTGGCGGGGACCCGCTGCACCCGATGCACGCCGCTCTCGTAACGCATCTTCTTAAAAACATCGGTCCCGTTGATTTGGAAGATCATTTCCTTCACCCCGCCCTTTTCCGAGGGACTCAGGTCGAGCGTTTCCGTCTTCCATCCCACCCGCTCCGCATACCGCGTGTACATACGGGCCAGATCGGCGGCAAAAAGTCCCGCCTCGTCCCCACCCACGCCGGCCCTAATTTCCACGATGGTATTGCGGGAATCGTTTTCATCCGGAGGAACAATGGCAAAGCGAACCGCTTGTTCCGCCTTCACGCAAGCCGGACGCAGCGTCGCCAGTTCCTCCTCGGCCATCTCGGCCATTTCGGGCTCCAGGGTGTTTTTGGCCATCGCCTCGGCCTCGGCCAGATCGCGCTTCAACTTGCGCCAGTTTTGACCGTCCGCCAAAGCCAGTTTCAGACGCGAATGCTCCCTCGTCAACTCCTGCGCGCGCTGGGGGTTGTCGTACAAATCCGGATGCGCCATCAGCTCCTCCAACTCCGCAAAACGGCGCGCAAACCGGTCGAGATGTGGTTCTAAATCCATAAGGAACGGTTAGGCGATGGCTGGACGTGAATACAAAAAGGGCGCAGTTGCCGGTGTCGGCAGCCTGCGCCCGGAAAAGAGGAGCTATTTCTTCTTGGCGGGAGTGGTCGCGCCAGCGAGACGCTTTTCGGTCATCTTGCTTGTACCGAAACGACGCGTGAATTTCTCGACACGACCAGCCGTATCGACAAACTTCTGCTGGCCGGTGAAAAACGGATGGCAGGCCGCGCAAATGCCGAGGCGGATGTTCTGCTTCGTGGAGCGGGTGTGGTAGACGGTGCCGCAGGCGCAAACGATCTGGCTTTCCACATATTCGGGGTGGATATTGGGTTTCATGGGAGAGGTGAACGTAGCTCAATTCGTCCGGAGGGCAAGCACCAATTACGCAGAACGAATGGAATTGGGCGAAGACGAGACCGTACGCCTCTAATGGCTGCTTTGCGCGGTATCCAGAATCAGAGTCATCGCACTGAACACCACAACGATTCGCGCGTTCAGGACCGTAAATGCAGCTACCATCACCACGCTCAAAACACCGAGAATGAGGGCATATTCCACCAGCGTTTGGCCGCTTTTGCCGGAACGCCGCTTTCTCGGAAAAGATTGGAAGCTTTGAATGAGGTCTCTCATGAATGCCGTGCTGCTCGTGGTGCCTGGACAATCTACATCATTGACTAAACATCTACAACGAAACAGAAATTTTTAAGTTTTTCCCCAACCGATAAGAGATCGGCAAGGGATTTGAGAGGATGGAACTTCTCAAATCTCTGAGCCTGACTATGTACTAGTGGCTGCTTCCTGCATATGCGAGCTGGCTGCTGATGGTCGTGAACACGCCCTTGATCTGGTTGCCCAGAGCAATCAGGACTGAGATGGCGACCACGGAAATGAAGGCCAGAATCAAGGCGTACTCGACGAGAGTCTGCCCCTTCTTGCTCTTCAACCGGCGCAACGCAACTTTGGCGTTAGTAATAACTTTGTTGATCATTGTAATTTCACCTCCTCTCTTAAAAAAATATTTTTTAACGAAAATGTTTATCCCTCTCCTGCTGGCTACTCACAAACTTTGAACCTGCTTCGATTACCAGTTCTTATTGTGCTTTACCTATCATTTCGCGTGCCAACCGAATAGTGACTATTCAATGATTCCAAACTGAATTCTCTTCAGGCGAACAAAAAACATTATGTTCCTCGTAGAAAACAACTTATGTCTCTCCAACATACGAACATCCGACACAATCCGAACAGATTCAATCCAATTGAGCGTGTAAATGAAGCACTGTCCTTGTCTGAAAAGGTGACGCAATGCACCTTTTGCCCGTTTTCCACCTCAACCTAGGTAATTGCTGCCTGATCGTTCAGGAAATCTCCGTCCAAAAGTAGCGGTCCGCTAATCGCTTCCTTCTCGCGCGCCTGCTGCAGAAGTTCGTTCAAGGTAATCGTCACCTGCTGGGCATAAAAACGAACCAGACCGATGTTCGTTTTCTCGCCAAAGATGGTCACAAGGAGACACTCGTGATGCAAAGCGCTCATCAGAATGTGCTGACCGTGACCCTCATGATAAAGGGCGCTGAACTCCGATTCACCCAAGCGCTTGGCCAACTCATGCGTGGCGGCAAACGAACCGGCCGCCAAAGCCGAGAGAATACTCAGGTCGAGAGTTCCCGTATCGCCACATTGCGCGAAAAGATTTCCCCCCTTGTCCACCAGCGCGGACCATTGCGCCTCCGATTTCGCTAAAAAATCGGCCAGACGCTGTTCGATGGCCATTTGATCTTCGGCCGTAAGCATTCCAATTCCAGTCATAGGTATCTCGTATGTTAAGCGACGTTGCCCGCCTGCACCTGGGGCTTTTCCTCAGGCGGCGGAACCGCGACAGATTTATTTGTTTGAGCCATACCGGTGACGTTGGCGTTGGGCGTTTTCGAATACTTGGCCAGTAGAAGCCGCGCGGCGGCATTTAAGGTCTCAAGCACCCCAACCCCGGTCGAGGCCACACCCTCGAAGGCCAGAGCGCGGTTGGCCCGGTTATTGAAGGTAAACTCAAGATAATTTATGGGTGCGGCATTCGGAATGTCCCGCTTGTTGTACTGCAAAACGTACGGGATCTGAACCAGGCTCAAATGGTTCTCGATCAGGTTTTCCTGTAAATTCGCAAAGGATTCCACATTGTCCGCCATCTTTTCCCAGTGGGAATCGACCACAAAAACGATCCCATCCACACCCTTGAGCACCAGTTGGCGCGTGGTATTGTAAATGGCCTGACCGGGCACCGTATACAACTGGAATCGCGTGGTAAATCCCGGCAGCGTCTTGGTGTTGAGCGAGAGGAAATCGAAAAAGAGCGTGCGGTCCGCATCCGTCGCCAACGAAACCAGCTCGCCCTTTTGTGCGTGGGTGATCTGCTTGTGCAATGTCACCAGATTGGTCGTCTTGCCACAAAGAGCCGCCCCATAGTAGACGATTTTCAGCTGGATTTCACGACTCGAATAATTGATGAAAGCCATAAGTCATCTTCGGAATCAGTCTCTCTTGATGCTGAGCGCTGCCAGAACAAACCGTGCCACTTTCATATGCCGCTCGGGCATTTGCGGCGTGCGGCTCAGAATAATCAGGTAAAGATCCTTGTTGCGGAAAATGTGGAAACTGTTGCCCGGCGCCGGAATGACCAGTTCGTCCGTCTCCCGACCGGTGATTTCCTGGAAGGACTTGTTGAGCGCTTCGAACATCCTCGGTGCGAAGGCAACGATCGCATCCTTGCTCAAACCCTCCGGAACCGTCCCGACCAGGGAAAGCCCGGTGCTTTGACTCAAAATACAGCCCGTTACATCCGGCCAGCAGGTGATCCGTTCCGTCACATCCTTCAAGGTAATGTGTTGGTCAGCCGGGAAACCCAACAATTCATTCAGGGTCAGCGGAATCCTGTTTTCCGGAGGTGTTTCGCCCGTCAGGTTCGTATAGGCGGCTTTCGTAATTCCGGGCACATCAAGCAAATCTTCCAGTCGCTTGAACGAACCTATCTTTGTCCGATGACGTACAATCGATTCGGCCAGCTCGCGGAAGCAGCCCGGGATATTCCGTACCAAATCGTCCGCCGTGCACGTATTCAGGTTAAAAGCAACCCCTTGAGACGGAGCTGGCGAAGGAGACGGCTCTGGAGCCGGTGTTGCCGTCGGTGCCTCCTCGGCGACTGGCGCGGAGGTAGGAGCAGCCTTGATTTCCGCAGGCGGCTCCGGCGCGGGAACCGGCGGATAATCGACTGGCGGCGCTTCCACCAAAGCGGGAGGAGGAGGCAGGGGCGGCTCGGGCGCTATGGCCTCCGGCTCGGGCCTGACGACCGGAGACGGCAGCGGAACGGTCTCCGCAACTTGAGACGGAGAAGGCAACCCGACCTCGTCAGGCAATGGCACCGGGCTGCTCGGAAGCTTCATTGTGGGCAAAGCGATCGTCGGTGCGGCAGACTCGGGAAAATCGACCGGTTTTGCTGCCGGCTCGCTGTCGTCACCCAATTCGGCCATCGCCAGAGCAGCCAACCGCTGCAAATCGTCGGATCCGCTTGGAGCATCTGAAGCGCTCACCGCTGGACCCTCGACCGGTGCGGGTGGTGGTTCCGAAACGATATCGGTCGGCGGAGGCGGCGTAGTCGTGACCACTGGCACGGTTGGCGGCGCAAGCGGAGGCCGGGACGGCTGCGGAGGAAACGGTACTGGCCGTTGTGTCGCCGTAACGGAAACGGTGGTCGTTTCCCGTGGCACTGGAGGCACAGGCGGAGCCGCCTGGCTCTTCGGGGGACTCGTTGGGGTGGAAGGAGCCGGTTCGATCGGAGAGGTGACTGCCGCCGGTGGCCGCGTCGGAATGGCCGTCGTCGCCCGGCTCGGGGCCGGCAGGCGTCCCGTCGGCGAGATGGTCCGGGCGCTCAAGCCGCTGGGAACCACCGGTCCCGTCGTTAGCGCACTACTCGGCACCTGGGCGGGCGGCGCTTTCGCCACCGGGGCAGGAGTAGCTGCCGGTGGCATCGCGGGTGTCGATGCAGGAATGCGCATCGGCGGAATCGGCACGGATGATGGCCGCGGCGGAGGTGCAATCGTCTTCGGGGGTGCTGGCGTCGGGGCTGGCTGCTCGCGAGGAACAAATTCCTCCGTCGGAGCAACCTGATTCTCGTCGATGATATTGGCTTGGGCCTGCGCCTGCGCCTGCTGACGACGCGCCGCTTCCGCCTGCTCCCGCAATATTTCTTCGGTAAACGGATCCGCCATGTTAATCACGGCCGCATCGACATCTTTTTGATCGGGACGCAACGCCATCAAATCCGGTGGGATTCGCATCACCACATCCATTAGCGGCAAATTGATCAAGTTCGGCAGATAACCGGCGATCGACTGCGTCGGCTGAAGATAGCCGGCGGGGAAATGTGGCACGAGATCGGAAAGCGCAATCTCGATCTTGCCCGAGGGAAGCTGACTCAGGATCATGTTCATCGGCAAACCAATTTCCGTGGCCGCCGCCCCCGATGCCTCGAACTCCGAAAGATCCGAAGCCAGGACCTCCTGCGGCAGGTTGCGCAGAATCATCCCGATCGGCAAATTGATGCGCCCTGCGGAAACCTGGCCCCCCAACGGTGTCGTCGGGCTGGCCTTGACTGCGGTCCCTGAAGGCAAAACGATCCGCTGCGTCGATCGTGAAGATTGCGCCACCCCCGGACGCGAGGGCTTTAACCCCGATCCGACTGCCCTCGGCATGACCATTGGCTGTGTCGTCGCCGCACCGGCATGCTTCCCCGACGCAGGAATCAGACCAGCCGGTTGAGGAGGTTTCACCGCGGGTATCGCCGGAGCACCCGGAGGGTTCTGAATCTTGGGCGGTGTCGGCGATGCTTTTGCCACGGGGGCAGCGGCTTCGGGTGGGTTTTTATCTTTTTTACCAAAAGAAAACGGGAATGCCATAGGAGGAGTTTTTTGGAAAGCTTGTCAAGGCCAGTCGATGGTGCACTATTATCGGACAGTTGCAACTGCAATTATCGTAGAGATGACATACCCCAATTCCAATCCCATTCCAAGCCCGGAGAATCAATTCCCGACCGGTTTTAACACGGCGTCGCAGATGGGACTCGCCGAAGTCTTGCAAATGTGCTGCCTCGGCCGCCGCAGCGGCCAGATCACTTTCCGCTCCGGAGAATCCTACGGCTTCGTCTTCGTCCAGCATGGGCGGGTCCTCCACGCGCTCTGCGGCCACATGGAAGGGGAGGAAGCCATCTACACCATGCTTGCGTGGCCCGGTGGAGGCTTCTCCGTCAACGAGGACATTCTCCCTCACAAAAAAACCGTCGAATCGACTTGGGAGCAACTACTCCTCGAAGGGGCCCGACGCGCCGATGCCGGTCTCTCCAGCCCCAAGGACGTCCCCATCATCACCAAGGAACCTTCCGGCAGCCTCCGCTCTCAGGAAAACCAGCCTAAATTGACCATCCTCCGCCCCGATTTGCCCCCCGCTGTCCACGAGCTGAACGTTGAATACACCCACGTTGGGCGCCTCCCGGGCAATGAAATCTGTCTCCCCTACCCCTCCGTCTCCGGTCGTCATTGTATCTTCATCATGAGCGGCCCCGATATCGTCCTGCGCGACCTCAATTCCTCCAACGGCACCTTTGTCAACGATGAGGCCATTACCGAAGTAATTCTCCGCCCTGGCGATCTCATCCAAATGGGGGCCGTCCAGATGAAATTCGAAGCCGGCATCAAGCGCCCCAAGCTGCAAACCCCTGCCTCTTCCAGCGCCGACATCGACCAGTTAAAACTCGAAGCCTCTCGCCCCATCACTCACGATACGGTCAGACTTCCCGATTCGATCAAAAGACGCCAGACCCAGACCCTCAAAGACGACCGCTCCTTCGTCAAAGGCGAGTCGGCCATCAGTTATGAAAACCTGGCCAAACCGGAACGGGCGCCGACCCGAAGCCCTTGGCCCAATATCGTCATCTCCGCTGTCATTCTCCTCATACTCGGAGGAGCCTTCTATTACTTTTTTGTCGTCCGTTGATTTTTAACCGGGAATCTCCCCTTGAAAGCCGGTATGCCGGACTCGACAAGAGATTCCAACTCTCCTATTGCTTGACGTTTTCCACCTATGCTTTCCCCCGCTATCCTTTCGTCGCTTCGCACCGTCTTTGACCGAAACAAACGGTTTCTGGTCATTTCCCACCTCCGCCCCGACGGCGACGCTTACGGCTCCACCCTCGGGCTGGCTCTCAGCCTCCAGGCCGCTGGCAAGGATGTTCGGGTAACGAATGCCGACGGCCTCTCCTCTCTCTTTGCTTTCCTCCCCGGCAGCAACGACCTCACCGCCACCTCGCCTGAAGCTCCGGAACCGGATCGCATCGTCGTTTCCGTCGATTGCGCCGACCCTAGGCGCCTTGGTCCCGCGTTCGAAAAATGGCAGCGCACTCCCGACGTCAACATCGACCACCACATCAGTAACCCCGGCTATGCCAAACTCAACCTGATCGACGCCGAGTCACCCGCCACCGCCCAACTCCTCTACGAAATCATTACCGCCCTCAACCTGCCTCTCACCGCCGACGTCGCCGCGAATCTCTACGTCGGCCTCATGACCGATACCGGCAACTTCCGCTACCGGCAGACGACCGCCCGCACCTTCGAGATCGCAGCTCGATTGATCTCCGCCGGGGCCGATCCCACCGACCTCGCCCAGTCCTGCTACCAGTCTTTCCGCGCCGAACGCCTCCTTCTCCTTCGCGAAGTCTTCAACGCCATCCATTTCGCCAACCGTAACCAAGTCGCCTGGTTTTGTCTCGGCCCGGAAACCTACTCCCGCAGCGGCGCAACTCCAGATGAAGCCGAGGGCGTCATCGACTACCTCCAGATGGTCAAAACCGTGGAAGTCGCCTTCCTCCTCGAATCCCTCCCGGAAGGCCTCACCCGCGCCAGCCTCCGCTCCCGCGGCCACGTCGATGTCCAGCAAATTTGCCAACAATTCGGTGGGGGCGGACATCGCCTCGCCGCCGGATTAAGGACCAGCCTGCAGCCCTCCGATCTGGAGGAAAAGCTGCTCGCTTTAATCGCCCACCAATTGCCCGGCTAACTGCCCAGGCGGAAAAACTGACCCTTATGGAAGCAGACGGAGTACTACTCATCGACAAACCGACCGGATGCACCTCGCACGACGTGGTGGATTTTGTCCGCAAACGCTTTCAGTTCAAAAAAGTCGGCCATTGCGGCACGCTCGACCCCCTCGCCACCGGCCTCCTCATGCTCGTCATCGGCAAGGCCACCAAAATCCAGGACCTCCTCATGGCCGAGGACAAGGAATACGCCGGGACCATGAAACTCGGGGTCACCACCGACTCCCAAGACGCCGACGGTAAGACTCTCGAGGAAAAGCCCGTCCCCGCCCTCACCCGCGAGCAACTCGAGGCGGCCTTCAAAAAATACACCGGCGACTTCTACCAAATCCCCCCCATGGTCTCCGCCCTCAAGCAACAGGGCGTGCCCCTCTACAAACTCGCCCGCGCCGGCAAGACCGTCGAACGCGAACCCCGCCTCGTCCACATCGGCAACTACGTCATCGATGAAGTCGCCCTCCCGCTCGTCAAATTCCGCATCCAGTGCAGCAAGGGCTTCTACGTCCGCACCTACTGCCACGACATCGGGAACGACCTCGGCTGCGGCGCGCATCTCGTCCAACTAAGCCGACTCAAGTCGGGCAACTTCTCCCTCGAACGCGCCCTGAGTTGGGAAACCCTCCAAAAAACCACCGACGCCCGCCAGTTGCTCCCGTCGCTCCTCACCCTCCCCGAAGTCTCCCGTTTGCGTCGCAGGTGATCTTGTGCTCATCGGCCCCGTCCCTCTCACCCAACTCGCCCCTCATCCGGACGTGACCGGACTCGCCATCGGCGTCTTCGACGGCGTCCACCTCGGGCACCAGGCCGTCGTCCGCAGCCTCACCGGCAACGTCGCCGCGCTCACCTTCGAGCCTCATCCCCTCGCCGTCATCGCGCCGGACCGCGCCCCGCTGCGCCTCACCACGCTCCAGCAAAAAGTCGCCTACCTTCGCACCCAAGGGACCGTCGCCCTCGTCGCCGTGAAATTCGATGCCGCGCTGCGCGAACTCTCCGCCCCCGCCTTCGTTGCCGAAATCGCACGCATCTTCCCCGACCTGCGGGAAGTCGCCATCGGCGAAAACTGGTCCTTCGGCCGCAACCGCGAAGGCAACGCCACCCGCCTCGCCGAACTCGCCCGCGACCGTGGCTTCTCCGTCAAGGCCATCCCCCCTGTCCTCCTCGACGGCTCGCCCGTCAGCAGCACCCGCATCCGCGAAGCCATCCAGCAACGCCGCTTCGAGGACGCGGCCCGCTTGCTCGGACGCTCCTATGCCGTCGTCGGCCACGTCATCCACGGCGACGCCCGCGGACGCCAACTTGGCTTCCCCACCGCCAACCTCGCCGACATCGAGCAAATGCTCCCGCCCCGCGGAGTCTACGCCGCCCGCGCCCGCGTCGCTGGCAACCTCACCAAGTACCGCGCCGTCATGAACCTCGGCCAGCGCCCCACCTTCACCTCCAACGGCATCGACTCCCTCGAAGTCCACCTTCTCGATTTCCAGGCCGATCTCTACGAGCAGAAACTCTGGGTCTCCGACCTCGTCTGGCTCCGCGACGAGATGACCTTCCCCGACCTCGACGCCCTCAAAGCGCAAATCGCCGAGGACGCCGCCCGCGCTCGCGCGATCCTCGTTTAGAAACCTGTCATCCTTATATGACCAAGGTTCAGCGCCACAAGATCGCCGCGCCCACCGTGACGACCCGAAGTCGCTCTGGAGGGACGGACGACAGGTGAGCCTGCCGTCCAAGCGGTAGTTAAAATTGGGCTAAATGGCCTATAAATTTAGGTCAGACTGGGCATTTAGGGCGTGGAGGCTTTTTTGACGAGATGACCAAGTTGGGGCCAGCCCATGGCGGACCGTTGCCGTGGACTGGCTCGACCACGGCCAGTCCTGCGCCCGCAACGGATTGGCCTCCACGTAGCGGAGGACGTTGTACAGGTACCGTCCCTCAATTCTGGCTACAAATAGCGCCTTTTTCCCCAATTCCGGCCCCAACCTCGCTGCACCCCCTCGGGAGGGACTGGTTCCGTTGTGGCGGCTACTCGTTAGCGGGGGACTTCGACGGAGGCGAGGAGCTGGTCGATGACTTGCTCGACGGTGGTGCCTTCGATTTCGGTCTCGGGGGTGCGGACGAGGCGGTGG
>CAJCII010000145.1 GCA_903970335.1 Bacteroidota bacterium | reverse complement strand
AGGTTCACCGCGATCGCCTCGGCGATATGCCGCTCCTCCGACGCGATGCCCGGATAGGCGCCCGGCGTGTCGATGAAGCTGACGATGGGCAGGTCGAACTTGTCGGCCAGTCGCATCAGCCGCAGCGCCTTGCGGTAACCCTCCGGGTGCGCGAGGCCGAAATTGTGCCGGATGTTCTCCTTGGTGTCGTGGCCCTTCTGGTGGCCGATGACCATCACCCGCTGGTCGCCGATCTGCGCGAAGCCGCCGATGAGCGCCTGGTCGTTGCCATAGCAGCGGTCGCCGCTCATCTCCATGAAATCGGCGGCGAGGAGCTTGAGGTAATCGAGCGTATAGGGACGCGCCGAATGCCGGACGATCTGCACGCGCTGCCATGGGCTGAGGTTGGAATAGATCTGCCGGCGCGTCTCGGCCAGTTTGGCCTGCAGCGCCTCCATCTCGGGCATGGCGCCGGCGGCGTGTTCCTTGGCGCGGTCCTTGAGCGCGGCGATTTCCGGGGCGGCATCGACGATGTGCTCCTTGAACTGGACTTTGAGCGCTTCGATTTTCTTCTCGAGCTCGACCAGCGGTTTTTCAAACTCGAGGGGGGTCAATTTCATCTTCGTGCTTGGGTACGGTGGTAAAAGCGATAGTCTGCCAGCCTGAGATGAAAGATCAATGGCATTTGCCGCGCCATCCTTGGTTTCGCCCGATCTCCCTTAGCCTCACGATCAAGCCGGGCTTCGTCTTGCCGGTTTTCTTCCTGATCGTTTTTCTGGGGGCGATGGCGCTTGGGCCGGTGCTGTATTGGGGGCTGTCATGGATCGCGCCGATTCCGTTTCACCGGGCGATGGACCGGGGGCTGCTCCTTTCCGCGCTGGCGGCGGTGGGGCTTTTCGGGGCGCGGATTCCGCTGGGGCAACTTTGGCCATGGACCGGCGAGGCGTGGAAGCAGGTGCTGCTGGGGCTGTTCATCGCCGCCGTTTCCGCGCAGGCGATGATCGGGTTCAAGGCGGCGGTGGATGGCTTTGCGCTCGCGCCGTGCGACGGGAAGGCGGTGGCGTACCGGATACTGCTTGCCGTGGTGGCGGCGATCTTTGCCGCGCCGATCGAGGAAACGGTCTTTCGCGGATTCCTGCAACGGGAGTTGATTGAGCGACTGGGCTGGTGCGCGGGTTGGATCGTGGCGGCGGCGATTTTTATGCTGGCGCATTTCGTTAAAATCCCGGTGGAACTCGATGCGCAGCCGGTGGCGGGGTGGAGCGGGGTCACCGCCATCGGGGCGGCGTGGAAAGCGCTCGTCGAGGGCGATTTACTCTCCGGCAAGGCGCTGAATCTCTTTCTGCTCGGGTTGATCCTGGGAGGGGTCTACCTGCGCTCCGGCTCATTGTGGGTCAACGCCGGGCTGCACGGGGGGCTGATTCTCGTGCAACTGCTCTATTCCGGGCTGGTGTTGCCTGCGCCGAGGCACGACTTTATTTTTGGCGGAGGCGATATAGTATCGAGTCCGATCACTTCACTGGTATTCATTTTGCTTGGACTTTGGCTATGGCTCTTCTATCGGCACCCCTCGATTTTGCCCGAGACTGGGGAGAATGCGCCCTGAACCTGGCCTTTCCGTGGCCGGAGAGCGAGGCGAAGGAACCGGTCCGAATCGAGAGACCGTTTTGCGAGCACTGCGCCGAGCCGTTTTCCGCGATGGAGACGCATGGGGCGAGTTTCGAGTGCGCGAATTGCGCGGACCGGACGTGGTACTTCCAGTGGGCACGGGCGGGTTATCGCACGGAGGGGCAGGTGCTGGAGGCGATCATCGGCTTCAAGTATCGCAACGAGTATTATCGACATCGCCATCTGGTCGAGTGGCTCACCGAAGTCTACGATCGGTACGCCGCCGGGAAGGAATGGGACGCGCTGGTGCCGGTTCCGCTCTTCCACCGCCGCTATCGGGAGCGGGGCTTCAACCAGGCGAACGAGCTGGCGCGGGGTCTGCGTTCGGCGAGGAAAATTCCGGTCCTGGATTGCCTTTATCGTTATCGGGAAACAGTTTCGCAGACGGGTCTTGAGCGCCAGGCGCGGCAACAAAATATGAACGGCGCGTTCCGGCTCAAACGGGGATTTGACGTTAAGGGGCGGTCTTTGCTATTAATCGATGATGTTTTTACGACAGGCGCGACCGTTAACGCCTGCGCTCAGCCTATGGCCCAGGCCGGGGCGGCGAAGCTGGCGGTCCTGACCGTGGCCCGGAGTTGAAAGCTCCCTCCCTAAAACTATGCCCCACTCACCCTCCGATAGTGTCTTCCCCAAACCCGACTACGGGAAGACGCCCACGCGTAAAAAGGAAATGCCCGAGGGGCTGTGGACCAAGTGCCCCGGCTGCAGCGAGTATGTCTTTAACAAGGAACTGGAATCGCTCCAGATGGTCTGCAAGGTTTGCAATCACCACTTCAACATCACGGCCCGGCAGCGGCTGCACCATTTGCTCGACGAGGGAAGCTGGCAGGAATTCGACGCCGGGGTTGCCTCCGTCGACATCCTGAAATTTACCGGGGCTTCGAGCTACTCGGAGCAGTTGAAGAAGTACCAGAAAAAGACCGGACTCAAGGAGGGTGTCGTCTGCGGACTGGGGAAGATCGACCAGCACGCGGTTTCGGTTGCGGTGATGGAGTTTAATTTTCTGGGTGGATCGATGGGGTCGGTGATGGGGGAAAAGCTCACCCGCGCGATCGAGCGCGGCACGGAGCAGGGTCTGCCCGTACTGATTTTCTCCGCGTCCGGCGGCGCACGGATGCACGAGGGGATGTTCAGTCTTATGCAAATGGCCAAGACGAGTGGAGCGCTTTCGCGTCACGCGGCTGCGCGGCTGCCTTTTCTTTCGATCCTCACGCACCCGACCATGGGGGGCGTCACCGCCAGCTTCGCCACGCTCGGCGACCTGATCATTGCCGAACCGAAGGCGATGATCGGCTTTGCCGGGGCGCGCGTGCTGAAGGAGACCACGCGTCAGGACCTGCCGAAGGGCTTCCAGACGGCGGAATTTCTGCTCGAGCGCGGCCTGATCGACCGTATCATCCCGCGTCAGGAGATGCGGGCCGAACTCGGCAAAATCCTCGATTACCTCCGGCCCCGTCCCTCCCTGCGGCAGACGGCTGGGCGGAACGGTTATGAATCCTCCGCAGGCCACCGTGAGCCGCGCCCTGCCGTTCATCGGAACGGTCACGCCAAGGCGGCTTAGCTTTTAGGTCGGCAGCAACTGGCGGATCAGGTCGATCGTGCGCTGGATCTTGCCCTCGAAGGGGGTGGAGTTATCGACGAGCTTGAACTGGGGATGCTGCGCCCAGCAGGCCCGCAAGCGGAGATCGATTTGACGCGCTTCGGCCAGGTTTTCCAGCCGGGCGGAGTTGTTCGATGTCGAATAAAATTCCTCGGCGCCATCGGCGGCGGTCACCAGGTGGATGATTCCGTCGTAGGGCGCATCGCGTAACCCGGCTTCGGTCGTGCCCCGGGTGTGGAGGATGCGCGCCCAGGCGGCGTCGGTGCAGTAGGCCTTCGCATCGAGGCTGCCCCGGTCGTAGACGATGAGGGCCGGGTAACGCGCCAACTGCCCCGCGAGGCGCTCGGTCTGTCGGTAGAGCGCGAGGGTGAGATCGAGGATCGCGTCCTGCAACTCGTAGATCGCATCGCCGGGAAACGCCGCCGGGATGAAGCCGGTGTTGATGACCAGCGTGGCCGCTTCCGGGACGAGGTAGACGTGGTAGCCGAGCGCGGAGAAATGACTTTTGACGCACGCGAGGATGGTCGTTTTTCCCGCGCACGGGCCACCGGTAAGGACGATGCGGGTGAGATCGGAGGAAGGCGGCATGGGATTAATTTCGTCTATTGTCCGGTATCTGCTTGTAGAAGATGCTCATACCTCGGAGGCAGGGAATTGGTAGTCTTCACCGAAGTAGACAGCACCCTTCCATCCGGGCCAAGAACGCTATCCAGAATGGCATACGTTTGATGTTGGTTGTCCCATTTGATCTCGATCTGTCTCTTGTTTTCATCGAAGGCCGACAACGCCGAATAGGGGGACTTGTCGATATCGGCGGTAATCAGCCCAGCCCGGTCGGTGCCGATCTCGACGGAAATCATGCTGTCGAGCTGGGCTTGGATCTCCTTTCCTTCGGGATTGGCCGGTATTTCATACGTGACGCTGTCGGCCGATTGTTTCACCAACGTCAGGTTCGCGCTTTCGTACGAATCCACGTCGCCCTTGGTCTGTTGCAAGTGCTTTTCGACCGCCTGCACTTCCTCCTTGGTCAGCCCCAAGACATCCGCCATCGCGGGCGAAATTTTGAGCTTATCGTCGAAAGTTTGCAGATAGATTCCTTCGTGTGGTTGTTTAAAAAAGGCGAACCGGTCCTGTAGAACCTGTGCGTCCTCATTACTCTTCTCTTCCGCGAGTTCGTTTTCCAGATCGTGAATGCGTGCGTTCAACTCACTGTCCGCCGGGCCTTCGCTTGGCGCTCCCGAACCCGACGATAGCTTCGATGGTGTGCCCGCGACGCCAGTTCCAGTCGCATCCGTCGCAGAAAAATCACTCCCCAGGAATAACCCCAAAACAAGGCCGGAACCGAACGTCAAAAGCAGGGCGAGCATCGAAACGAGCGATAGCCTGGAGATCATCTTGGCCTCGACTTTAGTCCCTCTCATCCCACCAATCCCATCTCAAATTCCACCGAATAATCCAGTCTTGAATTCGGCCTCGCAAAACCCAAAGTTCGGTTATGGCCTTTTCCCCGGAAGAACTGGAGCAAATCCGGGAGATCGTCCGGACGGAGCTTAAGCAAAACCCTCCCGTCGGCGGAACAATGGTCAAGTGGTTTGGCGTCGTCGGCAGCGGTTGCCTCATCGTCTTTCTGGTCGTTCTCGCGCTCCATGTCCTCGTCATCGGTGGATTTACCGTCTATTACCTCATGAAAGGCGGGGCGCCGAATTAAGATTTATCTTCCAGAATAACGAGGATAGAAATAACACCATGCCCCGCTTTCCCCTCTTCGCGTTCCTCTTCCTTTTCCTCGCCGTGATGCTCGTCGTTCTCGATGCGCCCCTCCTCGCCGTCGAGCTGCCCAAGCCCGATCGGGGCGGGGTGCCCGACTCGAAGCTCTACGACTACGGCGGCATGGGAC
>CAJCII010000144.1 GCA_903970335.1 Bacteroidota bacterium | reverse complement strand
CCCGCGCAAAAAATCAGCGCGATCGGGAAGTACCATGCCGATGTGATCACCGCCAGCAACGGCAGCGTCAGCAGGCAGATCCACGGCCAGTTGTACCGCCCCTCCTTGTACAACTCGAACGAGGCCAGCAGCGCCGCCATCGTCAGGTAAGTCGCCCCCAGGTTCGCATGAAACTCCGGGCAATACAGCTCGTAGGTCGGGGCCACCAGCGTCAGCCCTGGGTGAAATTGGTCCGTTGCTAAAATCCACGCAAAGGGATTTAACTCCGGATGGTCCCAGCTCGTGTCCAGGTCCGTCGACATCCCATAACTGGGGATCGGGTACTTGAACCAAATCAGAAACGGCGCGCTGCCGGTCGATCCCGCCAGCAAGATCAGCACGATTAGGCACGAGACCCACCGCTTCCCCGTGATCGAAAACGCCGTCCCCGCCCCCATCTGGCACAGCAACGCCAGTAGCAGCGCGTAGCTCAGGTTCAGTCCCGTCCCCACATCCACCGATAGCAGACGCTTCAGCACCGACGCCCCATAGTGCTGGAACGTATAATAGTTTCCGTAATCGTACGGCGGCATCCAGCAATCCGTCGGCGGCACCCGCTCCCCCATGCAATAATTCAGCACCCGCGTCAGGTCGACCCCACCCTCCGTGTAATTTGGAATCGAGGGCGACACGCACCTCAAAAAAAGCATAAACGTGAACGTCGCCACGAACAGCACGGTCGGGAACCGCAGGCCGTCCCACGTGTACCCCGGCCTCGCGAAGTTCCAGATCACCCCCCCCAGCGTGAATGGCAACAGCCAGCCCAGGTTGGGCAGCGCCACATAGTGCTCGATAAAATTAAACACCGATACCACGGCCACGATCGGCACTACAAACCCCAGCCACGGCGATTCCCGTGGGAATAGACGCCGGAACAACACCGCCCCGCCGATCACATGAACGCAAATCAGCAATTCCAAAAAAGCGGCTCGCAGTATCAGCATAAGCAGGTGCCCATATGGTCTGCACTGGTTTAGGCCCCGCCCCCACTGCGATCAAGTTCGCTTTTTCAAGCGAGGGGCCCGTTATGCTGTCCGGGCAACTTGCTTAACTACCGCCGATACCCACCATGCCCGTAGTAACCACGCCCATAGTACCCGCGTCCGTAGTAACCCCCGTAATACCGCGGCCCATAGTAATAGCCAGGATAATACCCCGGCCCGTAGCACCCATAGTATCCCGGAGGATACGGCGCGTAATAAACCGGGTATCCGCCGCCATAATACGGTGCGCCATAATAACCTCCGACCCCCACCCCGATCCCAATCCCCACTCGCACCCCTGCCTGCGCTTGCGAGGTAAAGCCCAGCACCATCAACAAAGCCGCCATCAAGAAGAGTTTTTTCATAATTGCCTCACTCTTTAAGACGCTCCCCGCCTGCAAAGCATTCGAACTTTTTTCGCTCTCTCACAAAATTCCCTCCCAGATGACAGACTTCCCAAGCCGCATTCGACGTGCCACACTCCCCCCCTGCTCCCCTCATGACTTTCCTTCGCGCGACTTTCCTCCTCGTCGGGTTGCTGATTCTCCCCCTCCATGCCGACAACGTCAAAGTCGGCATTGACGTCCTCGAAGACCACCAGTTCGAGCAACTCAAAGGCCTCCGCGTCGGCCTCATCACCAACGCCACCGGCATCGATTCCCACGGCGTCAGCACCGTCGACATCCTCCTCAAGGCCCCCGGCGTCAAACTCGTTGCCCTCTTCGGCCCGGAGCACGGCGTCTACGGCTCCGACTGGGCTGGCGCCTACGTCCCCTCCACCACCGACGCCCACACCGGCCTCCCCGTCTACTCCCTCTTCGGCCCCACCAACAAACCCACCCCCGACATGCTCAAAGGCATCGACGTCCTCGTCTACGACATCCAGGACATCGGCTGCCGCAGCTACACCTTCATCAGCACCATGGGCCTCGCCATGGAGGCCGCCGGTGAGGCTGGCATCAAATTCTACGTCCTCGACCGCCCCAACCCCCTCAACGGCAACCGCGTCGAAGGCATGATGCTCGACCCCCAGTTCCGCTCCTTCACTTGCCAGTGGAACATCCCCTACGTCTACGGCATGACCCCAGGCGAACTCGCCTACATGATCGAGGAGTCCCACGGCTGGATCAAAAAGAAACCCGCCCTCACCATCGTCCGCATGGTCGGCTGGTACCGCTCCATGTATTGGGACGACACCGGCCTCCTCTGGGTCCCCACCTCCCCTCACATCCCCACCGCCGATACCGCCTTCGACTACGTCGCCACCGGCTTCCTCGGTGAGGCGGGCGGCGTCAGTAACGGCGTCGGCTACACCCTCCCCTTCGCCGTCTTTGGCCACCCCAGCCTCAACTCCTTCGCCGTCACCGACGAATTCAACAACCTCGGCATCCCCGGCGTCCTCTTCCGCCCCGTCACCTTTAAGCCCTTCTACCAGGTCTTCAAGGACCAGATCATCAACGGCTGCCAGATCTACTACACCGACCGCGACAAAGTGAACCTCACCAACCTCGCCGTCCAGATCCTCTACCGCCTCTACCACGCTCCCGGCACCAAAATGTTCCGCACCTCCGACGACGGCAACTCCGGCCCCTCCGCCTTCGACCACATCGCCGGTGGCGACGCCCTCCGCCTCGCCCTCCAGGGCGGCAAGACTCCCGAGGAAATCATCACCTCCTGGCAACCCGGCCTCGCTGCCTTCCGCGAGGCCCGCCGCCCCTACCTCCTCTACGGCGAGGAACCCAAAACCGACTCCGGCAACTGACCCTGCCTCACCCACCATGTTCCAGATCGTCTTCAACGACCGCTCCACCTCCGAACTCGCCGGACTCCCCAAGCTCCTCCAGCTCCAGATCCTCAGCGAATTCAACTTCCTCCCCGAGGACCTCGACCGCGCCGACCCCGATAAATTCGGCAAGCTCCACCGCGAAAACCGCAACCTCTATCGCTACCGCACCAAGGACTACCGTATCTACTTCGAGCGCACCGACGCCGGCCTCCTCATCCACCGCGTCCTCCACAAAAACACCCTCAAAGACTTCCTCTACCGCACCAAGCTCCCCATGGCCGAGGACGAAATGCTCCAGAAAGTCCCCGAATTCTGGGAACTCATCGACGGTCAGCGCTGACCGACGCACCCCCTCAGTAGGTAGCCGTTGACCTCCGGGCAACGGGCCCGAGCACAGCGAGCCACCGATCCTCAAAATAAGAATCCGTCATCCTTGCGAAGCGCAGCGGAGTCGAAGGATCAGCCCCCGAACGATCATCGCCATTCGCCTTGCCCATACTCTCCCCAAAAAGGCCGCCGTCCCCTCCGACCTATCGCCTGTCCCCAACTCTGCCTACCCCTCGCTCCGAAAATACCGCTTGATGAACCACAGGTACCCCAGAAACGGCACAAACCAAATCGCCGACATCCACATCAAACTGTTCCCCTCCAGCAGCCCCGACTTCTGGATCTGCTCGATCTGCGCCTCCGGATAATGCATCAGCCGGTACATCTCCAGCATATTGTGCTGCGAAAGGGTAATCAGCATCGAGACCATCCCGATCCCCAGCGCAATCAGCAGCAGCCACCACCCCCGCACATCCAGTCGGTACATCAGCCACACCGCCGTGATCCAGAGCGCCGCCAGGAAAAAGTAAAACAGCGTTCCCGTCCACCCCGTTAGAAAGATCCCGAAAAACGGTGCCACCCCATGTCCCACGATGGGCATGACCACCATCATCGGCACCGAAAACATCCCCCACAAACAAATCGCCAGCACCGGCAGTGGACACGCATCCGTCCAGGTCGCGCCCGGACTCCGCGCGTCGCACGTCGCCTTCACATGGCGGCTGCTATAGAAAAACGTCCAAGCCCCCGGCATGATCACGAACACCACGCCCAGCACCACGAACATCCCCACCAAAACCCCATCGATCGCCGCCCCCGTCAGGGCCGGTTGATTGTCCGTCCCGTTGGCGGGCAGGTTCGCCAGCGTCTTCGGCAGGATGTAGCTCATCGCCACGATTTCCACCACCCCGAGTGCCAGCCAGCTCCACGAAAAAATCAGCAGCAACGCCCGCGCCCACCGCCGCGCCAACACCGACCCGATCCCCAGCCAGATCAACGCCACCGCCAGCACCCCGTAAATGCATAGTGCCGGTAGAATGAGCGTAAAATCCGTCGGCTCATGCGTCACGCTCGCCGACATCGCCTGCCCGAAGATCGCCAGCGGCACAAACAATCCCGAGAGACACCCCAACCCGATTGTCATCACCCCGAAAATCGCCAGCCCCGTTGACCGGTCATGGTAAAGCTCCGCCTCCGGACTCGACAGGGGCGCCTCGCTCCCCGGATGGTGTTCCTCGAAGGCCATTGCTCTTGACCCTCACCCTACCTCCCCGCTCCCGCTTGTCCAGCACTGTGCCCGGCGGAGGTTCGGCCTCCGGCCTGACTCACTTACCCAACTGTTCGAAGGATCGGCCTCCGGTCAATGATCGCAGTTCTCGAGGTACGCTGGCAAAGATCGAAGCGGAGATACGCGAAATCAATGACCGCGAATTGATCGCGATTGCCTCGGTTTTGGGAGTGACGAGGGAGGAGTTGTTTCCCAAAGTCCTGCTTGATCGTTTAAGATTTGAAAAAGGCCGTACACCTCGCAAAAATAATTTTCAAAGCTCTCTTGATGCACCTTGATACCCTTCGACAAGGATGACGGAAGGCGGAACCTTCTCAAATTCCCATCCGTTTAGGTTGCCCGACGAAACCGTTCTTGCTTACATCGCCCTTGTCTCGCCGTCTTCCAACTCCATTTTCACGAGGTCCCCATGTCCACCGTCCCCGTTGCCAAACCGGCCCCATCGTCTTCCGTCGCCGCCAAAAACGCCCACAACATCGACTCGATGTTGAAGGAAAAGCGGGTCTTCAAACCCTCGGCCAAGTTTGCCGCCGCGGCCCGCATCGGCAGTTTCAAGAAGTACGAGAAAATGTACAAGGCCTCGCTCAAGGACCCGGACCAATTCTGGGGCAAGGCCGCCAAGGAGCTGACCTGGTTCCGCACCTGGAAGAAAGTCTGTGTCTGGAAGCCGCCCTTCGCGGAGTGGTTCGTCGGCGGAAAGATCAACGCCAGCGTCAACTGCCTGGACCGTCACCTCGACGGGCCTTTGCGGAACAAGGCGGCGATCATTTTCGAGGGCGAGCCGGGCGACGTCACCACCCTTACCTACCAGCAACTCCATCGCGAAGTCTGCCTCGTCGCCAATGTGCTGAAAAAGCACGGCGTGAAGGCGGGCGACCGCGTCATGATTTACCTGCCGATGATCCCGGAAGCGGTGATCGCCATGCTCGCGTGTGCGCGGATCGGTGCGCCCCATAGTGTCGTCTTCAGCGGGTTCAGCGCGGAGGCGCTCAAGGAAAGGATAAACGATTGCGGTGCGAAAGTGGTCATCACCTCCGATGGCGGTTTCCGGCGCGGCGTAGCACTCAAAGTGAAGCGGAACGTCGACGAGGCGCTGCTCGGCGCGCCGAAAGTCAAGAGCGTGCTGGTCGTGCAGCGGACCAAGCAGGACGTGACCATGACACCGGGACGCGATTACTGGCTGCACGAGGAGACGCAGCAGGTGAGTTCCGTCTGCAAGGCCGAGCCGTTCGACAGCGAGCACCCGCTCTTCATCCTCTACACCAGCGGCAGCACGGGCAAGCCGAAGGGTATTCTCCACACCACCGCTGGCTACCTCCTCGGGTGCCACCTCACGACGAAGTACTACTTCGATCTGCGGCCCGAGGATGTCTACTTCTGCACGGCGGATGTCGGCTGGATCACCGGGCACAGCTATGTCGCCTATGGCGTTCTCTCCAACGGCGGTACGAGCCTGATCTACGAGGGCGCGCCGAATCACCCGGAGCCGGACCGCTTCTGGCGGATCATCGACCGGCACAAGGTGAACATCTTCTACACCGCGCCGACCGCCATCCGCTCCTTCATCAAGTGGGGCGATGAATGGCTCGCCCCGCACGATCTCTCGTCGCTCCGGCTCCTCGGCAGCGTCGGCGAACCGATCAACCCGGAGGCCTGGATGTGGTACTACGAGAAGGTCGGCGGCAAGCGCTGCCCGATCGTCGATACCTGGTGGCAGACGGAGACCGGTTGCCACATGATCGCGCCCATGCCCGGCGCGACGCCGCTCAAGCCCGGCTCGGCGACGCTGCCGTTCTTTGGCGTCGATGCCGCCGTGGTCGACGACAACGGGAACGAGACCGAACCCAACGTCGGCGGCAAGCTCGTCATCCGCCGTCCGTGGCCCTCCATGCTCCGCACCATTTACGGCGATGCCGCCCGTTACCGCAAGACCTACTGGAGCGAGATCAAGGGCTGCTATTTCGCCGGGGACGGCGCGCGCCGCGACAAGGACGGCTACTTCTGGATCGTGGGGCGGATCGACGACGTGCTTAACGTCGCCGGACACCGCCTCGGCACCTCCGAGGTCGAGAGTGCGTTGGTCAGCCATCCCGATATCGCCGAGGCCGCCGTGGTCGGGCGTCCGGACGAGCTCAAGGGGCAGGCGGTGGTGGCCTTCGTGACGCTGAAGAACGGGGTGCAGGCCGGGCCGGGGCTGAAGGAGGCGCTGCGGGCGCATGTGGCCAAGGAGATCGGGCCGATCGCCAAGCCGGACGAGATCCGCTTTGCCGAGGGGCTGCCCAAGACCCGGAGCGGGAAGATCATGCGGCGCCTGCTGAAGGAGGTGGCTGCCTCGCCGACCGGGGAGATCAAGGGGGACACGACCACCCTCGAGGACCTGAACGTGATTGCCAAGCTGAAGCAGGCGGAGGACTAGAGTTTAAACGGCCTAAATGTGCTATTAAATTAGGTCAGAGTGGGCAATTAGTGGAAGGCGTTGCGGGGGAGTGGGTTGGGGTGTTGACTTTTGGGGTGCGGAGGAGCTTCGGCAGGATTGGGCCAAAAAGCCCTTAGAAAGGGCACCCGATACCGCTTTTTTAAGGAGTTCTTGTCAGTCGGGATTGGACGAATGAAGATCGCCAAGACGTTTTTGGTTCGCATATTTTCTTCGCTCACAAGGACCGCCATGTCAAAAAAACTCCTTTTCTTCATCTTCCTTTGCGCTGTGCAACAGCCGGTGAGGGGCTGCGCGACCGTAACCATTTCAACCGAATTAATATATAGCCTCATTCACAACGAGCAAGCCGTGATCATCTGGGACGAGGCCCACAAGATCGAGCATTTCATTCGTCAGGCGGACATCAGCACAACCGAACCGAATCTCGGATTCCTCGTTCCGACGCCGCAAACGCCGGAACTGGTCGAAGCGGATCCCCGTATTTTCGAACTTGCGGCGGATGTGGCGAGACCGGAAATGGTTCCCAATGTGGAGTATCACACCCCGCTTGGAATTGTTGCTCCAATTATCGGTGGTCCTGCGGCAGGGTTTGCTTTAGGAAACGCGGTTAAAGGCGTTAGTGCGACGATAAGCGATCAATTGGCTTACGCCGGAACACAAATTATCCGAGAACAGGATGTCGGAGATTATCATGCGGCGATCCTGGGAGCGGACAATGCGAAAGGACTGGGCTGCTGCTTGAAGAACAACGGTTATGCGTGGAGCGACGACGACGCAGACCTCGCAAAACTCGTCGAGGATTTTGCTCTTATGCTGCCTTCCGGCTCGTTGATAACGGTCGTAAATCCGACCCAAGTACTGCGATTTGCTTCGATGCTCATTGTCGTTGTCTCGGTAACCACGATTATGAGTCAACGAACCGCTGAGCTCTTTGCCAAGCTTGCCTCCCCGGTAACATTTATCGTGAGGCAATGCGGGGTTAGGCGTCATGCTATTTCAAGCCTCGACGACCTCTCCTTTGCTGATATTTTGGGGCCTATCCGTTATGCTGGTTTTAGTCGGCCTGGCTTGGTCTGTGTTATATTGCGGGATTCAAGTTTCGAAAAACCATGCTTCAAAAAACGACAAATATGTCCACCTTATGGGAGCAGGGTCGATTTTTTCGGGCATAGCTGCAGCTCTCGCGGTCGTAGGGTTATTCTACAGCACATTTTTTTACTAAATTGAGCGCTGGCAAAACGGACGAGTGCCGACAGAGTTACCAGCCCGATGGCATGCTGGTGGGATCGACGAACCTGCTGACTTACCCCAGGCAAATCCAATCGGAATCCTCTTCGTTGGCATCAGGTTTGCAGACCGAGAACTATCTCTTCGATTCGACGCTTGTCGGTTCGTTGATCAACTTAACCAACGCCTGTAACTATGGGACGGGCTGCGCGTGCGCACGTTCCAATACAGTATCGGCAATCGCTTAAATAAGCTAGTCGCTGTCGATGAGCGACTTGCAACTTTTACGCTATTGTCTTGGCTCCAAATTTAAATAAAAATTACGACCCAATATGGTCGGGACTTTTTTCGTCAAGGCGGGAGATGGAGTTTGGGAACGAGGGAAGAGTTAGGTCGCCCTGACAGGGCTTTTCGCTTCGGGGTCTATATCCAGGGCGTTGCCCTGGGCTGGGGGTAGGTCGCCCCATTGGGGCTGGGGAGGGAAGACAGGGGCGTTCCCAAGTGCAACTTGGGAACGAGGAAAATGAGGCACCGTCGTGACGGCTCATTCGTAGTGATAGCGCAGTTGGACGATATTGACCGTAGTTCCCTCGACATTGTAGATCAGGCGATGCTCGTCCGTAATGCGGCGGGACCAATAGCCTGCATAAGCAGGTTTGAGTGGTTCGGGCTTGCCGGTGCCTTCATATGGGCTGCGAGATACTTCCTTGATCAGGTCGTTGATCTTTTTGAGCACCTTCTTGTCGGTCTGCTGCCAAAAAAGATAATCGTCCCATGCCTTGGAGAAAAAGAGCAGGTTCATGGATCGGCGAGATCGCTCAGCTTTTTCTTGATGCCTTTGCCTTTTTCCAATTCCGCGATGCCTTCCAGAATGCGCCGCGCATTGGCCGGGGAGCGCATGAGGTAGGCGGTTTCCTCGAGGGAGGAATAGTCCTCCAAGGACATCATGACGACAGCCTGATCGCGGTTGCGGGTGATGATGACGGGGTCGTGGTCCTGGCAAACTTTGTCCATGGTCGAAGCGAGGTTTTCGCGGGCGGCGGTGTAGGAAATGGCGGTCATATGGACAGGATAACGTCCATGGACGTTTTTCGTCAAGGCGGGAGGTGAGTTGGGGAAGGAGGGGAATCGGCAAGGGATTGCCTGGGCAGGTGCGTTCCAAAATGGAGTTTTGGAACGAGGCAGAAATCAGTCCGATCTGTCGCACGGAGTGCAAGGGCTACCGACGGAGGAAGGCAGATTCATGCGACGGTCATAGACCGATGCAAAAACTCTCAAACGATAGCCACTTAAGTGAGAGACCGGCGACTGCATAACGGGGCGCATGACAAATTGAGCTGATTGACAATCTGCCATTTGTTTCTTCTCGGGCGCTTGCGGCTAGGGAAGATGTTGGAGGAGAGAAAAAAAGGTTTATTTTGCGAAAATCGAATATGGGGGGACTGCCCCATGCCGCTGCTGACGCCAGCGTTTGAATTCGACAGCAGTCGGATCAAGGAAAGCAGACCCATCTCGCAATTTCGTCAAGCCGATGAGTGTGGTGTTGTAAGTCTCCGTTCGGCGGCTTCCCGTTTCCGCGTTGACTTTACTACCAACGTAGGTCCAATCGGGTTGTGAGTGGGTATGTCCGTTTAATACAGCAAACATGAGGTGGATAAACCGAATATTTCCTGTTTCTGCCTCAATTTGAAAACACGCTACGAGATGCCAGCCAGAATGTCCGTTGTGGCTCTCCCCTCCTTTACCTACCTGAATCGTGGATTTAATCTCCAGACCACACGGTTTGCCGCCCACTTTTGCTGATGTGTTGATAAGGTCGGGATACGCTTGGTGAGAATTGTGTTTGTAAGGCGAATGATCGTTCAGTGCGTCGCACAGCATGTTCGACACGAGGGCGCTAAAATTGTTGCCCTGAATGTATTCGGGGAGTGGCTTCCCTCCTGCTGCGAGAAGATTGGCGTTGATCCCGGAAATGATGCCCTGTGTTGCGTTGATGGCTGCCTCCAGATGGGCCTGTTTCATACCCGGTGGCAGCGGCACTTGAGGGCGGAAATATTTGGGATTCGCCAGAAACGATGACGCCGATGGTTCGGGTGCAAACGCGGCAGATACCAACTGTGGCAACGGCGCGCCGAGTGCCCGAGCCAGTGCTTCCAGTACCTCGATGGAGAAATTCTCCCGGCCATTCTCCATTCCTGAGAGATACTGGTAAGTGATTCCAGTTTGATTGGCCAGTTGCTCCTGGGTCAACTGTTTTTGCTCTCGAAGCTTGCGGATGAACCGACCAATAATTGCCTTTGCTTCCATTTCGACTACTATCAGTAGCGATTTGGAGCTTGATTGTCTTTCGTCTATAGTTGAACCTTGATACGCCGCCCGATGTACCATCTCCACCACTCCAACTGCTTTGACTGGCTCCGCGAGTGCCCGCCTCAATCACTGCACGCCGTTTGCACCGACCCACCGTACGGGCTGCTAGAGTTCACAGACAAAGAGGTCTCAAAACTCCGTGCTGGGCGGGGTGGAGTGTGGCGGCTGCCGCCTACAATCGGGGGGAGCAAACGCGATCCGTTGCCCCGCTTTACCGTGCTGAACGATGGACAGAAGAAGACACTCGCGCGGTTTTTTCATGATTGGGGCGACCTGCTCCTGCCCGCGCTGGCACCTGGCGCTCATGTGTGTGTCGCAGGTCATCCCATCATGCAGCATCTTGTCCAGACTGCGCTGGCGGATGCAGGCTTTGAGGTGCGTACGGCTATCATGCGGTTATACTTTAGCTTTCGCGGCGGCGACAGACCCAAAAACGCCGAGCGTGAGTTTCCTGAAGTCTGCGTGACGCCGAAGGGAGCTTACGAGCCGTGGATGCTCTTCCGTAAGCCCATTGCGGAAAAAACTGTCGCGGCAAATCTACGCAAGTGGAGGACCGGAGGTCTACGCCGTCTTGGCCCAGACAAGCCTCTGCCCGACTCGATTCCGAGCGGTAGGACACCGGATCGAGAGGAGGCAATCTCAGATCATCCATGTCTCAAACCTCAACACTTCATGCGGATTATTGTGCGAGCACTATTGCCGCTCGGCGAAGGCACGATGCTTGATCCCTTTATGGGTTCCGGTTCGACAATTGCCGCGGCCGAAGCGATTGGCTACGACGCGATTGGCGTGGAACTCGACGATGTCTACTTCCAGCAAGCCAAGCGCTGCATTCCTCGATTGGCTGCGTTGTATCCTGATTTCAACGGAGATGACTTGATGATGAATGGCAAATTGCCGATTTTAGAGCCTGATGACTCTCAACAGATGTCACTAATTTTGGCTGAACAACCCGCGGCTTATCACGTCTCACCACGACCAAAGAAGCATCGTAATGGGATAAAGACATTGAGGTAGAGGAAGCTTCCCCGAGATATTCGGCGACGACAGACAGGCACGAGAAGCTGGAGGACGAGGTGCTGGCGGTCTCGCAGGTAAGGCGAGATGAAATGTGGTCGGGTAAGGAGTTGACCTTGCGGCCAACTCCTCCCCTCAGAACCGGACGTGAGAGTTTCCAACTCATCCGGCTCAAGCCGTTACGAGACTTCGCTTCGAGGCGAAGCCGGTGTCACGACGGATTTCTGCGTGCGGG
>CAJCII010000143.1 GCA_903970335.1 Bacteroidota bacterium | reverse complement strand
ACGGTGGAGGGGAATGTGAAGCTGGCGAGTTCGCTGGTGGCGGAGCGGATTGCGGTGCGGAGCGGGGGGGTGTTGGTGTCGCCGACGCTGCGGGCGGCGAGTATCGAGGTGAGTCCGGGGGGCTGTTTGCAGGGGCGGATCGAGAGGTATGTGCCGAAGAAGGCGCCGGTGGAGCGGGAGGGATAGAGGCGGAGTGTCACTGAATCCACTCATCGAGAGCTCTATGATCCATGATGAATCAAGATCAAGAAGTCATTAAATTTGTGGCTGATTTTACCGGGATAAATCAGGACAAGATAGGACTGGACTCGACATTGCTCGGAGAGCTTGGCGTTGATGGTGCCGATGGGTGGGAGCTGGTAGAAGCCTTTGGGAAGAAATTCGAGGTTGATACAACCAACTTTCGAGCAGAACGCCATTTCGGCGCGGAAGGCCTTTCCTTGCTAGCTCCCTTCTTGTTGCTTTGGTGCCTCCTAGGGCCTGTTACCAAGAAAGCGACTGCAGAGGAGGGTTCGGGCCTGACGCCAATTCGCATAAGCGATATGATTGCGATGGCCGAAAAGAAAAAGTGGAACCTCTAACGTGATCCTGAAATAGGTTTGATGGGTCGGATAGGACGGAGGTGTATTGGGTAGAGTTGCGACAAGGAGAGGGAGAAAGTCGTTTGGGGGCTGATCCTTCGACAAGCTCAGGATGACGGATTTTTGTTTTGAGGATGGCATGGCTCGCTGCGCTCGGGGACCGTCGCCCGGAGGTCGACGGCTACCTACTGAGGAAGGCACCGCCGCGAGGGACAACGGCGGCTACGACAGAGAAAGGCAGTCGGAACAACTTGGGAACGGGAGTTTTCTTGTTACTTTTTTCGCGATGTTTTCCTGTTAAATGGGAGGGGGTGAGCTTAAATTTAAATTCTTATGACCCACATCAAGCTTTTCATTCCCGGCCCGATCGAAGTCTCGGAAAAAACGATGCGCGCGTTTTCGCGTCCGATGATTGGGCACCGCTCGAAGGATTTCCAGGCGTTGAATGCGGCGATCCAGCCGCAGTTGCAGGAGGTGTTTTATACGAAGCAGCCGGTGTTTGTGAGCACGAGTTCGGCTTGGGGGGTGATGGAGGGGGCGATCCGGAATCTGGTGAGCAAGAAGGTTCTCAATTGCATGAGCGGGGCGTTTTCGGACAAGTGGTTCGACGTGGCGAAGAAGTGCGGGAAGGAGGCGGAGGCGTTGCAGGTGGAGTGGGGGCAACCGATTTTGCCGGAGGCGATCGAGGCGAAGCTGGCGACGGGGGAGTTCGACGCGATTACGTTGATCCATAACGAGACGAGTACGGGGACGATGAATCCGCTGGCGGAGATTGCGGCGACGGTGCGGAAATTCCCGGAGGTGCAGTTTATCGTGGACTGCGTTTCGTCGTTTAGCGCGATGCGGATTCCGTTCGACGAGCTGGGGATCGATGTGATGCTGGCGGGGACGCAGAAGGCGCTGGCGTTGCCGGCGGGGGCGGCGGTGTTTACGGTTTCGGAGAAGGCGTACGCGAAGGCGGCGACGATGAAGGACCGGGGGTATTATTTCGATTTCCTGGAGTTCAGGAAGAACCAGGAGTCGAGCATGACGCCGACGACGCCGAGTATTTCGCATTTCTATGCGTTGCAGAGCAAGCTGGAGGATATTTTCGCGGAGGGTCTGGAGGCCCGTTATGCGCGGCACCTGGAGAACGCGAAGGTGACGCGGGCGTGGGCGAAGGAGCGGGGCTTTAATCTGTTTCCGAAGGAGGGGTACGAGTCGATTACGCTGACGTGTTTGAGCAATAACCGGAATGTCGATCTTGCGAAGCTGAATGGGTTGCTGAGGACGAAGTATTCGTGCGTGATCGACGGGGGGTACGGGAAGATCAAGGGGACGAGTTTCCGGATTTCGCATATGGGGGACGAGAGTACGGAGAATATCCGGCAGTTGCTGGGGTGGATTGATGATTGCCTGGCGGGAGTTTAGCGTCTATAGAAGGAGCCATGAAACGGTGCTTCCTAGTTCTCGGCTTGGTTGCGATGGCGTTACAGCCATTAAGCACACCGTGCTTGGCCCAGGTTTTTACCACCTTGGACGATCCGCTTGCGACCGGCAGTTCGGGCATTTATGGCATTGATGGGAACAATATTGTTGGGGCCTATACCGACGCTACCGGAGGTCATGGCTTTCTTTATAATGGAAGCACGTTTACCACGCTGAACGACCCTTTGGCAGGCCCAAGGGCGACTTCAGCGACAGGCATCTCGGGCGGCAATATCGTCGGGGGTTATCGTGATGCCAACAACATCGAACACGGTTATGTATATAACAATGGAACCTATACAACGCTTGACGACCCCCTCGGCACCGGGGGAACCTATGTCACCGGTGTCTCCGCCAATAACGTAGTTGGTTATTATTTGGATGCCAACGGGCTACACGGCTTTCTCGACCAAAACGGCATTTTTACCAATCCGAGTGTTCCATCGGCCCTAACGACGATCGTCAGTGGCATCTCGGGGAATAACCTTGTGGGCACCGCTGTCTTTCAAGGATATCTTAATGGCCAGCCATATCAATATAACGAAGGATATCTTTATAACGGCAGTACCTATCAATTTTTTTCTTTTCCTCTCAGTAATACAGATGCGTTTGGCGTTTCCGGCAATCAAGTCGTCGGTGATTTTTCCTCAATATCTGGTTCAAATGAGAGCGGATTCTTCTCCAACGGCAGCACCTTAACGCCGCTAAGTGATCCTCTGGGAGTTAACGGAACTCAGGCCTATGGCATTTCGGGCAATACCATTGTGGGAACTTACAACGATAGTAATAATGTCCTGCATGGTTTCGTATTAACGGAAAGCTCAGTACCTGAACCGTCCTCGGTCGTTTTATTCGGGCTTGGTCTGGGCGTAGCCGGTCTCGTGTTGCGATTGAGAGCAAGCAAGGGATTTCTCCGATAGGACTTGGGCGTGAGAGAATCGTTTGGGATTGTCCCTCGAAAGCCCCTTTTGACTTCGCTCCGGGCGCGGCTAGCAGTGGCGGCTGGGGAGGGGATGGCGTTCCAATGCTATGAATTTGGTAAGATTGGCTGCGCTCGAGGTCCGACGGTCATAGACCGCCGCTACAGAAGTTAGGCTAAATCCCACTCTGAGAGCGATTTAGTTGCGATTTAGCTTGATTGGTTGGCTATTTGTCCCTATCAACAGCGCAGAAAGGAACATGTTGTGAAGTCTTTCGTGGTCGGGGCAGCTGGCGCCTTCGCTCTCTTCAAAATGGAGTTGAGAGCAAGCTCACACGCAACCTCCAGCCCGGCGCAGAGTCGCCCGGCTCATTGAATGCCTGCCTACCCCGGCGACCACAGGACTCATCGACAACTTCAACCCTTCCCAAGGGATTGCCGTAATTTCGTCGGGCGCCAAAGGCCCGGACGAGGCGACAATTCCGGCAGCGCGGTTTTTCGGGGCCATCAAGCCGTCCCGGTGCGCAGCGGGGGACGCATCTTATATTCATCGGCAGGGAGTCGCGGAGAGAGAAGAGTTTCGGATTCGGCAACGAGGAAATTTTGCAGCGGACAGATTGAAGTTTGCGAGGTAGAGCCTGAAAAGAGCGGCGGTGTTCAAACCGCGCGGTTCACGGCATGTCAGTAACATCAAATGAGTTCAGATTATCGCCCACGAGGCGCAGGTTCAGGATCAAGTTCAAGTTCGGGTGGCGGGAGCGGACGCAGGCGGCGCGGGGGACGGGGACGCAGCAGCGGCGGACGTTCTTTCTCGGGAGAAAACCGGTTGCACAGCAACGGGACCTCCAGCGCGGCACCGAAAAAAGAAGAAGGCATTCTCTCGAAGCTCTTCGGATGGTTCAAGAGCAAGAAGAGCGCACCGGCCCCCGCAAAGACGTTCCGGCCCACCGAGCGGAGCAGCTACAGCAAGCCGCAGGAGTCGCAGAGCGAGCGTCCTCGTCGCGAGGATCGCCCGCCGAAGACCGAGCCGGTGTTACAGGAGATCGTTTCGCCGAAGCTCTATGTGGGCAATCTCGCATACGAGGCGGCGGAGAGCGACCTGTTCGACCTGTTCTCGAAGGTGGGAGCGGTGAAGAACGTGGAAGTGGCGCTGGACCGTCACTCGAACCGCTCGAAGGGCTTCGGCTTTGTCGAGATGGAGACGCTGGAGACGGCGAAGGAAGCGGCGGCGAAGCTGAACCGGACCGATTTCATGGGCCGGCAGATCGTGGTCAGCGGCGCGAAGGTGGACAAGCGCCCGATCAATCCGCGCGAGCAGGACACGACTTCGCACGAACACGAGGCGGACAGCAGCAATCCCGACTCGACGATCTAAGCGTCGTTTCGATTCAAAGACCGGCGTCGCCGCAAGGTGCCGCCGGTTTTTTGTTGGCATTTGTCATGGCGAGAATTCGCATGATTTTCCTACACCCTTGTAACCGGAGCTTGCTTTGACTTTTCGCGCGGAGGGTCGCAAAGTTTCGGGGTGAACCGACGTACGTTTCTTCGCTCGATGGGCGGTTGTGCCTGCGCGACGCTGATGCCATCCACGCTTTTTCTGGGTCAGCGCAATGCCGCGGCCCAGGAGATTGCGGACAAACTCGATTTACCGGCGAAAATCGCACTGGCGGGAGTGGCGCTGGACACGGCCAAGACGGGCGGGGCTTCGTATGCGGATTTCCGGCTGTGCCGTTACCAGACGGAATACCTCGAGGTGAAGGAACAGCGGCTGGAGGAATCGTCGACCGGGCTGAGCGCGGGATTCGGCGTGCGGGTGTTGCTGGACGGGACGTGGGGATACGCGAGCAGTCCGCTGGCGACGGAGGACGAAGTCCGACGGGCGGTGCTGCGTGCGCTGGAGGTGGCGAAGGCGAGTCAGCCGCTGCAGTTGCGCAAGTTCGTTTTGGAAGATTTGCCGGTCTACAACGACCGGTGGGACATGCCGATGAAGGCGGACCCGTTCGTGGTGCCGGTGGACCAGAAAATCGCGAAGATGATGGCGATCAACGAATCGGCGCTGAAGGCGGGGGCGGACTATGCGACGATCGCGTTCGCGTTTGTGCGCGAGGAGAAATTTTTCGCCTCGAGCGTGGGGAGCCAGATCATCCAAACGCGGGTGCGCACGATGCCGGAGACGGAGGTCACGGTGATCGACAAGAGCACGGGGAAATTCGCGACGCGGGCGGGTCTCGCGCCGCCGCGCGGGAGCGGGTACGATTACCTGCAGGATTTCGATTTTGTGGGAGAAGCGGCGAAGGCGGCGGAGCAGGCGCGGGAAAAGCTCAAGGCGAAGCCGGTCGCGCCGGACGATTACGATCTGGTGCTGGACCCGACGAACCTTTGGCTGACGATCCACGAATCGGTCGGGCATCCGACGGAACTGGACCGGGCGCTGGGCTGGGAGGCGAACTTTGCGGGGACGACGTTCTGCACGCCGGACAAGCTGGGCAAGCTGAAGTACGGGAGCAAGCTGATGAACATCGTGGCCGACCGGAGCCAGGAGGGCGGGCTCTCGACGGTGGGTTACGACGACGACGGGGTGCGGTCGGTGGGGGCGGAATTCCCGATCATCAAGGACGGGGTTTTCGTCAACTACCAGATGGCGATCGGGCAGGCGCAACTGATCGGGCAAAAGACGTCGAACGGATGCGCGTTTGCGGACGGCTGGTCGAGCTTTCCGATCCAGCGGATGCCGAACGTCTCGCTCGCGCCGAATCCGCAAAAGTGTTCGCTGGACGATCTCATCGCGGACGTGAAGCGGGGCATTTACATCGTGGGGAACGGGAGCTGGAGCATCGACCAGCAGCGGCATAACTTCCAGTTTGGCGGGCAGCTTTTCTACGAGATCAAGAACGGCAAGCTCGGCGGGATGCTGCGAGACGTGGCCTACCAGGGGAGCACGGTGGAATTCTGGAACGCGATGGACGGCATCGGCGATGCGAGCACCTATTTCCTGGGCGGCGCGCCGAATTGCGGCAAGGGCCAGCCGGAGCAGACGGCACCGGTTTCGCATGGGGCGGTGCCGGCCCGGTTCCGGCGGATCACAGTTTTGAATACGGAACGAAAGGACATCGCATGATCCTGAGCGAAGCCGAAGCAAGAGACCTGACGAAGAAAATCCTGGGCTTTTCCAAGGCCGATTCGTGCATCGTCACGCTCGACGGGAACGAGGACCGGCACATCCGTTTTGCCCAGAACATGGCGACGACGAACGGCGCGCCGAGTTCTTTCGATGTCGGCGTCGAGTCGCATTTCGGGAAGCGCTCCGGCTCGGCAGCGGGCACGGATCTCTCCGACGACGCGCTGGCGGCGCTGGTGGCACAATCCGAGAACACGGCAAAGCTGGCCCCGGAAAATCCGGAGTTCATGCCACCGCTCGGGCCGCAGCACTATCCGACGGGGACGGCTTTTTCCACGGCAACGCAAGGGACCACCTCGGCGATGCTGGCGGCGGCGATCCAGCCGGTGCTGGCGCAGGCCGAGGCGAAGAATTTGCAGGCCTCCGGGTTCCTGGACATCGGCACGTCTTTTTCCGCGATGGCGACGAGCGCCGGACTTTTTGCCTACGATACGGAAACGGATGTGTTGCACACGATCACGGCGCGGACGCCCGACGGCACGGGCGCGGGCTGGGCGGGGACGACGCACAACGATTTCAGCAAGCTGGATGTCGCAGGAATGGGGGCGACGGCGATCGACAAGGCGGTGCGCTCGCAGAAACCGATCACGTTGCCTCCGGGCAAGTACACGGTGATCCTTGAACCATCGGGCGTGTCCGATCTGCTGGGGCTTCTGATCAGCGAGTTCGACCAGCGCGCGGCGGACGAGGGGCGGAGTTTCGCCACGAAAAAGGGGGGCGGCTCGCGTTTGGGCGATATGGTGTTCGGCAAGAATGTGACGATCTTCTCCGACCCGAACGATCCGCTGGTGCCGGGCGGCATCTATTCCGACGACGGGTTGCCTGCGTTGCGCACGGCATGGGTCGAGGGCGGGGTGCTGAAGAATTTGCAGTGCAGTCGCTACTGGGCGCAGAAGACGAAGATCAACGCGGTGCCCAGCCCGACCACCCTGACGATGACCGGCGGCACGACATCGACGGCGGACATGATCAAGCAGACAAAGCGGGGGCTGTTGATCACGCGGTTCTGGTACATCCGCGAGGTGGACCCGCAGACGGTGTTGCTGACCGGGCTGACGCGCGACGGCGTTTTCCTGATCGACCACGGGGAGATCGTGAAGCCGGTGTGCAATTTCCGCTTTAACGAAAGTCCCGTGGCGATGCTGAACAAGGTCATCGCGATGGGTCCAACCGTGCGGACGTATGGGGAGGAAACAATCGGCATTCCGACCGCCGTGCCGACGTTGCTGGTGGATGGGTTTACGCTGTCGAGTGTGTCGGATGCGGTGTAGGCCACGACCTATGAAATACAAAGAACCCCAAATCCTCTTGGACGTGCGGAAGATCAAAGAGCGGCTCCATGAAAAAATGGAACTTGAGGGAACCGATGCCTTCTTCGAGCGAATTAATCGTCGCTCCGGGAAACCGGTTGCCATGATCAAGCCCGGGGCAGCCAAAAAAAGCCGATAGTCTTCGTAAATGGTATAAGTAGTCATGCGCGACTTGGAATCCCGCAGGCTGATGTGGGTGAAAGCCGTGCTGTTTTTGGTCATCGGGACAACGGCCTCGGCGTTGATCCTGATCGAGTGCCCCGAGTGGCGGACGGCGTTGCTGCTGGCGCTGGCGATCTGGGCATTTTGCCGCGCCTACTACTTTGCGTTTTACGTGATCGAGCGGTATGTCGATCCGGCTTTTCGGTATGCGGGGTTGATGGCGATGGTGCGGTATTGGTGGAGGCACCGATCCCAGCGCAGACCATAGCGGTGGTCACCGCCAGACTTTCCTTGCCGTCTCGACCCCGTCAGCCCATACTACGGGCATTATGGGAGACTATCCAGGACGTAAACAGGTTCGCACCCGTGCCAAGCGCGCGGTGAAGAACGATCGCATCATCGAGAAACGCGCAGCGGAAAAGAAGGCAGCCGCCCCCGCCAAGAAATAGGTCGGTCCCGGTCCGAAGCGGTTTCTTTCCGGAAATCCTTCCCATGAAAAAGGGTCTGGCGGTCCTCTTCCTCGCCTTTTTCGCCGCGAGTTGCCAGGCAGACGACGCATTACCCGCCTGGAACGCGGACACCGAAAAGGCGTGGTGGGACCAAAATCCGACACCGGATCTCTGGCCGCCGGCGATGACGCAAATCCAGAACGAGCTGGCGGCCAGCTACAAGGAGAATGGCACAAACGCTTTCTCCAATCCCGATTTTCAGGGATGGCTGGAGCATCTTGAGTGGATTCGCATCGGCATCCTGACTCCCGATATTCTCAGCGACCCCGACAACCTGAAGGCCTTTATCGCGTTGGGCAAAGACGAGCCGGTCTCGCATCTTTACGTCGAGAAACTCAGCCCGTTGGACACGAAGCAGTCGCTGACCAATCTGCTGCGACTGGAGCAGGCCGTACCCGACGACCTGCACGAATATGCCGCGCTCGGGATCGCGTACTGCCTGGTTTTCGATCAACCGTTTCCGGAAAACTGGCCCCACCCCCAGGTCCCCCACGAGGCGGTGCCGATCGGCGATCTCGATATTGTCGAGCGGTTCAACTTTTACGTGCAGGCGAACCGGGACAAGAAGACCGAACTCGATCTCACGACGCTTCCGTTCGAAAATCTCCGGTTCCTGGTCGATAGCGAGGTGAAGCTTTCGGAGCTGGAGTACGCGCAGAAGAATCGCATCTCCTATTCCCATTTCGAGGACGCGTTTTCCTCGATCAAGTACGACGACACCCGGGTCGGCAAGGGCAACTTCTCCTATAACTGGCAGCAACCGACGTACACGCTGGCGGACATCGAGAAGACGGGAGGGATTTGCGTCGATCAAGCCTACTACGCGACGATCATCGGCAAGGGTCGGGGCATCCCCACGCTCTACTTCACCGGACAGGGAACGGACGGCGGTCATGCGTGGTTCGGGTATCTTTCGAACTCGGGAAAATGGGTGTTGGATTGCGGGCGGTACGAGAACCAGAACTTCGCCAAGGGGTACGCACTCGATCCACAGACGTGGCGGGTGATCGACGACACCGAACTCGACAATTTTTTCAAGAACGGTGCGAACAATCCGAACTTTCAACCGGCGCAGAATGCGCTGGCCTGGGCGCGTCTCAACGCGAGGGACCCGTCGGCCCGAAAGATTCTCGACGACGCCCGGACCATCATGCCGGAACTGGCCGAGACCTGGCGGATGGAAGGGACCTACCTGGAACGGACGAATGCGAGCGACGACGACAAAAAGACGTTCTACCAAAGCTGGATCAGCCAGTTCGGCTCTTTCCCAGACATGAAAGTGAGGGGACAACACCTGCTCCTGGACGTGCTCAAGAAAACCAACGATCCGGGTGCCGATGATCTCCAGCAGGAAATTATCGTGACGAACCGGAATACGAACTTCGATGTCGGCATCCGGGAGGCGGCGGGTCTGATCATGGACAAGGTGACCGCCGGAGACTGGGACGGGGCGAGGCTCGAGTTCGAGAGCACGATTCGGGACTTCAGCGACCAGGGCGGAGGGACGCTCTACTACGAGGTCGTCCAACCCTACATCGAGGTGTGCCTGAAAAACGGTCAGGCGGACCAGGCGGACCGGGGCATTAAATTCGTCGAGGGACGGATGCAGATCAACAGCCAGAGCATCATTTCCGACGAGTTTGGGAAGCTGAAGGGACGGGTCGCCGACAGCAAGCGGGCGGCGGCATCGGGACAGTAGCTTCGTCAATGGCCGAGCTTGAAGGCATCGTGGACGGCCTGGGTCGCGCGCGGGCCTTCGGACTCGTCGATGATGACGGAAATCTTGATTTCGCTGGTGGAGATCATCTGGATGTTGATGCCCGCCTGGGCCAGCGCCTGGAAGAGCGTCGCCGCCACGCCGGTGTGGGAGCGCATGCCGATGCCGACAACGGAGAGCTTGCCGATGCCGTCCTTGGCAGTGTAGCTCCGCGCGCCGATCTTGGCCACCTGCGCCTCGATGACCTTGCGCGCCTGGGCGAGGTCGTCCCGGTTGATGGTGAAGGTGAGGTCGGTGGTGCCGTCCTGCGAGACGTTCTGCACGATCATGTCGACATTCGTGCCGGACTCGGCGAGGGCGGAAAAGAGTCCGGCCGCGACGCCGGGTTTGTCCGGTACGCCGATGATGGTGACCTTGGCCTGGTTTTTTTCCAGGCTCACTCCGCGTAAGACGACATCTTCCATGGCTGCATGTTCCTCTCGTATGACCGTTCCGGGATTATGATTGAAGCTGGAGCGGACCTCAAACTTCACTTTGAACTTTTTCGCAAATTCGACCGAGCGGGCCTGCATGACCTTGGCGCCGAGGCTGGCCAGCTCGAGCATTTCGTCATAGGAGATCTCGTCGATCTTCCTGGCGTTGGGGACGATGCGGGGGTCGGCGGTGTAGACGCCGTCGACATCGGTGTAAATCTCGCAAACGTCGGCCTTGAGCGCGGCGGCCATGGCGATGGCGGTGAGGTCGGAGCCGCCGCGTCCCAGCGTGGTGATCTGGCCGTCGTCGTTTTGTCCCTGGAATCCGGCGACGATGACGACATGGCCCGAGTCGAGGTACTCGAAGACTTTCTTCGGGGTGATGTTGGAGATTTTCGCCTTGGTGTGGAGGCGGTCGGTGACGATGCCGGCCTGCGCGCCGGTGAGGGAAACGGCCGGGACGCCGAGCGACTGGAGGGCCATGGCGGTGAGCGCGATGGTCTGTTGCTCGCCGGTGGAGAGGAGCATGTCCATCTCGCGCGTGCTCGGCTCGGGGGTGACTTCCCGGGCGAGCTTGATCAGGCCGTCGGTGACGCCCGACATGGCGGAAACGACGACGACGAGACGATGCCCGGCCTTGTGTGCGGCGGCGACGCGGTTGGCGACGTTGCGGATGCGCTCGGGGTTGCCGACCGACGTGCCGCCGTATTTCTGGACGAGGAATGACATGGAAAGCGTGCAGATATAGCGCGAATGAAGCGCGGTGACAATCCCAGTTGCGGCTATCGTCGATAGACCGCATCACGACGATGGCCGATGACTTGAATCAGGGCAGGTTCGGCGTGGAATAGCGCGCCAAGACGGTTTCGAGGGACTCGACCGGTTCGTCGCTGGCCTTTGCGGCGTCATAGGCTGCAATCTCGTCCATCTCCTCAAGATGGGCACTCACGCCTTCTCCCACCCGTTTGGTGTCTTCAAGACCCAAGAGGTCTAATTTTTGGAGGATGGTATTCAAGTCCGACACGAATTAGAAAATCAGGGATGTTGCGAAGCCTGTCAAGGAGCCACCTCAACGCACTTGCCAAAAAAAACCGCCGCACGAGGTTTTCATGCGGCGGCTGGAAAATATTACCCCAGGAGAGCCGTGGTGGGCAGGACTTTCGACCCTCACTATAGGGCGGAGACGGCCGAGGTGATCCCGCCTTCCAGCGAAGGCGTGGCGTTTAAACCTGCGACTTGGTGCCTCCTGTTTCGTGTTTATAGGACGAAAGACATAGGCCCGCAGCACGCGAACCCCAGGGTAAATCGGATGCCGGAGAGTTCCCTCTCCGGCGAAATCTTTTCAAAGAGCGCTCCCCAAACTTACCCACCCCTTTTCCGCTGTCCAGAGCCGCAACGCTTTTTCTTTTATCCGCGAAAAAACGCCAGCATCGTGTAAACGATCACCCCGGTGACCGAGACGTAGAGCCAGATGGGGAAGGTATAGCGGGCCAGCTTCTTGTGCGCGGGGAAGCGCCCGCTGAGCGAGAGGAAAAACGTGATGAGAATCATCGGCAACGCAACGACGGAAAGCACGATGTGCGAGATCAGGAGCGGAAAATAGACCCAGCGAATCGCCCCCTCGCCGTGGAAATGCGACTCGCCATGCAGGGCGTAATTGGTCAGGTAGGCGACGAGGAAGAGCGTCGAGAAAACGAACGCGGTGGCCATCGCGGCCCGGTGCTCCGCAATCCGTCGGGCGCGGATGAAGAGGATGCCGGTGACGAGCGCAGTGGCGGAGAGCGCATTGAGCACGGCGTTGAGCGCCGGGAGAAAAACGAGATAGCTTCCGTTTCGATCCGCAGGCGCATGGGCATAGACGAGCCAGAAGATGAAGAGGCTGGCGACCACGCTGACGCCGATGATGGCTGCGACGACGTTGGGCGGGGTGCGGGTTTCGTTAACGGTCAGGGTTGTCATTGTTCTTCCTCGATGATTTTGATGTCGTGCAGCAAGCTGTCGCGGCCATCGGAGCCGACGCCGTCGTAAAATCCCCTGATTCTGCCATAGCCGTCCACCAGGGCCATGCGCGTGCTGTGAGTCACCTGAAACTGTCCGTCCTGCGGGGGCTTGTCCCGGTTGTCCTGGACCACTTGGTAAAAGCCGTTTTGAATCAGGTCATAGACCGGCTTTTCCTGCCCGGTCAGGAACCACCAGCGGTAGGGGTCGGCCCCGAATTTATCGGCATAGGCGGAGAGCACGGCGGGGGTATCGGTGGTCGGGTCGACGGTGAAAGTGACCAGTTGCACGCGCGGGTCGTGGGCCACCGCATCCTGGACTTTCGCCATGCTGGCGGTGATGAGCGGACAAGGCCCCGGGCAGGTGGTGTAGATGAAATCGGC
>CAJCII010000142.1 GCA_903970335.1 Bacteroidota bacterium | reverse complement strand
TGAGTCATTGGTTTCTGCCATTTGGTTTCTCCTGTGTGGAACTTTGAGCGGTTCACACACCGAAGATCCAAAGAGACTCCCGGAGCTGTCAAACTTTGGCAGTCTCCCCGGCAGAGCCGGGGGATTACCATTTTATTTAGATAGCCGTCGGCCGCCGGGCGACGGAACCCGAGCGTGGCGAGCCAATAAATGTCCATCTCAACAATCCGTCATCGTTCCCCAGCTGCGGGCCGCGCGCTGAGCGCAGCCGAATGGGGAAGTCGAAAGATCAGTTCAGCCTGCCTTTTCTTTTCCAATACCCCACGATTGCCTGCCGGTAAAACCGCTACTTCGGCGTGGGCCAGACCCAATCGCCCTGGAGATAGTCGAGCCGATTCGGATTGTCCTTGTCGAAGACGATTTCGCCGCCGTCATCCGTTTCGTTCCAGCCGACGGAATAGAGGAGAAACGTGCCGTCGGGGCGGAGTCGATACCGATACGGCTCGCCGTTCATGATGTCGTGCGGGAGCTTGTCGAGATAGGCAGGCGCAAGGGCATCGAGCGAAGGGGGGTAAGAGTTGTGCGCGAGCCGGTACCGCTCCAGCGCACAGGCGAGGCGGGCTTGGTCGATCCAGACCTGCGCATAGGCGTACTTCTGCGTCAGACTTTCCACTAACGAAATGGTAAACCATATCCTCCACGGAGCGAAGGCATCCCACCTCGTCTTTGCTTGCTCCGCCTCTTGTGAGAAACCCAGGTCCACCTGGGGAAAAACCCGGCGAATCTGCGGATCGACCGTCGTCAGCTCGCGGCAAAGGAAGGACGCCATCAGACTTTTATTCTCGTCCCACCAGCCGCCGGGCCACGGGTAAGGAGATACCCTGACCGCCAGCGGAACATCTTTTTGCGAGGACATCCCGAATAATCCGTAAAGGTCGGACCGTGACGCGCGCTTCTTCATGAACTCGATATTACACGTCGAATCCGCTGCCTCGCACCGCATCGCATACTGATAGGCGGCCAGGAAATTCACCTGCGAAAGAGTCCGCTCGATCTCGGCGAGTTGAGCGTCGCTCCAGGCATGGCGGGCCAACCCGTCGTAAATGGCGGGGCCATCGACGGCGTTAATCCCGATGGCCACCAGCCCACCGACGAGCGTGGGGTCGGATTTGACAGCGGAGAGCAGCTTGTAGTTGGTCTTGATGTCCTCCAGCGCCAGATCGGGTTGGTTCCGGTCCAGAGCCAGAATGGCGTGAAGGGTCACAAGTTCGGACACTTTGATCTGCAAGGTCAAAAGCACGAGTGGGCGGGCCGCAGGCGGGGAAACAATATAATCGACCTTGAAGCGGCAAAGCAGTCGGGTGGCGGAGGCAGCGCGGAGATCGGAGAGAAAGGGATAGAGTTCATCGAATTGTTCGCCGGTATCGAGTGGCAGCGACGCACCCGGGAACGCAGCCGCGTAATCGGTGGCGATGACATTACGAATTTTGGTCAGGTCCGGTCGTTCGCCTCGTTGCCAGTTGCCGCGCGGAGGAATATCGTTTCCGGGGAGGTCCGTCCGCACCGCTTTCATCAGGGCAACCGGCAAAAGGGACGAATCGGTTTTCGAGAAAGGTTCCAGATCGAACAGCGGAATGGCGGCGAGATTCTGATCGTCGGGAACCGGCGGAGGAACGAAGGCGTTCATGTCGAACGTCTCTCCTTTGGCTTCCCACTCGGCTTTCGTTCCGGACCAGGCGCGCGCGCCGCGCCAGTCTTCCTCGACGTAAAAGAAAACGATGAAGGTGATCGTCCAGAGGACGAATTTCAGAAAGCCCCAGGACCAAAAGAAGCGACCGATTCTTCGGCCCGCGCCGACGAGAAAATTCTTCATGGGATTTGCCTCCGCTGCGGCTCAGGTTGATCCTGCTCCAGTTGGGCTAAAAGCTTTTCGTCCGAAATCGAGAAGAGATGGACCGGCTGATCGGGATCGAGATGAGCCTGCAATTCGAGATGGACCGGATCGACCGGCGTGGCCGACTTGAGGAGAAAGATCAACAGCCAGAGCGTGGCCATTGCGCCGGACGTGACCGGATTCCGCAGGCAGAGAGGGCGGAGCAAGACGAGCAGGCTGGGCCACACGTCACGATGTTGCGAGCGGGCCTCCCGCCGTGCCGCGGAGAGGATTTCGCCGCGCCATGCCTCCGGCAATTCGGGCACGGGAAGTTCCCGCAGCTTTTGCTCGAGTAATTCGTCGTTCATTTGAGGTCTCCATGTAAAGGACGCAGGGCCTCGCGCAATTTGTCTAAGGCGTAGCGGTAGCGACTCGCGGCGGTGTCGGCGGGGATGTCGAGCACCTCGGCAATTTTGGCGAAGGTCAGGCCCTCCCAGATTTTCAGGAGCACGACCGCTTTTTGCTCGTGGGGCAACGCCGACAACGCATCGCCCAGCAGCTTCTGCCGCCACGCTTCGTCAGGGTCGACGACCGGCGGCGTAAAGTGGAGGTCTCGTTCCTGGCCAGCCCGCTCGTCGTAGCGCTGACGGGTCTCTTCGCGCCGCGCCCGATCAATGGCCAGCCGATGCGCCATGCGGAAAAGATAGGAGCGAGGCGAATCGACGTTCTGGAGCAAGTCGGGCGATCTGGCCAGCCGGACGAAAATCTCCTGAAGGATGTCCTTCACCTCCGCTTCTTGGCCCGTCAGGCGAATCAGGAACCGAAAGAGAGCGGGGGCATGGTTCCGATAGAGCGTTTCGAGCGGATCGGGCGTGCGCATCTGCCCCAAGGACGCATGTCCGCCGCCAACTTGTCTAGGATTTCTTGATTGGGGCGGAAGTTCCCGTTTCCATTTCGGTGGCTCAGGGCACCGCGCCGGTCACTCCCGCGACACGGAAACCGAGCGACTGCAAAACGGCGGTCACGTCCGCGCAGCGATCCCCTTGCAGCACGATTTCCTGCCGGTCGAAGGAACCGCCGCAGCCGAGCTTGCCTTTCAGGTCCTTGGCCAGATTGCCGATCATCACCGCATTCACGCCGGGCAATTCGGAAAACCCGGAAATGACGACGACCACCTTGCCGCCCCGGTCCTTCGTCTCGCGACGCAACACGAGCCGTCCGCGCGATTTCTTCGGCTCCTCCGCTTTCGGCGGCGGCGCGACATTCACCGGTTCCGGGGCGGGGGCCAGGTTCTTCAGCGCATCCATCTCGCCGAGCAGGGCGAAGGGATTATGCTGCAGAGGCGCGGCGGCCCGCGACACCTCGACCTTCTTGTGGGAATCTTTCTGGCGACTCATCGGTCGTGGGGAAAAAGCTTACGCGATGTAGGTGCCGAAGGCCTTGCGCCGGGCCAAGATCTCGTCCGCGTGCAGTTTCTCGAGACGGCGGAGACTGAATTCCTCGCAGCAAAACGAGGCGACCAGCGTGCCCTGGATCACGGCCTCCTTCAGGTTCGGGAACGAGACATCGTCCGTCCGCGCGAGGTGCCCAATGAAGCCGCCCGCAAAACAGTCGCCCGCTCCGGTCGGATCGTGGATTTTCTCGAGCGGAAAGGCCCCGGTGCTGAAGAACTCGCCGTCCCGTCCGAAGAGCAGGCAGCCATGCTCGCCCTTCTTCACCGCGACATAGCGCGGTCCCATGGCGGCGATCTTCTTCCCGGCGCGGATGACATTGTCCTCCTCGGTCAGCATCCGGGCTTCGCTGTCGTTGAGGATGAGCATATCGACTTCCTTGAGCAACTCGAGCAAGTCGGGCCGCGCGATCTCGATCCATAGGTCCATCGTATCGGCCACGACGAACTTGGGCTTGAGCGACTGACGACGCACGCTCCGTTGCAGCGAGGGCGCGATGTTGCCGAGCAAAACGTAGGGTGTCTCCCGGTAGCTCTCGGGCAGCTTGGGGTCGAACTTCTCGAAGACGTTCAGCTCCACCGAAAGCGTGCGGCGGTTGTTCATGTTCAGCTCGTATTCGCCCGACCAGCAGAAGGTCTTGCCCGGTGCGACTTCGAGACCGGCGAGGTCGATCTTGCGGTCCAGATAGAGCTGACGGTGCTGGGGCGGGAAGTCCTCCCCGACGACGCCGACAAGCTGGACGGGGCCGAAAAAGCTGGCCGCGACCGAGGCATACGACGCCGAGCCGCCGAGCAACTGGCGATGCTCCGCCGTGGGAGTCTTGATGTGATCGAGCGCAATGGAACCGACAACGAGTACAGGCATGGTACAAGTAAGAAGGAAGAAGGCCGAAGTGAGAAGTCAGAAATTCGGTGCGGGGGCCAAGCGCTCGCGCAACCGACGACAGTACGCGGGAAGATCCGCGCTTTGCAGCAGGGCCGACACGACGACGATCCGCAGCGCACCCGCCGCGAGCACCTCGGGCAATGTTCGCTCGTTGATGCCGCCGATGCAGAATTGCGGCACGCGGACGGCAGCACGGACCTGGCCGATGAGCGCGGGGCCGACGGGCACGTAGTCGGGCTTGGTCGGCGTGGCGTAAATCGGGCCAACTCCGATGTAATCGGCGCCTTCCTTCTCGGCGGCGATGGCCTGGTCGAGGCTATGGGTCGATTTGCCGACCAGGACCGCACGACCGGCCCGGGCGCGGGCCTCGTCCACGGAGAGATCGTCCTGGCCGACATGGATGCCGTCCGCGCCGAGAGTCGAGACCATGTCGGGGTGGTCGTTGAGGATGAAGAGCGGACCGTCGGAGGGAATCGCAGTGCGCATGACGTCACCAAGCCGGGCGATCTCCGCCAAGGGAAGCTTCTTGGCGCGCAACTGAATCAGATCGACGCCACCGGCAACGAGTTGTCCGGTGACCCATGCGACACGATCCGGTTGCACATAGCCGGTATCGACGATGGCGTAGAGGCGGGCGCGGGCGAGGCGGGTACGGTAGGAATCGGGCAGGCTCACGAAATCTGGGCGGGAAAATTAGCGGTCCCTCGACGAGCTCGGGATGACAAATCTTTTCGCTTAGAGCGGAGTACCGTTTTCGATGTAGAGAATGGTGTAGGTCTTCTTGTTATAGTCCCCGGAGCGGAAGGTATAAAAGACCTTGGTGCCGTGCTTTTCGACGCGGTCGCCGTTATCGAGAATGAGCACGGAATCGTTGGTCCAGTCGTGATGGGCAATATTGCGAACGGACTGGATGTTGTCCTTGCCGATGTCGGCCAGTTCCGCCGCGCTCATATCGAGACCATCGGCGGGCCAATCGTGGGTGGGGATGGCCTTCTCGACGAGGTTCCAACCGTTGGCGTCCTGGGTCCAGACGTAGCTGAGATTCGGGCTGGTGATCAGAATCTCGTGCATCGATCCCTTCGGCCCAAGGGTCAGGGCGACGAATAGGAGAAGCTTCGCGGTGAGGAGCTTGGCGGCGGTCAAGTTGATCATGATTTGACGCACTACAGCATAAAACGAGAGAAGAGGCAAGAAGCTTGGTTGCGCAAACTATTAATCCCGGGCCGGTTCCGTTTTAAGCGCCGGGACTATTCACTATGGAATCCACCGCTCCATCCGGAGATTGTCGAGCAGCTCTGGGCTATCGACGGAATAAGGCGGCAGCCACAAGCCGAGCGCCGTCCGGTTCCAGTAGAGATGGTCCGGGTTGCCGGGCGGGGCGAACTTGTACTTGAAGAGGACGGCGCGGATGTAGCGCGGCGGATGGTCCGGGAAGGGATTGCCCGCGAAGAGGCCGAGCGTGGCCGGGTCGTTGTGGAGCATCTTCCAGACGAGATTTCGCGTCCACGGATAGTCCCGCGGGCTGCCCAGGGCGGCGAACCAGAGTTGCCAGTCCAGGTGAGGCTGGTAGGGCGCGACGAACGGCGGCGTGAGGCGCGGGTCCCATGGCGAGCCGACATAGGGGTATTCCTTCCAATCGGTGGCGGTATCGGGGTCGGGGCTATCGGTGCCCTCGAAGACGATGACCGGGCGCTCGCGACCGACCGAGCCGAAGGCGCCGTAGGTATTGACGAGGCTGAGCGGATCGAACGAGGTGTTCATCGCCTGCCCCTCGATCAGGTTGCCATTGCTGTCGAAACGCAAATCGAAAAGATTGAGCACGGGCTGGATACTGAGCAGACCCACGAGACCGGCCACGGCCCAACCGGCCACGGTCATGGACAGGCTGGGCCGCCGATTTTCCTCCGCTCGCCGCGCCCAGCGAACGAGGATCGGTGGCAGTATCCAGCTCCAGAAGCGGTCGTCGAAACAGGCCAGCGCAGGGAGGATGGTGAGCCAGTTGAAGAAGGAGAGATTGCCGGAGACGATGAGGGTCAGTTGGAACGAGATGATCACCGCACCGGCGATATACCGCCCCCAGCGAGGCCAGAAGGCGAAGAACGGCGCGACGAGTTCGACGGCAAAGGTCCAGATCACCCCGAACTGGAGCACGGGATGGGGCAGGAAGTGGAACCAGCGGCTGAAGGGATTTGGGATGGGCTGCGTCTCGAAGTGATAGTAGAGCGCGGTGAGATCGGTCCAGCACGAGTCGCCGCGGAGCTTGATCAGCGCGGAGCCGAGCATGATTCGCACGATGAGCCAGCGAAAGAGAAAGATGACCGGCAGCGGCGGGGCGCGACGCGGAAAGGGCCGGGCATCGAGCAAAGGGCAGAGAAAAATCGCGAGGAAGCCGGTCTCGCTCATCTGGATTTCCCAGCCGTAGCCGTACCATTCCTGGCCGACGTGGACGATGGAGAGGTAGAGAATCCACAGCACGGTCAGGATGAGGGAATTCGCGTAGCCGGCGAGCAGGACACAGGCGAGAACGACGCCGAGCCACGGCACGATCTGCAATATGGTGTCCGAGCAATCGAACCAGAAAACCATCGGCAGCGCGAGGAAGGCGTTCCAGGTGGAACCGTAGTGGTCGCGGACGGCGTCGAGGAAAAGCGGGGCGGGAGTGAGGCCGTTCGCGCCGACGAGGGGGACGAGTTGCTGTGCCGCCACATAGAAGGCGACGAGATAAACGAAGCCCAACCAGCGGAGGATGACGAAACGCGTGAGCCAGTAGGTATCGGTAGAGACCGCAGTCGCCGGAGCTTCGGAACTCGGCTTCATGCTAATGGCGGTAGGTGCCGAAAAAATCCGTCTTCCCGACGACATGGCCCTGCATCGCAGCCGTGAGCTCGGAGCGGTCCGATCCGGACGGCAGAGCGAGCGTCGTATCGAGCGCGTACAGATGAAAGAAATACCGATGCGTGCCGCTCGGCGGCGCGGGGCCATCGTAGCGGACATTACCGAAGCTGTTCCTGCCCTGTTGCGCATCGGGGGGGAGTTTGCCCTCGGTGAGGACGGTCGTGGTCGCGGGCAGATTCCAGACGAGCCAGTGGGTCCAGAGTCCGGCGGGCGCGTCGGGATCGTCGACGATCAGCACGAGCGACTTCGCGGCGGCGGGCACGTTGGCGATGTGCAATTCCGGCGAGAGATTGGCCTCGGCGTCAGCGAAGCGGGCGGGCATCGGCTTGCCGGGGTCGAACGCCGGGGAAGAGATGCCGAAGCCATCGTCGGCCAGGGCGTTCCCGACCAAGCAAACCGCGAGGCAGAGCGAAAAAACGAGATGCCGGAGAGGACGCGAGGGCATGGGGGAAATTATCGCTCCGGGTCTTCGCCCGCAATGGGGAAAAGAGCCTATGATTGGGTAAATCGATTATCGATGGGTGGGGGGACGATCAGGGTGGACTTTTTGCGCGCGAAGCCGCCCTTGCCGAATTGCGCCCAGCCCCAGGTCAGCCAGCGGACGAGCGACGACGCGAGCCACAAGGCCCAGGCGAGCATGAAGAGGCGGTACCACCAGATGGAAACCGAAATACAGCCGGGCTGCGGCAACGTGCTGTCCATGTGCGCCTGGTACCATTGGAGGCTGTGCTCGCTGGAACCGTTGCCCTCGACGAACATGTCGGGGCTGCCAAGAAATCCGTACCCGAGAATATTGAGGAAGATCAGCATCGAAATGCCGGCCAGGATGAAGAGCGCAGTCTGCGCCAGGTTGAAAAGCAGCGGGCTCAGTTTCTGGTAGGAATCGGTTCCGCGCCAGGCGAGGAAAAAGAGCCAGGCGACGACGAGAAGTCCGACGACATCGACCTGAATGAGGCCAATCCCCAACAGCGTCCACTCCAGCGCGGTGAGCGGCGAGAGCTTCAATCGCGCGAGGAACTGCGCTCCGACAAACGCGCAAAGGAGGATGACCCAGAATTGCACGGCGGGGCCTTGCTGCGGACCGTAAGCCCAGAGGACCCAACGATTGTCCGGCACATAGACCACCGTGGCGATGTTCGCGCTCTCGACGGGCAGGACGACTTTCTCGGCGGAAGCGTCAAGGCCAAGCGGGGTGTTCGTTTTCCACTGGAGGGCGATGGTCTGATCGGCGGGCTGCAGTGGGACGATGAGTCGTGTGCCATCCTTGCGGACGGGAAGGTCGGTGCCGTTTTGGGTCAGGGAGGTGACGTCGGCGTCGGGCGGAATTTCGATGCCGAAGTCCTCGCCGAGGCTGCACTGGAGTTGGAGAGTAAGACTGGTGGTGCGTTGCCGGTCGCCCAGCGTGACTTCGTCGCGGACGTTGTGCACCGTGACGGTCGCGCCGCCGATCGCCTCCGGACGGCTGATGATGAGATCGGCTCTTTCTCCGGGCCACGGATGCCAGACGGGAACAAGATCGGCATTGTCGCTTTCGAAGATCGGATCGAGTCCCGAAATGGAGACATCCCAGACGGGCGAGGCGACGAGGTACCAGCGCTCGACCCAGGTGTCGTCGGCTTTCGTGGCGAGGCTGAGGTGGTCGGAGACGGTCAGCTCGCTGTCCCAGACGAACGACTTTTCGTTCGCGCCGATGCGGACGTCGATGAAGCCATCGACGGGCGTGAGATTGGCGGTGAGGACTTTTTCGCCGGGGAGCAGCGGCACGCGAATCGAGATGGCCCGGTCCGCCGTGGAGAGGCGGGTGATTTCGTTGTGGACCTGCCAGACGAGGCCGAGTTCCAGGTGCCGATCCAGCGAGGCGATGGTGTGGAGTTCCTGCCGGTCGTAAGTCGCCTCGGTCCCGGTCGATTTCTGCTTGAGGGTGAAGAAGACCTGCTGCTCGGGAATCCCGTCCGCCTTCACGCCGCTGTACGTCCAACCCGGCGCGTCGATGACGACCCGGCGCGGCTTCAACTGGAAGGTCCACTCCCACTCGGTCACGTCGGCGAGCAGTCCCTCGACGTGCACATGATGCACGCCCGCCGTGAGCGCGACCCAGAGGTAATCGCCATCGCGACGCAGCGCCACCTCGGACTTGTCGTCGACCGTGACCATAAGCGGCGACCAAGCCGGGAGTTTGCCCGGCAGCGGAACGGCGACTGCGATGGCCGCATCGATTTCCGCGTCCATGACGACGTGGCGATCCTGAAGCGAGAGCGAAACGGTGGGGATGTCGGCGGCGGTGGGATAGGCGTCGGAGGTTTCGGTCAACCGATCGTGCAGGGTGGAGAGGGTGTCCTTGTCGGGCAGTTGCGCCTGCGCGGGCGAGGCCCAGCCAAGGGACAGAAGCGTCAACGCGACCGCGATGGCCTTGGCACGCGGCCCGGCGGAAAAGACCCAGCGGATACGCGATCCATCGAGGAGCACCCAGGCCAGCGCGACGAGCAGCCCCACCCGCAGGATGGTGAGCACGCGATCGAGCCAGAGCGGAATCAGGATGGGATCGATTTTCTGCGCGGCCTGCACCGGGCCGTTGAAACCGAAGCTGACCGTTCGCCAACTCCATTCCGGCACGCCGGGACCGGTCTGGATTTTTGCCCGGGCGTCGTAGGCGAGGTTGCCGTTGCCCGAGCTTCTCATCCCAAAGCCAGAAAACGAACCTTGGGGCAAAGTGACGGACGCCGCATTCGACAGGCCACCAATATAGCCGTTCGTGCTCGATGCTGCAGGAGCCGGAGCATTATTCATATCCGCTCCGCCGCTACTCCCCGCATAAGCCAACTGCGAGCTGATCGTGGTGAAGACACCCTTCACTTGGAACGGATCGGCTAACGCTTCGAGAATATCCAAACCCAACCCTTGCTGCGCCGCTTCCGTGCTCTCCAGTTGCGGATAGAGCACCTGCTGCATCTGGACGGCCAGAAAAGGAATGAGATTGAGCAGCAGAATCGCAAGCAGGCAATACTTGAGCCCGATCAGCCACGCGCGGGCCTGGGGCGAGCGAGCGACCTTGAGCAGTCCCAACGGAATCAGCAGCAAAATCCAGAGCAGGCGGGGCGCACCCGGCTCCTGGTAGGCGAGACCGAAGGCGACAAAGGCGAGCACCCCCGCACCGACGCCCGCCAGGCGATAGACCGCCAACGAAAAAACCAGCAGCAAAAACAGGTCCAGCAACGACCACGCCGTCAGCCAATCTCCGTGCACCCAGTCCGCGCCGAAGAGCGCGAAGAGCCGCCAGCCGGGAGGCAGGTTGAGCGTGACGGTCAGGGCATCGGCATCGGTGCGCCAGCCGGTCGCGGAAAAGTCGCCGGTCCGGTTCATCCGTCCGGTCGCATCGAGGCTCAGATTGCGCGAGCGAATCTCCACCCCCGACGCGCCATTGCCCGGATTGCGCGTGATCAACTGCCCCACTCCATCGCTGCGGACGGAACCGAGGTCCTGGTCTTCGGCCACATCGAGCCGCCAGATCCGCTGCATGGAACCGACGATCGAGTCGCGGAAGACCATGCCGCGCCCGCTTTCGTCGAGCCAGAGTTGACGGGAAATCGTCAGCCCCGCCGGCTTTTGCAGGCCCATGCCACGCATCCGCTCCACGAGATGAAACGGGGCCGCCGTTTCCCAATGATAGACCGGCAGATTACGCCAGGCGTCGGGAAACGTCGTCTGGGAAACGTCGATCGACGGGATGTCCTCCACCTGCACCAGCCGGAAATCGGGCGCAGCCTGGAACGCAATCAATTCGTCCTTCAGCAGCGGCGCGGCCCCGGCGGCATAGCCGAACGCGTCGACGGAGGTGAGGTGAAACGCGTCGAAAGAAATCACCCATTTCCCGGCGCGGACCTGGGCCTTCATGTGCCCCTTCTCGTCGATCGCCACTGGGATCGGGCTATCGACCGCGGCCAGTTGCCAGCCCTCCGGCAGGATGGTGCGCAGGTCCTCCTCGCGGCTCTTGCCCGAGACGCTGATCTCCATCTGGCTGTGCAGCCACATCGGGATGCCGTCCTCGATCATCCGATACATCTTGATGCCCAGAAAGTCCTTGTCCGTCGCCTGCGCGCGGTCCCGCTTGAGCCAGAGAAAGCCATCCGCGTCCCACGTCGCGTTATCGACGACTTTACCCTCGACGCTCAAGGTCAGGATGCCGATCTCCTGAGGGATGACGATCCGTTGCGGCATCTCGTCCCACTGATACGTGCCGGTGAGATGATAGACTCCGGTGAGCAGACGCACCGAGGGCTTGCCGTCGTGCTCGACCACCGGCACGGGATCGCCGTTGGCCTTGACCGCAAAGGGCCAGACCTCCGCGCTGCCGGGGAGGACCACCCAGGCATCGTGGTAAACGGTCAACGCGAGATCGAACTGCCCGGCGGTCGGCTCCACGCTCAGGTTCAGCGCGCACGGCCAGACCGTCAGATGCGTCGCAGAATCCTGGTAGGGCGTCGGCGCGACCCGGTCCTGCTCGGCCCACGTCGCCCAGTCCTCCCACGTCTTCAGCGGATCGGGAATCTGACGCGTATCCGCCGCCGGGAGGCTGTTGCCCGCCGGCGTGAAAAGCCAGAGCAGAACGGCGCATGAAATAATTCGGGAGATGGGATCATGGGTTTTCATGGAAATTCCCTGCGGTTAAAAATAAGTTCCGCCCAAAGGCCAGCTTCGGTTTTGTCGATCGACCGGACCGAAGCAACGCTAACCCCCGGATGCGCCGGGAAAAGGAAAAATGGCGATTTTTACTGCTTCGGCTCGGGATGACCTCCTTGATATGGTGATAGGAAATCGTCTCGATATCGTGGGCCTTCAAGAGAGTCGCCAAGTCCGGCACCTTCCACGTCGTCGTTCCCACCCATGCTCTTTCGCACGGCCTCGGTCGGTAACCGAAGAAACTTGGTCTGTCTCAAACGATACGCTACCCTGGACTTATCGTGGAAACCAGCCTCCAACCCAACTGGCATACGATGATCGACGCTCGCAGTCGCGACTTGCACCAAATCATCGCGGATCGGATTCGCCGAAATCCGGCGTTGCTCGGTCGGGTGCGGGAAACGCTCGAGTGCTGGCTGCAATCCATGGACGCAACCGAGCGGGGCCACAGTTCACTCGTCGAATGGCAGCATCTGCTGGAGAAAGAGCCGCTTGATCGGGTGCTCGATTTCATTTCCTCCGCTAACGAGGAAGCTTGTCGCCTGCGCCAGTCCACCCCCTTCGTCGGCCTGCTCACCGAAGAGGAGCGCCTGGTGGTTTTCCGGAAATATGAAGCTTTCCGAAGTTGAGCATGTCCTTCGGGCCGCCGCCGAAGTGACTCAGGAAAAGGAATTCGTCTCAGCTTTGCTCCGTCACGATCTTGCCTCCCGCCCTACCCTGCGCCAAAGGATCGAGTCGGTTGAAGACGCGGCTACGAGGTTCCACGTTCGATCCGGCTTTCAAGTTCTCTTAAATCGACTTACTCCGACTTGAATTTTCTCGCCCTCTCTCCCAAAAAAGAAAAAGAAGAAAAAGAAAGAAAACCTGAAAGGTTTCGCTTGCCCTGTCGTCATAGGAAGGAGAGGCTCCCACGAGAGCACATCTCACCACGTCCATGCACGATAGCGAACTAAAAAAATTCCTGGTCGATACCTGCCCGATTCTCCCCGGCCAGGAAGCCCGTGCCTGGAATCTCCTCTGCGAACGTCTCCGCGACCACACCCGCGCTCCCTCCCCCTGTCGCTGGCTCGTTTACCCCACCTGGCGCGGGGCCTTGCTCGGCGCCACGGCACTCTTCGCCGCAGCCCTGCTCGGCGATTCCGCCTTCTCCAACCTCCTGCCCGTCTCCTTTGCCTCCGCCAACAGCGAAACCCCCGGCATCTACGCCACCAGCTTCTACTCCCACTCCGCCCAGGCCCAGGTCGTCTGGCTGAACGGTCTCCCTCCCGCTTCCGACCAACCGACCTACCTCGACCCAACCACGCCCGTTCCCCGCGCCACCTCGAAAAATTCCCGCTCGTCCGGCAAACCGGACAGCCTGTGAGACCGGCCCTTCTCGTCCGGATCGTCGCCTTCCTCGCCCTCGGCGTGTGCCCGGCCCTCGCCGGGGAAAAAGTCTGGGTCGGCCTTTACCTCGCCAAAAACACCCCCCCTCCCCCCGGCGCCGTCCTCGCCCCCGAGAAACTCGCCCGCCGCCTCCACCTCGTCTTCGGCTTCGACTACTATCAGTTCGTCAAGGCGGAGGAAATCGAGCTCGGCCACGAATGGGACCAATGGGCCGTCCCGCGCCGCGACTTCTTCATCCGTCTCCAGCCCCTCCGCCACCTGCCCGATCAGCCCCGCCTCGTCGAATACGAAATCTTCAAGGACGGCTTCAGCGTCGCCAACGGGCGCTTCCAGCCCCAACCCGACCGCCCCCTCTTCATCAGCGGCCCCGACCTCGACCGCGGTCGCCTCATCTTCGTTCTCGAATCCCGCTGACCCGCCATGGGGATAGATGTTAGAGGAGATCGACAGGATCGACGTCGAGCACGATGCGGATGTCGTCGGGCCAGTTGCGGTCGAGGAAGAGGGGGCGGAGGCGCGGGACGACGGCCATGATGCGCCGGGTGCGGAGCAGGACCTGGAAGCGGTAGCGCTCCTCGATCCGGGCGATGGGCGCGGGCGCGGTATCCATCAGTTCGGTTTCCGGGAGATCGAGCCGGGCGATTTCCTTCGTGAGTTGTTCGAGGACGAAAAGCGTTTTCTCTTCGCTCCGTCCCCGCGCGCTCACGAGGAGGCACCGCTCATAGGGGGGAAAATGGAGACTGCGTCGGCATTCCAGTTCCTGCTGGGCAAACCCGGCGTAGTCGTGATGGCGGGCGAACTGAATGGCGGGGTGAAACGGGACGCGGGTCTGGACGAAGACCTCTCCCCTCACCTGCCCGCGCCCGCTGCGTCCCGCGACCTGCATGAGCAACTGGAAGACCCGCTCGCTGGCGCGGAAGTCGGGGATTTGCAGGGCGAGGTCGGCATTGATCACGCCAACGCAGGTGACGCGCGGGAAGTGGAGGCCCTTCGCGATCATTTGCGTGCCGACGAGGAGATCGATTTTTCCGTCGGCAAAGTCGCCGAGCGTTTTCGCATAAGCGTCCTTGCCGCGCATGTTGTCGGAGTCCATCCGAGCGATGCGCGCCGTGGGGAAGGCCGATTTGAGGGCGTCCTCGACTTTTTCCGTGCCGCTGCGGGAATACTTGTAGGGGGCGTGGCCGCATTGGGGACAGGCCGGGGGAACGGGGCCGGAGAAATCGCAGAGATGACAGCGGAGCCGGTCCGCACCGCGATGAAAAGTGAGCGAGACGCTGCAATTCGGGCACATCTCGGAATGACCGCATTGGGGGCACTGGAGGAACGAGGAGTAGCCCCGGCGGTTGAGGAAGAGGATCGATTGCTCGTGCCGGTCGAGGCGGGCCCGGATGGCTTCGACGAGGCGCGGCGCGACGAGGACGGGCGGCTCGCCTTTTTTGGTCGTGCGCAGATCGAGGATGTGGATGACAGGCATCTGGATATCCTCGACGCGCTGGAGGAGTTCGACCAGGCGGTACTTGCCCTCGGCGGCATGATGATGCGATTCGAGTGAGGGAGTGGCGGAGCCAAGCAGGACGGCAACGCGCTCGAGATGACCGCGCATGACGGCGACATCGCGGGCGTGGTAGTGGGGCGATTCCTCCTGCTTGTAGGAGTGCTCGTGTTCCTCGTCGACGACGATGAGGCCGAGGTCTTCCAGCGGGGCGAAGACGGCGGAGCGGGCGCCGATGACAATGCGGGCGCGACCGGCGCGGATGTGTTGCCATTGGTCGTGGCGCTCGCCGGTGGAGAGGTGGCTGTGGAGGACGGCGACGCCGACTTTTTGTCCGACGAAGCGGGCGCGAAAGTGCTCGACCGTTTGCGGCGTGAGGGCGATCTCCGGCACGAGGACGAGGGCGCTTTTGCCCAGCGAAAGGACGTGGGCGATGGCTTGCAGGTAGACCTCGGTCTTGCCGCTGCCGGTGACGCCGTGCAGGAGGACGACACGGGGTTTTGCGGCGGAGATTTCTTCGCGGACGACGGCAAGCGCGGCCTGCTGCTCCGGGTTGAGCGGGTGGGGCGTCGATTCCGCGACGGGGGCGTGGAGGTAGGGATCGCGGTCCTGGGTGCGGGGGGCGATGGCGATGAGGTTGCGTTCGGCGAGACCGCGCCAGGCCGCCGCGCCGCAGCCCGAGGCCTGGGTGAGTTCCGCCAGCCAGCCGGGGCCGTTCTTTTGGAGGTAGACCCAGGCGGTCAGTTGCGAGCGGGCCCGTTTCAGCGCGAGGGCGGTTTCTTCCGGGAGGGTGGACGTGAGGGCCTCGACCCAGAGGCGTTGCTTGAAGGAGGCATCGGCATGACGGACGGCCTTGGGCAGCACGCTCATGAGGGCGACGGTGAGCGGGGCGCAGTAGTAGAGGGCCATCCACTGGGCCAGTTCAATGAGGATGGCCGGGAGAAAAGCCCGGGGGCCGAGGACTTCGAGAATGGACTTGAGCGCGCGCGGGGAGACGTCGGTTGCTTCCAGGAGTTCGACGACATAGCCGACGATCTGGCGGGAACCGAAAGGAATGCGAACCTTGGCGCCGAGGGTAACCTGGTCCTGCAAGGAGTCGGGGATGGCGTAGTCGAAGGCGCGGTCGAGCGAGACTTCGGGGACGACGCGGGCAAGGCGGGGCATGGGTTTCGAGTATTTTTTTAGACGGAATTAACGGAATTTTTGGACGGAATTAACGAGGGGGTGATGGATTCGGTCCGTGTGGCGAAGTTTTTAACAGGAAGACATGAAAGCAGGAAGGACATGAAGAAGGCAGGGGAGTTTTTTCGAGGGCAAGGTCGTGAAGGGGAGGCAGGGAACAGTTTCGCACGGAGGACTTGCAGAGGGCCGAAGAGGAAGATGGCTCACGAACGGGAACCAATCCTTCGACAAGCCCGGGATGACATGATGCTGAAGAAGGAGAGCTTCTCCGACAAGTCCTGCGGACGGCGGCGGAGTGGCCACGTACAACTTGGGCACAAGGCCGGGGGGACGGCAATGGAGTTGCGCTGAAAAGGGCGTTCCCAAATGGAGTTTGGGAACGAGAAAAGGGATGGCGTGGGACGGACGGAGCCGCACCCTCCAATTGTGCAACGACTACCGAACTACCAATTGACGACCCACTCGTTGGGGGTGCTGGCGGCGGTGCCACGGGAGGCGGCGGCTCCCGTCGTGCCACCAGTGGACCAGAGGTCGAACATGCCCGCGCCGCGATTCGGCGCCTGATCCGTGGCTAGGGGCGGTGTGCTGGGATTGCCCGTGCAGTAGCCATAAGGATAACCCCATGGATCTTGCACGTAGGAGGTACCGGTGAGGTTGCCGACCTGGCTTTTTTTGAAGGGGTAATAGACAGCGGTGCCAGCGGCTGGGGCAGTGCCCGCCGACAGCTCAAATGTCGGGCCGCCGTTCAGGGCGTTGAAGAGCGTCTGGGAAGAAGTCTGATACTTGCCATCGATCGGCGATTGGTCATAGATGCCGGACGGAGGACCGGGACTGGCCAGGGTACTGTCCGGCGGATAGGTGCCATTGTCCCGTTTATAGGCTTCGAGGCCGTTACTCATGCCGGTGATTTCGGCCATGGCGCGTTTGCGGGCCGCCATGTTATTGAGACCGGCTGCGGCAGCCAGGACGATGGACGCGAGGATCGCGATAATGGCGATAACCACCAGAAGTTCAATGAGGGAAAACCCCGACCGGTGCCCGAGCTTATTTATCCGTAGAGTGGAAAACTTTTGCATCGAAAATTAGTAAGTATGGACCCAGAAACTGGCATTGAGAGCGTTGGTCGAACCCGTTTTATATCCTGTACAATTTGCCCAGACAGCCACGCCCTGGGTCGTCGATCCACCGCTTTGAGAGAGGGCTGAACTGGTGCCCGCAGCAAAATTGGGCAAGGAGGCAGTACTGTTTCCCGCTCCAATAATGCCATCGTAGTCCGAATCGAAGGCGATGTTAAAATAAAGAGAATCGGTGCCATCATTCACTGGATTCTTGGGCGCACCCTGTGTGGTGACATCGGCATTTTTCAAGTTGAGCCACTGGATGGCACGGGCGTTGGCAATCGCGTTGTTGGTCACAGCCGCACCGTTGGAAGGATTCACATTGCCGGAGAGAGCAATGATCAAATTCGCCCAGTCGGTTTGATCGCCATCGAGAATCGTGTAATCACCGGTTGTACCCGTCGGAACGGGATAAATCCCATATTCGGTATCATAGGAGAGGCAGGCCTGCTGAATCTGGGTGGCGATGGTCAGGGCCCTTTGACGCTGGGCTGTTTTAATGACGCTACCTGCGGAGACAGCCAGGACGGCGGCCAGGATGGCAATAATGCCAATAACAACGAGCAACTCAACGAGGGTAAAACCGGAGCGGCGGGAGGGTGCGTAACGGAGTGGTGTTTTCATGGATAAGCAAGTCACAGGTTATTTTTTAGCCTAAATGTAAAATAGCTTACTTGCGACTTGTAGGCGAGGGTTTTCAGGAAAAATGTTTTACTCTGTATGTACGCGACTCGTCGAGCTCCTTCTCCAGACGCTCGGCGACCCATTGCTTCAGCATACTTTGGTAATGGAGGTAGCGCTGGCGGGCGCTCCCGCCCCCCGTTCTTCCTCAAAAATCTCCTCGGAATCCCGTTAATCTCAGCCCCAATTCGGTAATTCCGTCACAAAGCCTCTCCGTCTCCAAAAGTCAACACCCCAACCTCTTGCCACCAAACGCCTTCCACTAAATGCCCAGTCTGACCTAAATCTGCAGCACATTTAGGCCAAACACGAATCCTAATTCCTGCTCCAATCGAGCATCCGTTGGAGGGGGATGAGGGCCTGCTCGCGCAAGTCGGCGGGCATGACCAGTTCGGGCGTTTCGTGGAGGAGGGCGTCGTAGACTTTTTCCAGCGTGTTCATTTTCATGAAGCGGCAATCGGCGCAGGCGCAGGTGTCGGTGGGGCCGGGGATGAATTGCTTGTCGGGCATTTCGCGGCGGAGGCGGTGCAACATGCCGGACTCGGTGGCGATGATGAAGGCGGGG
>CAJCII010000141.1 GCA_903970335.1 Bacteroidota bacterium | reverse complement strand
TGCGCTCCAACTTCACGCCGACCCGACCGCCAAACGCACCGGCGAATGCCCCCCCTTTACCTGCAAACCCGAGGATGCCCTGGTCGGCAACTAGACACCGGCCTCCAGCAAACGGCGTCGCTCCTTCTCCTAAATGACGATACAGACCAATTGTGGTTTGCGTGATCGGGGCGACATAAGCTATCGTGTATCGAACTGAGATGACTGCCAATCCCAAGGTACCGGTCACCCAACCGTCAGCCGCCCCCGAGAAAACGAGGGAGCGACTGAGGAGTTACGGCTTCCTCCTTGGAGCCATCTTCCTTCATGTCGTCCTTTTTCTCCTAGTGGCTACTTGGATCATCTTCGCCCCGCCTGCCGAACCGCCCGACGCGATTTTTGCTCCCGTCGCCATCAAACCACCGCCGCCGCCACCGCCCCAGCCCCCCGCCAACTCCGGCGGCGGCTCGCAAAACCCCACCGAACCGCAAATCCAGGTCACTCCTCCGTCCAATCCAGTCTCAATCGTACATAGCATTGCTCCGAGCAATTTCAACGTGGAAACGACCAAGGTCAACGTGCCCACTCTGCCCGATTCCTTTACCGAAGCCAGCGGCAATTCGCTCGGTCAGAACGGCTCCGATGGAAGCGGCTTGGGAGCAGGCAACCCATTCGGCTCCGGTGCCTCGGATCAGGTCGCCTTTACCGGGATTTTTTATGATTTGAAACAGAGTCCCGATCATGTCTCGACCAAAATGACCGCGGACAAAGAGCAAGCCTTGCTCAAGGAGTTTTTCGCTCACGGCTGGAGTGAAGCCGAGTTCAAGAGAAACTACTTGAGCAGCCGCAAACCCCTTTTCACCAACGAATTCATGATCCCTTTCCAGTACTCGACAGCAGGACCGGCCGCATTCGGTCTCCAAAAAGTAAGCCAGCCCGGATTTTGGGCGATTGTTTATCACGTGACCATTAAGCCGACGCGGACCGGCGACTTCTGCCTCGCTGGCTTTGGGGATGATTTTCTCGTAGTACGGGTCAATGGCACCATCGTTCTCGATTCCGGTTGGTTTCCTCCTATCACCGACTTTGTGCGCGACAAGACCTACCCCCACGGCCCGTGGTTGAATGATAGAGAAAACCGCGATTCGACAACTTACGGCAACGCCAACGTGGGCGACAAATTCCATATCGACGCGGGTCAAGATTTGACCATGGATGTGCTCATTAGCGATGCCTACCCGGCGGGAGGAATAGGACGTATTGGCTACTTCCTCTTCTTATTGGAAGCCGACAAGGAGTACACCACGAAAGATTCCCAGGGCAATTATGTTCTCCCACTGCTTCAGCTTCATCCCGATCCGAACGTCAAGCGCGAAGGGGAATATCCGCCCTTCACCTGCAATCCGGGCGACGCCTTGATTGGTGCCCAATAACTGCGCCCTTCGAAGCGGCTTAAAGCGCGAGGCGTTCCTCGGTCGTTCGAGGCCGGGTCGTCTGCGCGATCCGGCGCAAAAGCCACTCCTCGATCCGCTCCAGGACTTGTGCCCGATCGTGGTCGTGGAGGAGGAGATGGTACGAGTCGGGGAAAAAGTGGAACTCCTTTTCGTGGCTGCCAAGGCGGCCGAAAAACTCCTCGACCCGCGCCGGGGGAATGAAGACGTCATTGGCGGCGTAGACGATCAGCACGGGAACCTTCACTTGCGGCGCAGCGTCGAGGCAACCGCCGATGAGGTCGAAGAGGCACTGGAAGAAACGGACGGTGTAGGAGTCGAGCTTGTGCGGCGCGGAGGCGAACCAGGTGCGGTGGGCTTCATCGCGGGTGACCCACTTCGAGGGATCGTCGTCCCGGTCGCGCTGGGTGAACTTGCGGACGTCGATGCGATGGGTGGGGCGCGCCCAGAGGAGGAACCGGAAGAAAGTGCGTTGCCACCAGCCTGGCTTGCCGGGGACAACGACAACGGGCGAGGCGAGGATGAGGCCGTCGGGGAGATCGCGCCCGGACGCCTGGGCGAGGAAGCGGGTGAGGAGGGCCGCGCCCATGCTCTCGCCGTACAGGTAGAGCGGCTCGTCGGGGTAGCGGGAGCGGACGAGGGCGAGGAAGGCGCGGAGGTCGGCGAACCAGTCCTCGAGGCGGGCGAGGTCGCCGCGGCGCTCGGGGCGGGGGTCGTTGCCCTGGCCGCGGAGTTCGGGGGCGAAGGTGACGACCCGGTGGCGGGCGAGGTGGGTGCCGAGGGGATCGAAGTCGAGGGCGGCGCCGCTGAGACCGTGGATGGCGACGACGACGGCGCGGGGGTGCTGGTCGGGGAGGAGGCCGGGCATGAGGCCCGCGTCCCAGAAGGAGTAGGGGAGGGTCTCGCCGTCAGGGGCAGTCCACTGGTGGCGGGTGCAGGTGAGCGTCGGGGTCACGGGGGGGGGTGTGGGGATGTTCCGTTATGCGGTGGTATGGGGTGGTACGCGGCAAATAAGCCGCGCACCCCCAGATACTTACTTGATGATCGACTTGAGCAGATCGACGCAGCGGTTGCTGTAGCCCCACTCGTTGTCGTACCAGCTCACGAGCTTGAAGAACTTGCTGTTGAGCTCGATGCCGGAGCTGGCGTCGAAGATGCTCGAGTGCGTGTCGTGGATGAAGTCGGTCGAGGCGACCTCGTCCGTCGTGTAGGCCAGGATGCCCTTGAGGTAGGTTTCGCTCGCCTTCTTCATCGCTGCGCAGATGTCCTTGTAGCTGGTCTCCTTGGTCGTGCGCACGGTCAGGTCGACCACGGACACGGTCGGCGTGGGGACGCGGAACGACATTCCGGTGAGCTTGCCCTTCACTTCCGGG
>CAJCII010000140.1 GCA_903970335.1 Bacteroidota bacterium | reverse complement strand
CTGGCGACGTTTCTGCCGTTGTCGCCTTTTATTTAATCTTTTGGATTGATTTCCACGGAGCTTGCTTCGGTTTTAGTCGTAGCCCGCGCTCTCCGAGCACGGGAATCGGTAGGACCGTCGCACGGAGTGCGACGGCTACCTCGAAAAATGAGTCAGGCCGGACGCTGACCCTCCCATGGAGCTTGGGATGACAAGTGTGAAATTGCGGGAATAAAGGGGTGGGACGGTTCGTCGCATAGAGTAAGAAAGAAGAGCGCGCGGGAGTCGACAGGGCGGAAGCGTTGTGATTAAGATGCGCGCGCCGGTCGAGCAGGTTCGCCGGCAGCGGACCGATCCCATGCACTCTTTGAACTTCGAAGAAATCGTCGACCGCTTTTATCCCATGCTCTATCGCTTTGCATTGACGTTGTCCCGGAACGAGGCGGACGCGTGCGACCTGACGCAGGAGACGTTTGCGGTGTGGGCGGAGAAGGGGCACCTGTTGCGGGACGAGACGAAGGTGAAGTCGTGGCTGTTTACGACGCTGTACCGGGAGTTTGTCTCGAACCGGCGGCGGGAGACGAAGTGGCCGAAGGAGGATATTTCCGAGCTGGAGAACGAGTTGCCGAGCGTGGAGCCGGAGACGGTGGACTGCCTGGAATCGGGCCAGGTGATGGAGGCGCTGCAGGCGCTGGACGAGACGTTTCGCGCGCCGCTGGCGCTGTTTTATTTGCAGGAGCATTCCTACGAGGAGATCGCGGAGATGCTGGGGATACCGATCGGGACGGTGATGTCGCGGCTGTCCCGCGGCAAAGGGAAGCTGCAGCAGGCGCTGTTGCAAAAGCGGGCGGAGGCGGAGCGGAAGATCGTGCCGATGCGGCAGCCGGAAGGAGGTAGCCGTGGATAAGGAGAAGGCCTTCGACGAGAAGGTGGCGGCGAAGCTGCGGGAGATTCCCGTGCCGGCGGACCTGCGGTCGAGAATCCTGGCGGGGCGCAAGGTGGTGCCGATGCGGAGACGTTATTCCATGCCGCAACTGCTGTCGCTGGCGGCGGTGGTGGCGGCGCTCCTGGTGGCGGTGGGGACCTTGGCACCGTGGCGGCAGGGGCATGGAGGTGCGATGGCGAGCGCGGATTACGACCGGGCGGTGCTGCCGTTTTTGGGAACCGAGGGGCCCACGCTGGGGATGGCCTCACCAGACCATCGGGAAGTGCTGGCGTGGCTGAAGGAGCGGAATTCGCCGGTGGCGAGACTACCGTCGGCGGTGACGCCGTTGCCGAGCCTGGGGTGCCAGGTTTATTCGGTGCAGGGGCACACGGTGTCGCTGATTTGTTTTACGTTGCCCAACGGCAAGGAGGCGCATCTGTTCGTGGTGAAGCGGGAGGATTTGTCGGATCCGCCGGGGAGTTCGCCGCAATTTGCGAAGATGGGGGCGTGGACGACGGCGGCGTGGTCGGAGGGAGACACGAGCTATCTGCTGGCGACGCAGGCCGAGCCGGAGGCGTTGAAGGAATTGCTGTAGGGCGGGCCGTTTTTTGGCGGAACTTCTGCGGAGGGCGGTAGGTTTGAGAACGGGAACTAACCGTCGCCAGAGAGCGACGGTTAATCCAGAGTAAGGTTACTAGTGTTGAAGGACGGGCGTTTCCGAGGACCAGTGGCCTTGATAGGACCCGGACATATGGCTGACGTATCCCGGCGCAATCCAATACGGTCTGGCAAAGGGATCCTTGGAATTTAAGGCCTGGCCGTAGTAAGTGGGAATCCAGACGTAGGCCCCATTCCGGTACTCATAATGGTGGGCAACCCGCACCCGTGTGGTGGAAGAGCCTGGCGTGGAACCATTAATGGAATTAGCCGAGAGAGGGCTGATGGTTGCTAGCCCGGTCAAGATAACAAGTGCTGTTATTGCGATGTTTTTAGTTAATGTTGTTTTCATTGTATGATATATGATGATAATCTCATTAGATATTAATCGCTATGGGGTGTTGCCCTATCAGGTCATATACGTATGTACAGAATCAGACGGGAATTCTGGACAAGGTGGCGCGGACGGCGGACACGCCCGCCAAGAGGTTCGACTGGAGAGGCTTGGAACGGGAGACCTTATACCATTTCCAGTCCAATTTTAGACTAAACGATCAGTCATCTCGATCGGAGCGCAGCGGAGTCGAAAGATCAGCTCCCCTGAGAGTTGCGAACATCCGCTGGGGGCTGATCCTTCGAGGCGCAAGGATGACGGATGATTGTTTTGAGTATCTGGTGGCTCGCTGCGCTCGGGGTCCGTTGCCCGGAGGTCAACGGCTACCTACCTACCGAGGAAGGCACGGCGCGGACGGAGCCGCGCCCTCCGTAAAAAGATCGTCGCTCGTCATGACGCCTTTATTAAAGCGTTCATGATCAATATAAAAAGCCCCGGCGCTTCGATGTCTCGGGACGACAGATTTTGATTTTAGGATGGGTTGGTTCGCTACACTCGGTTCGGCGAGCATAGACCGATGCCCCATGGCCGGCTTGAGATGAATCCTTGAAACTTATGGCAGGAAGAAGGATTGTTATTTCGATTGGTTGGGGTCGAACGGGACCTGGCCGAAACTATCCTCTATGAAGCATTTTCTTTTCGTTTTGTTCGGTCTGGGTATGGTGGCGTTGTTGACCGAAAGAGTCGAGGGGCAGGACGGTCCGCCGACGACGCCGGAGATCGTGAATGCGGCGGCGGCGGCGCAGACGCCGACCTCGGACGGGCCGTTTCAACCGACGTGGGACTCGATCAAGCAGAATTACACGGTGCCGCAGTGGTTCATCGACGCGAAGTTCGGGATTACGATGCACTGGGGCCTTTATTCCGTTCCGGCCTATCACAACGAGTGGTACGAGAAATACATGTACGGCGTGTTTGCGGACTGGCACGCGCAGAATTTCGGTCCTCAGGACAAGTTCGGGTACAAGGACTTCATTCCGATGTTTACGGGGGAGAAGTTCAACGCGGACGACTGGGCGACGTTGTGCAAGAATGCCGGGGCAATGTATGTGATGCCGACGTGCGAGCATCACGATGGGTTTTCGATGTGGGACAGCGACATCAACCGCTGGAATGCGGCGAAGATGGGGCCGAAGCAGGACATCATCGGGGAGTTGGCGGCGGCGGTGCGCAAGCAGGGGATGAAATTCGGGGTGTGCAACCACAGCATCGAGCACTACACGTTCATCAACCCGAAGGCGGGGGTGAAACCGACCTTGAAGACGGACCTGGACGATCCGGCGACGCAGGATTTTTACTGGACGGACCACACGGACGCGACGTTGCAGAAATTCCTGGAGGACTGGGTGGCGAAGAACATAGAGCTGATCGACAAGTACCAGGTGGATATCCTTTGGTTCGACAACGGGGTGAACCGGCGGGAGTACGATCCGCTGAAGCTGAAGGTGGCGGCGTACTACTATAATCAGGCGAAGAAATGGGGGAAGGACGTGACGATCGATACGAAGTCGACGGCGTACCTGGCGGGGAGCGTGCTGGATTTCGAGAAGCCGGGGCGGGGGCCAAAGGATTTCATTTTGCCAGGGGCATGGGACGTGGAGGATACGCTCGGCAGCACGTGGGGTTACACGAAAACCGAGAAGTTTCGCGGGGCGCAGGCGGTGGTGAGCGAGTTGTGCGAGATCGTGAGCAAGGGAGGGAACCTGCTGCTGAATCTCTCGCCGACGGGCGACGGGACGATCACCGAGGCGCAGCAGAGCGCGTTGCTGGGAGTGGGCGAGTGGCTGAAGACGAACGGGGAGGCGATTTACGGGACCCATGCGTGGACGCAATACGCGGATGGGGACATCCGGTTCACGGTGAAGGGGGACACACTTTACGCGATCGGTCCGAAATGGCCGACGGGCGGATCGGTGACGATTCCGGCGCTGGGAACGAGCAAGGTGCCGGACAAGGTGACGGCGGTGGGGCTGCTGGGGGGGCCGGACAACCTGACGTTCTCGCAAGACGAGCAGGGGCTGAAGGTGGAGTTGCCGGGGACGCAGCCGGGGAAGTTCGCCTATGCGCTGAAGATCAGCGGGATCAAGACGAATCCGCCGGGGCCGCCGGTTCCGGCAGTGATGCCGGGGAAGGAAGCTCCGGCGATCACGGATTAGGAGGGGATGACGGAGGCGGCGAAAATGGCCTATATGTGCTGCAGGTTTAGGTCAGACTGGGCATTTAGTGGGTGTGCCTGATGGCGAAGAGGTTCGCTTGTTGACTTTTGGGGCTCGAAGCGGGTTGGAGAGAAAAGCGGGGAAAAGGGGTGAAAAAGTCGGGGAATCCGAGGGTTTTGCTGCCCGTGAGGAGGCGAAATTCCTTTCGGCGTGACCGACATCGCCTTTTTGGGCAATCTCGGGTGGTGAGCTTGCGACTCGTGCCCTTTTTATCGGTTCTTTTTTTAGGAACTTTAGCGCAGGGATTCCCGGCTTATTACGACATATCGGAGCACGATCAGGCGCAGGCGGAGGCCCGGCAGAGAAATCTCCCGCTGGCCTGGGTGGGGGGAATTCCGGAGGACCTGAACATCGGGAGTCCTGTACAGGGGAGCAACGCGGATTTGGAACAGATGACGCTGGCGACGTTGCGCGACAACACGGTGATCATTTTCTTCGACGGGAGAAACATGGCCCCGGTTCCGGACATGGTGCATGCGCAATTTCATATCCAAGACGACGGGCCGCTGCCGAATGGAGGGAATTGGTTGATCCCCAAGGTGGTTTTTACCAATCCGGAGGTGACGCAAATCCTGGGGCGCGTGGCGGCGACGCAGATGAGAGCGGAACGAGACGCCGCGCTGAATTCGGCGCTGCAGATCATTCGCAATAACCCGGCGGGAATGGCCCCGCCAGCGGCTCCGCCGCCGGTGGCGGCAACGGCGAGGGTGGCGACGGCGCAGTCAAACGTGGACGATGCGAGCGGCCTTTCGTCGGGGCTGGCCGTGGCCACGTTTATTTATGGGTATGGCCTTTATCTCGCGCTGGGTGGGGCGGGGGTCGTTGGGTTGCTGCTTTGGTGGGTGTGGTCGCGGCGACCGTCGTAGGTTTTTTTCGTAGAGGTGAAAACGTGATCGTCGCGTGTCTGCGCCCATTTCTCGGATG
>CAJCII010000139.1 GCA_903970335.1 Bacteroidota bacterium | reverse complement strand
AATGTCGCGGAGGTTCGCGCCTACATTGCCAATCAGGCGGAACATCACCGCAAGAGGTCCTTCCAGGAAGAAGACAGGTCGTTTCTGGACCGGCACGGGATCGATTATGATGAACGCTATGTTTGGGATTAGGTCTTTTCTACGCGCGCCCTTTAGGCCGCCCTTTCAGGGCTCGACGATCTTCTCGTTCAGTAACCCAGGGCGTTGCCCTGGGCTACCTTGGATCGCCCCGTTGGGGCTGAGATGCTTTACCGCGCCTGTGGTGCAATTCACGAACGCGGCCTAGAACCGCACGGCAAAACAACCCAGCGCTTCGAAGCCAAACCGCCCCATAAAGGCAACCGCCGGGGGCGGTTGGGAAGCAAAACGCGCACGGATCACGCCATGTAACGATGACGAATGGCGACGAACAATTGAGAATGACTGCCTCGTCCTAATGCCCGACCGGAACTTATTCGGGGTGGCGTGTTCGTCTTTCCTATACCCTGAGTTAACGCTCGTTATTTTATGATCGAAACCCAGTCCCTGAAGACTTAGGTTTAGTTTGTGCGATTAAGAGGTGTAATGCGCCCCGTGTTCTTGCTGGTTGTTATTTTCGGCGTTATCTGGATTACGTATTTAGTTTGGCTCGGAAATTATCGCAGCGCCGAGTACAAACTAATACAGAAAGGGGATTCCGAAGCCGTCATTAAACAAATGCTTGGTACGCCCTCCCGCATATCCAAGTCTCCTCGTTGGATCAACTGGGACAGTCAGGATTCCGGTCGTCTGAATGATGGGGAGTGTGTCCAAGAGTTTTGGTACGACCGACCCATATCACTCTCGGGTGAGACGTGGACGGTAGGCTTTGATCGAGACGGTAAGGTTATCTCGAAGTTTTACTTCCCATCTGGCTATTAATTGATGCGACCATTTTTGCGACCACTGCGACCAGAATTGCGACTTCAAGCGTAGTGTGGAATTAGGTCGAATTTCGGCGAGTTACGCTTGATAGTCAGCTTCTTATCGTTAGCGTAATTTTCGTTCTAGAGTGTGTAAGTAGGCCGAAGGCTACCTTCTGAGGAAGGCACCGCCGCTCGGGAGGGCTCGTCCCATCGCGGCGGCTACCACTGAGGTGCGATGGCTACCGACGGAGAAGGGGTCAGGCCGGAGGCTGCCCCTCCCCCCCAGGTACGCCGGCGATCGGAGACGGTCGCTACAGCCTGCCCGCAAGCGGCGGGGAATTTACTCAGAGAGATTAAAGAACAGATAAAACTGTCGAAAAACGCCGGCAGATTGCAACTTGTCTCTGGCATAAAAAACGCTAACCTTTGGCCATGCTCTTTTGCCGAGTCGCTTTTCCAGCGCTGGCGCTTTTGCTGGCCGGTGGGTCGGTCCTACTGGCTACGCCTTCATCGACGAGGACGACTCCGAGTCAGGATGCATTGAATTATTTTCAATCCGGCTCCGACAAATACGCCAAGGGCGACATGGATGCGGCCATTTCGGATTTCGACCAGGCGATCATTCTCAATCCGGAACTGGCCAAGGCTTACTATGGTCGGGGACTGGCCAAGTACGACAAGGGAACGCTGGACGAAGCGATCGCCGATTACGACGAGGCGATCCGGCTGAATCCGGCTTACGAGGACGCCTACGTGAACCGGGCGCTGGCCAAGGACGATAACAACGACACGGACGGGGCGATTGCCGACGATAACGCCGCGATCCGGCTGAATCCGAACGATTCCGTCGCTTACAACAACCGGGGCTGGGCGTATTATCGGAAGGGAGAGCTGGACCCGGCGATTGCGGACTATACGGAGGCGATCCGGCTGAATCCCGAGATTTCGCAGCCCTATAACGACCGGGGAGTGGCGGAGCGGGAGAAGGGCGAGGTCGATCTGGCCTTGGCGGATTACGCCACGGCGATCAAATTGGATCCGAAGGACAGTCAGGCCTATTACAATCGCGCCATCGCCCGGTCGGACAAAGACGATTCCGCCGGTGCCATGGCCGACGATACCGAGGCGATCGCCCTCGATCCCGAATATACCGACGCCTTCGTGAGTCGGGCCGAACTGAAGGCGGATACGAACGACTGGGACGGAGCGATTGCGGATTACGATAGCGCCCTCTCGCTCGATCCGAAGAATTCCGCCGCGTACAACGAGCGGGGCCTGGCCTGGTACCACAAGGGCGAGGCGGATAAGGCCGTGGCCGATTACGACCAGGCTATTACCATCGATTCGGGAAACGCGAATGCCTTGAATAATCGCGGTAATATCGAAAGCGCCTTGGGAAATTTCGACGGTGCGCTGAGCGATTTCGATCAGGCGCTGCAGATCGATCCGAAAAGCGGCGACGCCTACAACGACCGCGGGATCGTGCGGCAGGAACGGGGCGATCTGGCCGGGGCTTTGGCCGATTACACGGAATCGCTCAAGCTCGAGAGCGAAAATGCGGAGGTCTACAATAATCTTGCCTCGCTCTGCGTCGCACAAGGGGACTGGGACGGGGCGATCGCCCAGGCCAACCAAGCGTTGAAAATCGACGAAACCTTCTCCCAAGCCTACAACAACCGGGGGGTGGCGGAGTACCGCAAGCACGATCTTTCCGCCGCTCTGGCCGACTACGATCATGCGCTGCAGCTCGATCCGAACGACCAGCACGCCTATAACAACCGGGGGCTGGCGTTGGAAGCAACGGGAGACCTCGATGGCGCCCTGGCCGACTACGATCTGGCGATGCAAATCGATCCGCAATTCACGCAAGCGCAACGGAACCGGGCGTGGGCCAAGTTGCTCGATGGGGACATCGTGGGAGCGCTGAGCGATCTATTTTAGACCGCAGCGTGGGTCTTGAAGTTCCGATAGAGCCGGGGGACGCGCGCGCCGATGTTGGTCAGGATTTCCCACGGGATGGTTTGGGCCTGAAGGGCAAGCTCCCGGGCCTGGATTTCCTCGCCACCTTGGGAGCCGAGCGCGACGACTTCATCGCCGACGCGGCAGCCGGGCACGCGGGTCACGTCGAGGATGATCTGGTCCATGGTGACGCGACCGCGGATGGGGCAGCGGAGACCGCGCACGAGCAGGTGGCTGGCATTGGAGTGGAGGCGGAAATAGCCGTCGCCGTAGCCCATGGATACCACCGCCTGGCGCTGGGTGGAGGGAACGCGATAGGTGGCGCCGTAGCTCACGGTACGGCCCCGGCCAACTTCGTGGATGAGGGTGACGCGGCTTTTCCAGGTGAGGACGGGACGCAGTCCGAGATCGCGATCGGTGGGATTCGGCGCGACGCCGTAGAGCGCCAAGCCGAGCCGCACGAGGTCGGCGTGGAAGCCGTAGCGGCGGGTGACGGCGGGGCTATTCGCGGCGTGGCGTTCCATAGTTGGGTTTTCAGCAAAAAGCGGGGCGATGGCTTGCCACTGCGCCTGGGTAAAATCGGCATCGTCGTCGGCGGAAGCAAAATGGGTGCAGAGTCCTGTGACGCTCACGCCGGGAAGGGAGCGGATGCGGGCGAGTTCCTTACGCGCGTGAGGATGCCAGCAGCCGAGACGCCCCATGCCGGTATCGACTTTAAAATGGGCGCGGGCCTGATCGCCGAGTCGGCGGGCGATACGATCGAGCGTCCTGGCCTCGGGGTAGGAGGAAAGCGTGAGGGTCAGCGCATGGCGGACGGCATCGCCCATTTCTTCGGGCAGAGTGGCGCTGAGGAGAAAGATGGGCAGGGTGATGCCGGCTTCGCGCAGGAGGATGCCTTCGGCGGTGTTGGCGACGCCGAGGCAGTCGGTGCCGATGGTCTGAAATTCCCGCGCGGTGGCGACAAGGCCATGACCGTAGGCATTCGCCTTGACCACGGCCATGACGCGGGTGTTGCGGGGAATAAGGCGACGGAGAATCTTGTAATTATGTCGGAGGGCACGGCCATCGACTTCAACCCAACAACGACGGTTCTGCATATTCTGCATAGAGGACGGAAAAGGGAGCCTATTTGGCCGCGACCGGCTCGCGCAGGTAAATCGGTTCGAGCGGGGTCTGGGTGACCCATCCGGCGAGCGAGTCGGGCAGGGCAAGGAGGTCTTTGGCGCGGGGGTAGATGCGCGTGGGAATACCCGGCAAGGGTTCTGCGCTGACGGCGAGGGTGAACTTGGCGGCATGTTCCTCGATTTCCGCCATGGGGATGAGGTAGGTGTCTCGCTCGAGCTTGCCGTTGGCGAAGACGGTGCAGAAGGCTTCGCGCCGTTTGGCGTCGGCGAAAACGCCGAGCCGGGTCACTTCGCTGCGTTGCAGGGCAATAGAGTAGGCGCTGCAAATTCCGACGACCGGTACGCCCTGGACCAGCGCGATGCCCTGGGCGGCGGCGAGACTGACCCGGATGCCCGAGAAGGAGCCGGGCCCCAGGCCGACGATGATGCGGCGGAGCTTGAGCCGCGGGATGCCGAGTCGGGAAAGGGCGGGGAAGAGCGAGGCCGAGTGGCGCTGCGGACCGGCGAATTCGATCGACTGGACGACGACCTTGTTGTTGCCGAGCGCGATGCTGCCGGTCGAGGAGGAGGTTTCGAAAGCCAGGTCGAGCATCGGTTATTCCCTCCTCCGGACCACCCGTTCGGTAAGACTGACGACTTCGAGTTCCCAGTGCATGGTTTGGGGCGGGAGGAGGGCGGCGATCCGTTCCGGCCACTCGATGACCGTTACGCCGTCGCTCGGGATGTATTCCTCGATTCCGATCTCGATGGCTTCCTTTTCGCCCTGGATGCGGTATAGATCCAGATGGTAGATGGGGAGTCGCCCGCCGAGGTATTCATGGACGAGCGTGAAGGTGGGGCTGGTGACGGGGCCGCGATAGCCGAGTCCCCGGACGAGGCCTTTGACGAGTTGTGTCTTGCCGGAACCGAGGACGCCGTGCAGGGCGAAGATTTCGCCTCCGGTCAAATCGGTGGTCCAGGTTTCGGCGAAGGCTTGAGTGGCCTCAACGTTGTTTAAAATGGTCAAAGCCATGGGCAAAGGGTGGCTTCGACGATACCCGACCGCGAAGCCGCATGACACCAATACAATGCAATGGCGTGGCGAATGGCCACTTCTTTTTTAGAGTTTTTGTTTGGGCGGGCGAAACCGTGAAGAGAAGTTCGTAGTCCTCGCCGTCGTTGCAGGCGGCTTCGACGGTGGCGCCGCGCTTTCTGGGAATGGCTTTCGGTTCGATTTGGAAGCCGAGCCGGGACGCCTCCGCCAGGCGCGGGAGATCGGCGCCGAGGCCGTCGCTTAAGTCCATGAGTGCCGTGGCGAGCTTGCGCCGGGCCAGCCATTCGCCCTCAGCCAGACGCGGTTCGAAGATGAGATGATGGCGCTTTTGCGTGGCCCCAAGACGGCCCGTGACAAAAATCGAGTCCCCGGCCCGCGCACCGGAACGCAAGAGGGGGCGATAACCGCGGCATTCGCCGAGGAGGGCCACGTTGAGAAAAAGCTGGGCGGCGCGGGTGGTTTCGCCACCGACGAGAGGGACGCGGTATTTATTGGCAAGCGTTTCCAAGCCACGATAAATCGCGCGCAATCGCCGCACCGAAGCATCCGCCGGAACGCCGAGGGTGATCACCGCCGCGAGGGGACGGGCGCCCATCGCGGCCAGATCGCTGAGAGCGCGGGCGAGCGCCTTGCGTCCGCTGAGGGCGGGCGGGGCCTGCGGAGTGAAGTGGACGCCTTCGACGACGGCATCCGTCTTGAAGATGAGGAAGTGTTCCTTCCCCTGCCCGCGCAGCACCGCGCAGTCGTCGCCGACGCCGACGGGTACCTGGGCTGGATCGTTTTTCCAGCGACCGGTGAGCAGGCGCAGGAGACCCTTCTCGCCTACGGCAGCGAGGGAGTCGGCGGGAGGTTTGGTTGGTGCGGTCACGATCAATTCCCCTTTTCGAGCAGCAGGCTCAGGGCGGTGACGAAATTCCAGCAGGCGTGGATGCCCATGGGGAGCAGAAGCGAACCGGTATGCTCGTAGGCGAGGCCCAGCGCCAGGCCGAGAAACCAGAGCGGCAGCGCGGCGCCGAGGTTGGCGTGCGCAAAGGCGAAGACCCCCGAGCTGAGGAGGAGGGCCATCCAGGTCGAGGTATATCTTTTCAGAAAGCCGAGGAGGAAGCCGCGGAAAAAGAGTTCCTCGATCATCGGCGAGAGGAGCACGGCCTCGAAGGCGAAGTCGAGAATCTGGGAGGCCCGGTTGAAGTGGCGGAAAGCGATCACGGTTTCCTGCTCCGGGTTGGGCAGGTGAAGCACATCGAAGAGCAGGGCGACGATCCCCGCAAGTGGCTCGATGACGAGCATGACCGCGCCAAAGACCAGCAGGCTCCAACTCATCAAACGGACCGGACGCAGCCGGGCCAGGCCGAATTGCTCAGTGGCGCTACGCCCCGTTTCCATGAGCACACCCAGCGCACCGATGGGGACGAGGATGACAAAGAGCGGCGATTGCAGAAAAATCAAGGCAAGGACGAAGACCGCGAACACCGCACCGGAAAGTCCCGAGATGGCCAGGGGCAGTGGCGCGTTTTCGGTGTTAATCAAGCGGCCCTGACGGTTTTGGCGCAAGACATAGCGGGTGACGAGAATGAAGCAGAACGGGACGTAAATCCAAAAGAGACCGATGACCAGCGTGAGCAGGAAGTCGCTCGCGGCAGGGGGTAACGCAACGGCGAGCGGAGTCATGACAGAACGCGCGCCAGCTTCAAGTGGAAGACCCGCCGGGGCCCTTTTCCTCGAGAGGAGGAAAGAGGACTTCCGGTTTACCGATGCGATGGCCGCGCAGGGAGTTGCCATAGAGCGCCTCCTCAAGACGGACCGGGCCGGGTGGAAGCAGCAGTTGCGCGCGAATCTTTTCCGCGGTGAACGGTAGAGCCGACTGGATTAGCACCGAGAGACGGCGGACGGTTTCGGCGAGCAGACCGAGAACGACATCGAGGCGCTTGGCCTGCGTGGGGTCCTTGGCGAGCCTGAAGGGAGCGGTTTCCTCAACGTATTGATTCGCCTGCGCCACAAATTCCCAGACGGCTTGAAGCGCGAGATGAGGTGCGGATTGCGCGACAGCGCGCCGATATTCTTCGACGACCGTGTCGGCACGGAGCGGGGCATCGACGGCTTCGAGATGGAAGCCGTCGTAATTCGGGATGACGCCGTCTCGGTAACGTCCGATCATGGAGAGCGAGCGATTGACGAGATTGCCGAGCTTCTTGCCGAGGTCACCGGTGTAGCGGGTCTCGAAACGCTCGTCGGAAAAATCGGCGTCCTGGCCCAGGACCATTTCGCGCAGGACGAAATAACGGAGCGCATCGGGGCCGAATTTTTCGACATATGGCACGGGATCGATCAGCGACTTGGCGTTCGATTTGCTGATCTTCGCGCCGCTATTGGTCCAGAAACCGTGGACAAGGAGGTGTTTCGGCAGGGCGAGATCGAGGGCGAAGAGCATGATGGGCCAGTAGACGCCGTGAGCGGGGATGAGGATGTCCTTGCCGATGACTTGGAGGTCCGGCGGCCAACGGAGCGTGCCCTTGACCGAGGCGAACGAGTAGTAATTCACCAGCGCGTCGAACCAGACATAAGTCACGTAGTTCTCGTCGAACGGCAGCGGAATGCCCCACTCCAGCCGCGTCTTAGGACGCGAGATGCAGAGGTCGGCCAGCGGTTCCGCGAGCGCGCCGAGCAATTCCTTGCGACGGAAATGCGGTACGACCCATTCGGGCTTGTCCTCAAGATACTGCAAGAGCCGCTGGCGATACGGTTCGAGCCGGAAATAATAATTGGCCTCCTTCGTCTGGATCACCTCGCCGAAAATCTCGGGCCACTGGCCGTCGATGCGGTCCTTTTCGGTGACGAATTGCTCCTGCCGCACGCTGTAAAAGCCCTCGTGTTCCTGGAAGAAAATTTCGCCCTTGCCGTGGAGCCGCTGGAGCCAGTCGCGCACGATCCGCTTGTGAGCGGCGTCGGTGGTGCGAACAAAATGGGTCGAGTCGACTCCCAGGCTTCGATGCAGCGACTGAAAATGGACGCTCATCCGGTCGGTGAAGAGCTGGGGATCGATGCCCTCACGCTGCGCCGATTGCTGCACTTTTTGCCCGTGCTCATCGACGCCGGTGAGAAAAAGGACATCCTTCTCCAGGCTTTTTTCGTGGCGGGAAAAGAAATCGGCCAACACCTTTTCGTAGGCATGACCCAGGTGGGGCGCGCTGTTGACGTAATCGATCGCGGTGGTGAGAAAATAAGAACCGGCCATGCTCTCAGTTTACTCGCGGCGGCGTTTCTGGCGAGTGGGATGTTGGCGTTAGAGGCTGTCCAAAAAGTCGGCATGGGTCACGGGACGGGTCGAATTTGGGCAAATCGCTCGGTTTAGACTCGGTGTCGATGCTGGAAATTCGTTGGGATGGGGATCATGAAAATGGAATAAAGAACCCCGCCGCAAGCAGCGGGGTATTGGGGAACAATTTCAGATTACAACAAGAACGCCGCAAGCGGCGGGGAATTGACCCGAACGAGATTAAAATACAGTTGCTGAGCTTGTCGAAGAATCAGCCCCCAGAGAATGTTCGCACCTCTCAAGGGAGCTGATCTTTCGCCTCAGCTGCGCTCCGCTCAAGATGACGGATCGTTTAGTCTAAAATCAGCTTGGAAACGGTATCATCTCAAGGTTGAGCCGGATCTACTTCACCCCGAAATACTTCAGCACGCCCTTTTCCACCGCCTCGGCATATTCGCGGTAAATGCTCGCCACGCTCTGGCCCCGAATCGTGCGCACGCCGAGGTAATCGCCCGCAATGATCCGATAATAGGCGTCCTTCGCATTCATATAGGGGCCTTCGCAATAAATCACCGGCCCGTGATAAAGCCGGTTGGCCATCAAGTCCCGCGCATAGACACTCGGCACATCGGTGACGTGATGGGCAAAGTAAGCGGCAGGGTAATCTTCCGGCGGGTACTTCAGCGTATCGAGCATTTCCTGCCCCACCAAGGCGCAGCCGCGCTCTTCCTGCACCGCCGTTCGATCGAGTAACTTGCGCAGCAGGTCGAACATAAAGTCGTCATGGGCCAGCTCCGATTTTTCGTACGCGCCATTGGTAAAGATCACGAGTTGGCTGTGCTCGGTCAGGGTCGGATGCTCCGGGTCGCCCCAATCGTCCGCATTATAATGGACACAAATGGTCAGGTCGGGATGAAGCTTGTTCACCCGCTCGGCCCGGGCACGGATTTCGGCCACGCGGTAGAACAACAACGCCGCCTCGTTGTCGATCATCCGCTTGATCGCATCGGAGCCGCTCTTTTTCTTCGTCGTTTCAGGACTAAGCGCCAGAGCGGCAATAGCTTCCCGATGCAACGAGTCGGGGCGCAGGGGGGTAACCGGGTCGTAATCGTGCTTGGCCCAAACAATCTCCGCCCCATCGGCCTGGAGCCGCTCGCTTAGCCGCTCGCACGTCACCATATTGAGCGTCGCCTCCTCCACCGGCGGGTCGTCGCCCAGCTTGAAATACCGGGCCTCGAGTT
>CAJCII010000138.1 GCA_903970335.1 Bacteroidota bacterium | reverse complement strand
CCTCATCCAGCAGGTCTGCATCAAGGTCATGAGCCACCTCGACCAGTTCGCTGGCAAGGTCCCCTTCCTCCACTGGGTCTCCCGCATCTCCGTCAACACCTGCCTCAACCGCATCCGCCACGAAAAACGCCGACCCGAACTCCGCCTCTCCGACCTCAGCGAGGAAGAAGCCCACGTCGTCGAAAACCTCGCCTCCACCACCAGTGAACTCGACTCCTCCGACCAGGTCGCCGCCGCCGAAATCGTCGCCAAGCTCCTCGACAGCCTCCGCCCCCCGGACCGCCTCCTCATGCGCCTCATGTACATGGAGGGCCACACCGTCGACGAAATCTCCAAACTCACCGGCTGGAACCGCGCCTTGATCAAAGTCCGTGCCTTTCGCGCCAGAGCGCAATTGCGTCGCCGCTATAATTTGCTAATGAAGGAAAGCCCATGAACCCAATCGATGACCAACTCAACCGCCTCTTCCGCGCCGCCCGTCAGGTCGAGCGCCCGGTCGCGGCTCCTCCCTACGGCTGGGACACCCGCATCATGGCCACCTGGCGCGCCCAGCGCCCCGTCGAGACCGGTCTCTGGGACATGGCCCTCCTCGTCCGCGGCCTCGTCGTCGCCATCGTCATCATGGGCATCAGCTTCTGGCCCATCCTCAACACCCACACCACCCCGACCGATCCCTACGCCGACTACCTCCAGTTGGCCGACTCGACCCTCTCCTCGGACGTGACCCCGTGACCTTCTCCAGACTAAGACCCTGGCTCGTCCTCGCCGTCATCTTCCTCGCGGGCATCGCCACCGGCTCCGCCCTCACCGTCGCTTGGCACTCGCATTTCTCCCAGCCGCCCGGTGCCCAACAGATGAAGAAGCACTTGCTCGATCGTCTCACCGAGCGCCTCAAGCTCACCCCCGACCAACAGGCCAAAATCGAACCGATCCTCACCGACGCCGATAACCAGATGCAGTCCATTCATCATGATGAAATTCAGCGCATGACTCAGATCTACGAAAAAACCAACAGCGAAATCGCCGCCATCCTCACCCCCGACCAGCAAGCCGAAATGCAAAAAATGGTCAAGGAATTCCAAGCCAGCCACGATCGCGACCGCATGTTCCCCGGCCACGGCAAACCCAAGCCCCCCCACGACGGCCCCGACGGTCCCGACGACCATGACAAACCGCCCGGCCCTCCGCCCCCACCCGGCCCCGCCTGACGCTGAGGAATCTCGCGTTGCTTTGGGTCAGCGTCGAGACCCACTTTTACCTCTAAAAAGCGTTGGCGGAAGGGGTGGGATTCGAACCCAAAAAAGACTTGGCCGTTAAATTCGTTATTTCGCCTCTTATCAGAGGTAAAAACGCCCGCTTGTCAGCGTTGCGCTTCCTACATATTCGTTGCTATTTCTACAGATTTGTTGTAATGTTTGTAATGCGCAAAAAATCCGATGAGTGGCCCAAAGAGATTAAGTCTGGCAGCGTCACCGTTAAAATCTATCGAACCGTGAACCGTGGCCGCGCCATGTTCACCCTGGCCTACCACGACGGGGGAGGGCGGAAGCTTCGCCAGTTTGCCGACTTAGCGGAAGCACGCCGGGAAGCGAAGGACACCGCCGACACGTTGAACGCGGGCAGGGGAGCCGCGCTGGAATTGTCCGGCGCGGATAGAGACGCCTACCTTGCCGCCATGCGTCAACTAAAGCCGCTGGACGTACCGTTGAACGTCGCCATTGCGGAATATGTGAAGGCCAGACAATTTAAGGTGCCGATAGTCGAGGCCGCGAAGTCCTACGCCGAATCTCACGACGCCAGCTTGCCCGATAAAACGGTCGAGGAAGTTTATCAGGAGATGCTACAGGCCAAGCGCCGGGACGGTGCCAGCGAATCCTACCTTCACGATCTCAAGACGCGCTTAGGCCACTTCTCTCGCGATTTTAAGGATACCTTGGCCAACGTCACGACAGCCGATTTAGACGCATGGTTGCGCCGGTTGAAACTCGCACCGCGTTCCCGCAACAATCACCGTCGCGCCGTTGTTGGCTTGTTCAATTTTGCCAAGGCCGCCGGATACCTTAACCGCGACAGAAAGTCCGCCGCCGAACATACCGCGCGGGCGCGTAAGAAAATGGAGGAAATCGAGGAAATCGAGGTGTTCAGCCCGGCGGACTTCGCCAAGCTTCTCACCGCTGCCGATGAAGTCATCTTGCCGTATTTCGTCCTAGGCGGGTTCTGCGGACTCCGCACCATCGAAATAAAGCGGCTGCTTTGGGAAGACATCCGCTGGCCGGAATCGTCCATCGTGATTAGTGCGGCCATCGCCAAGACCCGCACACGCCGCCTCGCTCCGCTCACCGATCCCGCCGCCGCATGGTTGTCGAGATGGAAGGGCAAGACTGGCCGGGTAGTTACTGTGGAGATTATTGACCAGCAAGTGAGAAAACTTTGTAAAGCCGCTGGCGTTGCATGGAAGCATAACGGGCTGCGCCATTCCTTCATCACATACAGGCTGGCGATGTCCAAGGACTTTGTGCGAACGGCATTCGAGGCCGGGAATAGCCCGCAGATTATTCGCTCGAATTATGATGCCGTTGCGACGGAGCAAGAAGGCAAGCTATGGTTCTCCGTTATGCCAGCGACCGCCGGGAACGTAATCCAGATGGAAGGGGCAGCATGAGCAAAACGGGCAAGCAAAGAGGCGGAAGGAAAAAAGGCCAAGCGGAAAAAATGCTCGCGCCAGAAAAGGGCATCGGTCATAACGCCTTGTTGGCTAAATTTGGCAGCGTTGCCGAGGATTCTAATTTATTCCTTCTAATGGAATTTCTATCATGGAAAGAGTTGAGAAGGGGCAACACGGAGCCATATAGTTATTTCATCACGAATGGTGCGAGGGAATTCGAGTGGGATACGACCTCGATAAATTTTTTCCGAGAGGGAACATGGAATCGCATCGAAGAATTTAAGCATCGTTGTTCGCTCGCCGTCCAAAATCAGGACGCCAATTTTTTTAAGAAGGTGGCGCAAATCACGGATTATCTGAAATCGGACGATGGCAAAATGGGGATCATGATCGACCAGAAAAGATGTCAATTTGCGGACGCCTATTTTTCTTGTTTCCCGCGAGACACAGAATCCAAAGGCTATGCTCCTACCTTCCGGGATGTGATGGAAAAACTGGCAGACAAATGGCAGGAACATCCCGACGAATCGGACGCACGCGGATGGTCAAAAGAGATGGGAATGATTCTAAGGCCAGACAGGCGCGGCCCCAAGCAAGCGCGATAATTTGAGGGGAATTCTTCCCGCGCAGTCCCATTAAATTAGGTCTGAAAATGTCGCACGGTTTGCGACATGGAACAACAAGCACAATCAAACGCTAACACGCTAGAACGTCTTTTGGACGAAAAAGAGGCAGCGGAAATTTGCCACTTTTCCAAAAGGGGACTTGAGGAATTGCGGAAGGCCGGGCGCATCCCTCACATAAAATTAGGCCGGTCGATCCGCTACAACGCCGCTTCGCTTCGCGCTTTTCTGGCGCGGATGGAAAAGGGAGGCATCTGATGCACCCGCCCGGCCCCGGAAACGGGAAGGCCGGATGCTTTAGCGAGCAATCCGGCCCCCGTGAAAAACTCAACTCAGACTGTGCGGACAGGATAGCCGATTCGACCCGCGAGGGCAAGCTCTGGTCAAAGACCGGCGAGAAATTGAACTCCGCCGGCATCCGTTTCGATTGGAGCCGCGCCGGTCATGACATCGTGCTCGTCTGCCTCTGCGAGGGGAAACTCGTCATGCACGATAGCAAGCCGTGGCACCATTGTTTCGGTGACCTGCGCTGCCGTGCCCGCACGATGACCTTCCAGCAAGTCGTCGAGGCCCTGGTCGAGAAAGTAGGGAAAGCATGAGCGACAAAATTAAGATGGCTTGCCCAGCGTGCCAAGAGGCTGGAACCGATGGTTCAGGCAATCATCTCGCGGTTTATCCGAACGGGAAATTCCATTGCTGCATCGGCAAAAAGGATAAGGCGCATAATCGCAGAATCATCGAGCTAAGGCCCGACTTAGGGAAGGCC
>CAJCII010000137.1 GCA_903970335.1 Bacteroidota bacterium | reverse complement strand
ATTGATCCCGCCGAACCCAAACGAATTGCTCAAAACGTAATCCACCTTCTGCGACCGCCCCTTCAGCCGCACCAAGTCGAATCCCGGTGCCAACGCCTCCTCGCAAGCATCGTCGCAATTCAGCGTCGGCGGAACGTAATTATGCTCCATCGCCAGGCAGCAAATCGCCGCCTCGATTGCGCCCGAAGCCCCGAGAGGATGGCCGTAGTAAGCCTTTGTCCCGCTGATCGCCGGTGTCTTTTGGCCGAAGAATTTCGACACCGCCTTGGCCTCCGTCCCGTCGTTCATCGGCGTACTGCTGGCGTGGGCGTTGATATAGTCGATCTGGTCCGGACGCAGCTTCGCCTCCTCCAGCGTCGAACGCATCGACTCGATGGCCGATTCGCCCTCCGGTAGCGACGACGACATGTGGTAGGCGTCGTTGTTCAGCGTGTACCCCAGCACCTCCGCATAAATGTGGACGCCGCGTGCCCTCGCATGTTCCAGCGATTCCAAGATCAGGCTCCCACCCCCTTCGGCCATGATAAAGCCCGAACGGTTCGCATCGAAGGGACGACACGCCCGCGTTGGGTCCACGGTCTCCTTCGACATCGACTTGATCGTGTCGAACGCGCCATACGTCAACGCCGCCAGCGGGGCTTCCGCTGCCCCGGCAATCATGATCGTTGCGCGCCCCTCGCGGATAATGCGAAAAGCTTCGCCCACCGCCACCGTGCCCGAGGCGCAACTGTTCGAATTCGTCGTGCTGTAGCCCCGTGCCCCGAAAGCGATGGAAATATTGCTGTGGGCCGAACCGCCGAACACCTGCAACGCCAGCGCCGCCGGAATCGCCCGGTTGCCCTCCCGCACAAAGCGCTCGTGCGTCAGTTCCGCCGTCGTGATGCCGCCCAGCGCCGTCCCAAAGCTCACCCCGACATCCGTGCGCGGTTTCTCCGGCGACAACTCCAGACCCGCATCCGTCAATGCCTGGTGCGACAACACGAGCGCAAATTGCGCGTACCGATCGATCCGCTTCAGCTTGTGTGGCTGGAAATGGTCCGACGGGTGGAAATCGTTGATCTCCCCTGCGCACCTCGAGTCGTAATCGGTCGTGTCGAACCGGGTGACGAAACCGACACCCGATTTTTCCCGAAGAATGCCCTCCCACAGTCCGTCCCGGCCATGACCGACACAAGTGAGTGCTCCAATTCCAGTAACGACGACGCGTGAACTCATGAGGATGATTTCTGGCTTTCGGCTTTCCGTTTGACCCCCGCCAGGGTGCGGGTGGCGATATGATGAATGAAAAATTGACCCACGATGTATTTACCTACAAAGCCACCGATTACCGGCCAGCGCAATTCCAAATCGTGGGTTATCTCAACATGGATGCCCTCGGGTGTCTCTGTAAAATACCAGACGACGATCATTCCTTTCGTGGCGTTTAGGGCCGAACGGATGTGTTCGAAGTGCAGTTGGCGCTTCTCCGTATCGATCCGGTAGATGGAAATCCATGTCGTCGGGATAAACGTCCGCACGGCCGACATCTTCACAATTCCGCCCCAAGGCATGGGGGAAAGAAACCGGTTGTAACGATAGTGGGAAAGGAAATCGGGCCAGCGGGCGAGGTCGGACGCGATGCTGAAAATGACCTCGAGCGGCGCCTGGATGGTGATGTGATTGGATGTTCTCATGCCGAAGGGCGGGCCACGACGGCCTGCTGAAACCAGAAAAACTTGATCTGTTTGAGGTTAGGCCACCCGGCGAGATGCGCGAGAGATTTCATCTCCGAAAGACTGAAGGCCCGACGTGAAGAAATCCGACCGTCGTGCCGCACCATCGGGTCCCGTATGATGAAAGTCGTCAGCAGCCAGATGCAGATCCACGCCAGCCGACTCCGCGCCAGGTCGATACAGGCCGTGCCCCGCCGCCCGATCCGCGCCATTTCCCGCAGCACCGAAACCGCGTCCCGGTCGTCAAAGTGATGCAGGGCCAGACTGCAAAAAGCCAGGTCCGCCGCCTTGTCCCGAAACGGGAGCTGCCGCGCATCGGCCTGGACGAAGAACATTTTTTCTGTGGAGGGCGTTGCCTGCCGGGCGATCTGGAGTGTCTGCATCTGGAAATCGACGGCCACCACCGTCAGGTTTTTGCCTTGCGTCTGCGCGCGGCGCAGCAGGTTCCGGCCGTGATCGCCGTAACCGGCGGCGATATCGATCAAGACCTGGCTGCCGGTTTTGTCCCCCAGATCGTCGTAGATCCTCTCCACCGCCCTTCTGCCGCCAAAGCTCAAATTCAGCCGGGCGATATTCTCGAGATCGCTGCGCAGGCTGCTCTCGTCCTGGTTGGGCAAATCCATCAACTCCGGTTGCGCTTCCGAAAACTCACGTTGCATCGCAGCGAGAATGCCGATTGTTGAGCTTGCGTCACCGTTTTTTTGCAAAAAATTACGAGTTTGCCTCATTTGGTATTTGCACTTTTCACAAACCGCGTTAGCCATTAACCGTGCATCGTTTTCGAATTGGAGTTCTGACCAGCGGCGGAGACTGTCCCGGCCTTAACGCGGTTATTCGCGCCACGGTGGCGTCGGCTCATACCTTGGGTTGGGAGGTCCTCGGTTTTATCGATGGTTACGAGGGGCTTCTTTCTCCCGTCAATTACCGCATCCTCACCGTGGAAAACACCCAGGGCATCACCGCTACGGGCGGCACGATCATCGGGACGACGAACAAGGGCCGTTTTGTGGCCAAGTCGGGCCTGGGCGAAAAGGCGATGATTCCCCAGCCGATCATCGACGAGGCCAAGAAGACGTTGCAGGATCTCAGCGTGCGGGCCTTGGTCTGCATCGGCGGGGACGGTTCCCTCACGACGGCGGACCAGCTTTTTGAGAACGGCGTGCCTGTGGTCGGTGTGCCCAAGACGATCGATAACGATCTTTCCGCCACCGCCACCACCTTCGGTTTCGACTCGGCCGTGCAGTGCGTGGCCGATGCGCTCGACCGGCTGCATACGACCGCCGCCAGCCACAAACGCGTGATGGTTTTGGAAGTGATGGGGCGTCACGCAGGGTGGATCGCCCTCTACGGCGGGCTGGCGGGCAATGCCGATGTGATCCTGATTCCCGAGATTCCCTTTTCCTACGAGCGGCTGGCCGCCCATGTCGAGAAGCGGATGGCCAGTGGTGCCGCCTCGACGCTGATCGTTGTGGCGGAGGGCGCGGCGCCGTCGGGGGGAGGAGTCCAGACCCTCGATGGTGCGACGAAGGGCGAAGTCCGCCTCGGCGGGATCGGGGCGCAGGTTGCCCATGAGATCATGGAGCGGACCAAGCGGGAGACCCGGACCGTGGTGCTCGGGCACCTCCAGCGGGGCGGCGCGCCGACGACCCAGGACCGCAACCTGGGGACCCGCTTCGGAGTCGGGGCAGTCCAGTTGATCCAGGAGAAGAAGTTCGGCCAGATGGTGAGCTACCTGAACTACCAGATCGGGTCGGTGACGATCAAGGAAGCGGTGGGCCAGATCAAGCATGTGCCGCCGGACGGGCAGGTGGTCAATACGGCCAAGGCGATCGGGATCAGCTTTGGGATCTGACCGGACCGGGTGGGGGCTAAAATGGCCAGTCCGACCTATATTTTTAGGTCAGACTGGCCATTTTGGCGAAAGAGGCGAATCAGTTGGAGGGGGGGGGCGGGGGCTGGTCGAGGGTGCCGGCGACGACGGGTTCGATGTCTTTTTGGAGGACCCAGCCGAAGTGACTGTCGCCGCGGGCCTCGATGCGGAGGTAGTCGTCGTGACGATCCTCAATGGTGACCAACTCTCCTTCGGGGATGGTGCCGACTTTGTCGGAGCCGTCGAAGGGGGAGATGAGGAGGGTGGCTTCCTTGGGGGCGACGATGACGCCCTCAATCCGGTTGTTGAAGCCGATGGTGGAGAGTTCGACGAAGCCGAGGAGGAGGCAGAGGGGTATGCCCGCGAAGATGATGGCGCGGAAGATGTTGCGAAGGAGGCGCGGGGGCAGGTGGAGGGCCGGGGCGAGCGAGGCGAGGAAGGAGGTGCCGACGACAGCGAGGAAGATGAGGGCGAGGCAGGTGGCCATGAGGGCGAGCCAGACGGTCCAGTCGATGCTGCGGAGGAGGACCTGCCACCAGCGGTAGGAGTTGGGTTCGAGTCCGGCCTGGTGGCGGGCGAGTTGGAGGTTGTGGTCGATGTCGGCGTCGTTGGGGGCGAGGTAACGGGCGCGTTCGTAGTTGAGCATGGCCTGGCCGGGATGACCGGCGCGGGCCTCGGCGTTGGCGAGGTTGAAGCAGAGGGGGGCGGAGTAGCCGCGGGTGGCGATGAGTTGGCGGAAGAGTTTGGCGGCTTCGTCGTAGCTGCCGGAGGTGTAGGCGCGGTTGGCGGCGTCGAGGTCGGTGTCGGGGGAGTCGGCGAGGAGTGAGGCGGGGAGGAGGAGAGCGAGGAGGAG
>CAJCII010000136.1 GCA_903970335.1 Bacteroidota bacterium | reverse complement strand
TTCCTTACTCAGGAGGTCGAGGGTCTCGCGCTCGACGATTGGGGGATATTGCGAGTCCTTGTAGTAGGGGAAGTGGCCACTGGTGCGGTAGAGGCCGAGCTTGCCGATGTGGGGAGTGAAGACCTGGCTGTAGCCCTGACGGGTCAATTCGCGACCGATGAAGTTCTGGAGTTCCTGGCGGATGATGGCGCCGTTGGGAGTCCAGAGAACGAGGCCCTGACCGACTTCTTCGTCGATGTGGAAGAGCTGGAGTTCGCGGCCGAGTTTGCGGTGGTCGCGTTTCTTCGCTTCTTCAAGCAGACCGAAATAGGCCTCCATCTCGGTCTTGTTCTTGAAGGCGGTGCCGTAGATGCGCTGGAGTTGGGGATTTTTTTCGTCGCCGAGGTAGTAGGTGCTGGAGACGTGGGTGAGTTTGAAGGCACCGACGTTGCCGGTGCGCATGACGTGGGGACCGGCGCAGAGGTCAATGAAATCGCCGTTGGTGTAGAGGGAGATTTCCTCGCCTTCGGGGATGCGGCGGAGGATATCGAGCTTGAATTTGCTCGGGCTGGGGCGTTCGGCCAATGCCGCGAGACGGCCCGATTCGCCGAGCTTGATGGCATCGTCGCGGGAGACAGTGGAACGGACAAAGGGCTGGTTGGCCTTGGTGACGGCTTTCATTTCGACTTCGATGCGCTCGAAGTCGGCGGGACTGATACGGTGGGGGAGATCGACGTCGTAGTAGAAGCCGTTTTCGACGGGCGGTCCGGCGGCGAGCTGGGCTTCGGGCCAGATTTTGAGCATGGCCGTGGCCAGGACATGGGCGGCGGAGTGGCGGATGCGTTCGAGGTCGGTCATGGGGGAACCAATCTTGCGCGAAAGCGGCGGGTTAATCAACCGCGATGCGTTTGGACCACTAGCCCGGGCGGCGACTGGTGTGGGCGATGGCCAGAATGGGGATAAAATCCGGATATTCGATGTAAAAAATCAAGTAGGGAAAGCGCTCGACCCTGTGTTTTCCAGCCCTCGTGCCGTTCCTACGAGATTAACGCTGCGGATTTTGTCTTACCTCGATTAGCGCTCTGCGAAGCTTAACTTGAAAAATCATCAGCAAGCTCAAGACTTCCGGTTTTTTGATAAAACGAAACCGCTTGCCATATTTCCCGCTCGGCGAGGCGATGAACCGAGGAAGCTTTCAAGACTTATGAGTTGGCTTTTGCAGTTCCGCCAAAACTCGATCGAGAGGAACTCGCGGATCTTCGCCGCTTTCCATCTCTTCGATTCTTGTCTCCAATTCTTTTTTCCAAGCTTCGTCCCATGCTTCCTGGGAAAGGGTTTTGGATTCGTTGGGTAGAGAGTCGCGAAGGAGATGGAGGATCTCGATCCGCTCGCTTTCGGGTAAAGCGAGGGCTTGCTCAGCCACTTTTTGCGCCACCGGGGTCATGCCTGGAACTAAAATGCACCGAGGGGTGGAGTTTCAAGGCTAAAGGGGAAACCGTTTCCGTTTGGCGTGTACTTTATTGGAGGGTTTGCTAACTGAGCAGAATGCGTCACGGCAGCGTTTTTCTCCTGAGAGGCCCGAGCAAGGTCGTCTTCGTTTTTCTCTGCGTGTGGGCGGTGGTCCTGGTGGTGTGGCTGAACGTCAGCGTGCGGCATCTCCAGGCGGCGAGTCCGCCGGAGCTGCCCTTCGGCGTATTCACTTTACCGGGGGGTGGAATCTACGCGCAGGATTTTTCCTACAACATGCTGTACTTCAAGGGCATTCGCGACCGGCTGGTTCAGCATCCCTATCGACTGGAGGACCAGGAAACGATTATCCGCCAACTTGTGCCCGAGGCGCGATCCGGCATGAGCCACGCGTACTCCCCGGTGGCCTTCGTGCTTGCCTATCCCCTGCTCAAGCTACCGGGCGCAGCCGCCTATTTTTTCTATACCTGCCTCTGCGCGGTGGGGATTCTGCTGCTCTATTTCCATCTACTGCTGCCACGGGCGAAAACACGACTGCAACTCGCTGCGCTGACGATCTGCGTGGGTAGTACCTGCGTCATGCATGGCTATATCATGGGGCAGACAACGCTGCTGACCACGACGCTGATCGGCTTTTTCTGGGCGCTATTGCAGAGTCGCGAGGTCGCCTCGACAAACGGGAAGGACTTGCTTATCGCGCTGCTCTTCTGGGGAATCTGCCTGAAACCGAGCCTGGCGCCGATTCCCTTCATGCTGATGCTGGGTGCGCGGGCCTGGCGACCGCTGTTGATTGGTTTCGGTCTGTTGCTGCTGACCTGGCTGATGCTCGCGGACGATTACGGCGGGTGGTGGATGGGACTGCAGGATTATCTCAACCTGGTCAACCATTACGACGATGCGGAGATGACTCCGTTCATGCAGCGGGGCCATGCCTTCACGGACCGGGAGATGGTGCATCTCTACCTGACGCAGACCGAATGGTTCGCGCTCGATCGCAATCTCGAGCTGATGCTGAGCCTGACGGCACTGGGCCTACGCTGGTTCGGGCGCATTGACGGTCCAACCCATTTTGAAGCGGCGGTGTGGATTTTCCTGCTTTTCAGCCCATATCTCCTGCCGACGGAAGACTGGGTGATTTGCCTGCTGATCGTGGAGGGGAATTTGTTTGCCACGAAGGGGATGTGGGCGTGGCCGAAATTTATCATCCTTTTTTGCATGATGAATCTGCGAGCGGGCCTGACGTTTCCCATCGATGTCGAAGAGCCGTGCAAATACGTCCTCGGCCTGTGGGCGCTGGCCGAGTGGATGGCCGCACGAGCGAGAGCGGAATCAAGCTGGAAAGAAAGGTATCCGTTGCCAATGCCAGCGGAGGAAGCCGCAGCTTATCGCCTCAAAAATTTTTCGGCTCCCACTTCGGATCCTTCATCCGACCGGATCCGTGATACTCGAATATCTTGCTGAGTGGATAGAGGGGGATGCCGAAGATAGCGTTGGCATTGACGCGCATGTCGAGGTTGATCCGGTCGGTCATGAAGTTGTAGTCGCCGTTGCCGATGAGGGCGAAAATTTCGCTGCTGATATTCATGTCCTCGGTGTGAATGATGCCCTTGGAAACGGTGAAGTCTCCATGGGCGGCATCGGCGACGGAGAAGCCGGGAATCAACGGGGTAAGCGGGCCGAGAAAGGGAATCTGGGTGATGTCTCCGTTTTCGATCTTCACTTCTCCCGTGCCGGTCATGGTTTCCATCCGCCCCATCTCTCCGGAAAAACGGCCCTGGGCGGTCATGGTGCCGCTGGATTTGTCGTGGGAGAAAGAGACGATCATAAATTTCTTGAAGTTAACCTTGGTGAGATTGAGGTCGAGGTTGTAGTGCGCGGGAGTGTTGCGCAAATCCATGTCGAGCGTTCCGGCCAGCGACCCGTCGTAATAGCCGGATTGCTTCATGTCGATATTAAGAAGACGGTTTTTGAATGTCAGGGTGCCGATCGGTTCGTCGAACGTATAGGGTATGCCGAAGAGCGTCCACTTCATGGGCGATCTACCCTCCAACTCCACAACGAGATCGGTATCGAGGTCTTTCTTGTCGCTTTGGAGATCGACCTTCCCGTCGGCGCGAACGAGGGGAGGACGGGTAAAGTGGTAGGGTTGGGTGTACTCGGTGAACTTGGGGCCCATGACGGGAGCGACTTCATTGACATTCACCTGGGTCACCAGATTGTGAAGCTCGACGGAGCGGTTTTTGAAATCGTAGACAATGCGGCCGGAGCCGCTGCCTTCGGGGCGATGAATCTGGAGATCGGGCAGGTCCAGTTTGGAATCGGCGAAGTTGAAGTCGGAAGCGGCTTCATCAAAGGAGGCGTTCTTGTAGACAAATTTGTCGGCGGCCAGGGTGCCCTTGACGTTCCAGGCATCGGTTTTGAACGCCGTGCCGGTGGCAGTGGCGTCGATCCTGGGGCCACCCGACGGAAAGCTGCAACTGCCGAGGAAGTTATCCATCCCCTCACCGAAAATGCCCTTGAGTACGGTCGGGTCGAGGCTGGAGTTGACCCTGGCCTGGAGGCTGGGCACGTCCTTGGTGGTGTCGAAAAAGAGTTCGAGGTCGACGTTTCCGGCCTGCCCGGCGACTTTGAGGCCGGTGATGAGGAGCCTGTGTCCGTCGTAGGCGACGGGAATGGTCAGTTGATCGAAGGAGACGCCGTTGAAGACGAAGTCGCGCCAATCGAGGTCGGCTTGGACATCGACGTGAAATCCTTGCTCCAGATCGAAGCGGACGAGACCGGTCATGGTGGGCGGCGAGTTGGGGAAATCGAGCCGACTCAAGGCCTGCCCGAGAGGACCGGGGAAGGCGGGAGCAAGCGTCGTGAAATCCATGGACGAGGTGAATTGCACCTTGGCGAAGCGGTCGGCCAGGTTCCAGTCGCCAAAGGCGGTAAGCTCGCCGCGCTCCAAGCCGATCTTGAAATCGCCAAGTTCGACCACGCCATCGCTGAGGCTGCCGTGGAGGGACAACTCATTGACCGGAGCGGAACGCCAGGTGAGGTGGTCGCCATTGAGGACAAAGTTGGCGTTACCGCCGCCCAGATCGCTGGTGGAGGTGGCGAATTCGAGGTCGACATCGATGGGATGCTCGGCCCCGATATCGTGCATGGCCGTAATTACCGTCCGGAAGAGGTCCTCGCGCGCACGGATCTGTTCGTCGGTGGGAGGGGGAGCCACGGGGAAACCATCGTTATGGATAATGCCACGCACGGAGAAGAGGAGGCTGAGGAACCGGGCCTGGGCATCCTCGATCTTGATATCCTTGCCATCGAAAGCGACCTCGGCGTTGACGTCCTGAAAATCGAGCGTTTGCTCCGGTCCGACGGGGTAGTGGACGTCCGCGTTGGAGATACTGGCGCTGTCGATAAGACCGCTGCCGCGCCACCAATTGAGCCAGTCGAAGCTGACGCGGACGCGGTCCACCTGAAGCATGACGCTTTGGCGTTTGGCATCGCGGTAGACGGTCAGGTGATCCGCCAGGATTGCTCCGGTGGGATCGAGCAACAGGCGATCCACCGCGATGGGGAACGGCAGGATGTGACGCCGCTGAATTTCGGAAAGGAAGTAGGTTTTTGCTCCGTCGGGCAAGCCGAGAAAACGGAGCCAGAGGAGGACCAAGGCGATCGCCACCGCCATGGTCACAAGGGTACCGACCCCGAGCCGCCGCAAAAGACGTTGCAAATAATAACGTGGCGACTTCATGTTTTTATCGTGGCACGGGAGGTGCCGACGCTAGAACTTAAAATGCCACATTTTTCGCATGAATACCTTCTTTTTCCGACCGAGCGGATGGTTTCCGATCCTAGGCATGGGTGTTTGGATTTCTCTTTTGTGCCCTTGTGCGGGGCAGGACGAGGTGGTCGTAATTTCTCCGAATTGGGACGGCATCAAGGAGGAAACGGCGAGGGCTTTCAACGCATGGCATGAAAAGAACTACGGACGGCCCGCAATAATCCGCTGGCGAGAAGCCGGGGGCGGAGCCTCGCAAATCATCCGTTTTCTGCGCTCGGAATACCAGGTGGAGAGCAGCGCGGGAATCGATGTGCTGGACGGCGGCGGGAGCGATCCTTTCCGGGAACTGGAGAAGGACGGCCTGCTCATGCGTTACGACCCGCCGGTGGAGCTTCTGGCACAGATTCCGGCCGATTTGAACGGCATGGAACTAATCGACCCGGACCATGCGTGGTTCTGCACCGCCTTGTCCGGATTCGGCATTCTGACGAACGAACGGGCACGGAGAGCGATCGGCCTGCCGGAGGCGCGCACGTGGTCGGACCTGACCGATCCACGTTTATGCGGCTGGATTTCAGCGGTCGATCCACGGGCCTCCAGCAGCGCGATGCAAATTTACGAAATCATCCTTCAGGCCTACGGTTGGGAAAAGGGGTGGGGCACGCTGATGCAGATGAGCGGGAATGTCCGGCAATTCCTTTCCTCGGCGGCGGCTTCCGTGGTGGAAGTGGGCACGGGCGACGACGCCTATGGCGTGACCATCGACATGTACGGCAATGCGCAGGCAGCCTACTATGGCGCGGAGAACGTCCGGTTTGTCCTGCCGGAGGGGGAGACGATCGTCTCGCCCGATGCGGTTGCCATCCTGAAGAACCCACCTCACCCCGAGATGGCCCGGCATTATGTCGAATTTACGCTCTCGCGCGACAGGCAACTGCTTTGGATGATGCCGAGGGGATCTCCGGGCGGTGCGAAGCAGTATACGATCAATCGGATGAGCGTGTGGCCGGCTCTTTACGGTGAGTGCGCGGGGATGACGCCGATTGCCAGCAATCCCTTCACGATGCGGAACGACTTCGTTTATAACAGCACCCTCGCCGCCAAACGACGTGGGGTTCTCGGGGTCCTGATTGCGGCATGGATGATCGACACGCATGACGTTTTGGTCGGCACCTGGAAGGCGCTGAATTCTCCTGCGGCGCAAAAACTTGCCCCCGAACAACGCGAGAAACTCCTGGCACGATTTTTGGCCCCTCCCTGTACGGAAGCGGAACTTTCGACCCTGGCCGACACGGACTGGACCGATCCGATCCGGCGAACCACCCTGATCAACCGGTGGCAGAACGAGGCGCTGGACCGGGAAAAAAGCCTGCTCGCGCAAATCGACGGCGAATGAAATCATGCCTGAACCGTATTGCCCATGACCGTTACCGTACGCCAGCTCTCGAAGTCGTTCGGTTCACCCGAACGAGCAGTCGACGATGTCTCGTTTGTCATCCAACCGGGCGAGATGTTCTTTTTGTTGGGCCCCTCCGGTTGCGGGAAAACAACGGTGCTGCGAATGCTGGCCGGGTTCATCAAGCCGGACCGCGGCGAAATTCTTTTTCGGGACAAACGGATGAACGATGTGCCTCCGCAGAATCGCGAGACGGCCCTGGTGTTTCAAAATTATGCGATCTGGCCACATCTGACGGTTTACGAAAACGTGGCGTATGGTCCTCGCGCCAGGAAACTCGATGGTTCCTTGATCGAACGTCGCGTGGAGGATGCTTTGAGGGTCGTGCGCCTGGAGGCTCTGGCGCAAAGAAAACCGGCGCAGCTTTCCGGCGGCCAGCAGCAGCGGGTGGCCCTGGCGAGGGCCCTGGCGGCGAATCCCGATCTGATTCTGCTCGACGAACCGCTTTCCAATCTCGACCCGCGCCTGCGGCTGGAGCTGCGGGAGGAATTGCAGCGCATCCACCGGGAAACGCGGAAAACGTGCCTTTATGTAACGCACGACCAGGAGGAGGCCCTTTCCCTGGCCGATCGTATCGCGGTAATGAATCAGGGACGAATCGAGCAGATCGGCACGCCTTTCGAGATTTACGAACATCCCGTCAACGAGTTTACGGCCCGGTTCATGGGCGAAATCAATGTTTTCCCGGGAGAGAGCGCTCTGGCGAGGCTGCTCCACGCTCCAGCCGGTCGCAAGTTCGGCTTTCGTCCGGCGTCGGCTTATCTATCCGACAGCGGAGTGGAAGCGGTGGTCCGGCGTACGGTCTACCTGGGAACTAAAGTCGAGCTGGTGCTGGAAACCGTCACCGGAGATAACTTGAAGCTTTGGACCCGTAAGTCCGTAGCAGAGGGAGAGCATCTTCGTTTTTGGGTGGACCCGACAGACCTGATCCCACTTTAGCACCCGAGCTCACGACATGAAACCTTCGGACTTGAGATAGCGAACCATTTTGGCGCGCTCCAGAGAGGAAAGTTCTCCATCGACATGGATGTAGCGCTTACCGTCGGCTTCCAAGAGCGAGACAACCTGCTTGCCGTGGTTGACTTTGAATTGCGCAACGAGTTCGCCATAAGCGGTGGCATCGCGACCGGTCAGGAAAAGTTCGTCGGTTTCATGGGCCGGGTTGGCAATGGCGTGGAGGATGCGTTTCTGCATGCGTCGTTGTTCGCGACGGAACCAATAAAAGCAAGCCACAAAAACGGCCAGAGAGGCCGAGGCGGCGACAATGGCGGTGAGGAGCAGGAATTGAATGTTATCGCCCGTGAGGTCAGCGGTGAAAACATTACCCATAACCTGATAAGAATCCCGCATATCGGCGGAAAGTCAAAATGAACTTGAAAATTTACTTTGCTCCCGTCGAAGAAAGAACTTCCAGCAAAGTTGTCGATTCCCACCAGACCGATATTTACGCCGAAGTGCGGAAGAACTCCGTTAGGGAGTTCCTGCGGGTACACCACTGGCGCGTCCGGTAAGAACGTCGGCCGCATTGACTTCCTCCGGTGGGTTGAGGAGTTCGCCATCGTTGCGGTAAATATTGGCCGTGACAAAGATCAGCAGATTGCGCTTGGTGCTCGACATCGCCTTGGATTGAAAGAGGCGACCGATAAGAGGTAGATCGCCGAGGAGAGGAACCTTGTCGTTGACCGATTGAATGTCTTCACGAATCAAACCACCCAAGACGACAGTCGAACCATCCTTGATCAATACCTTGGTGTCGATGCGCCTCGTGTCGAAAACCGGTTGATCGATGATATTGGAGCTCAAGAGCGATTGCGTGCCATCGGGATTTGCGACAAAGATCGGGCTTCCGTAATTGATGAAACCGTCAAAGGCTGTGACCTCTGGCGCAAGCTCGAGATCGACGGTGTTGTCCCCAGTAATCTGGGGAGTGATGGCGAGGTAGACTCCGATATTGCGCTTTTTAAAGTCGGTCGGAGTGCTGGCGATAACAGCTGGGGGAACGGTGACCCGAACAAGATTCGTGGCGTTGATATTATTGTTCGACAATGTTTGCAATTGCGGTGGGTCGAAGGCACTGGGGTAAGGGAAGACACGAACGGCTTCCAAGACTCCCTTTTCACCATTTTTCGTCATGGTAAAAGGCTCGGAGAGGACATCGGCGCTTTTTTTCTGGGCTAGAGCATTAACCACCACATTGTATTGGGCACCGGAGAGGAAGGAGCGGAGGTAGAAGCTGTTCTCGTTGGCGTTGGCAGGGCTAATCAGCGCATCGATGTTATCGGGGGTAAAGCCGAGAGCACCGGGCAAGGCGGTGTTGAAGTGCGAGAAGCTGAGGGGATTGTTGGAAATCGGTCCGCTGACCGGAGCCTGAGCGAGCGGATTCAAGAAATTAAAAGCCGAATTGAAGGTCAGGTCGTTAAGATCGTTTTGATTGACTTCAACAAATTTCGTGGAAATGCGAACCATCTCCGTGGGAGCCTGACCTGCATTAACCAATTCTTCGATCAGTTCCATCTGGTCGGCAGTATTAATAACAATAAGTTGTCCCGAGTTGGGGTCGTAGCTGGCCGAGGCTCCCGGGGGAAATTTCACACCTTTGGATTCAAGAGCTGCGCGAATCGGATCGGTTTCGGTTGTAGAGTCGCCGCCACCTGAAGATACAACCGCTGGAGGTAAGGGGCGTCCGCCGCCACCACCGCCACCCTCGTCACCGAAGACCGCAGTGGCGGTGCTCGCCGTGGAGACGCCGGAGGGAGGTGCGACAAAGTTCGGTTGGACATTGAAGGTGCGCCTGATCAGGTCGTCGGTGTTCTGGCTGAAGGGAACGATGGAGATGGCGTAGTCCTGAATCTTGTATTTGACCCCGGCAAGCTGGCAGATATACCGCAGAGCCTCGTCCATCGGCACGTTATTCAGCGAAAGGGAGATGGTCTTGGCCGAGGTAGAGGCCTCCGGCTGGATGATGAAATTGATTCCTTTATGCTCCGGATCGATTTTTCTGCTTTCGATGGTGAGGAAGCTCGTGGCCTGCTCGATCGTCGTTCCGGACTCGAAGTGAAGGGAGACAAACGTGCTCTTTAGTTTTTGATTAACATTAAACGTCGTATCGAGAGAGATGGGGGCCTGGCTTTCCTGGGCCGTGGTGGCGTCTTCCTTGTTGATGATCGGCTGGTACCATTTTTCGTCGACCTCACGGAGACGTTCGTCCCGCATTTCCAGCCGAGCTTTTTCGGCATAGTCATTCTTTTCGGATTCGATGCGCTCGAGCTGTTTGGTCGCAGCGATATTGTAAGGATCGATCCCGATGATTCGCCTCAGCCTTTCCTCCGCTTGGTCCCATTGACCTGTGCGGCGAAACTGTTCGGCTTCGTTGAAAAGCTCCTGAATTTCATTGACGTTCTTGACGAGGGTCGGCGTAACCGCCGGATTGCCCAAGAGCGACGTATCGTTGGGATCGGCCAGCATCCGGTCCAAGGCAATCAGTTTGTCGTTGGCCTCTTTGTTGTTGGGATTGTATTTGACGACTTCTTCGATCAGAAGTTTGGCCCGGGCCGTATCGCCAAATTTAAGCGCATCGTCGTAGAGTTTGAAATCGACCCGGGTGAGGCCTTCGGCAGAATCGGCGTAGGTGTTAGTCGAACGAGAGATGGAGCCAAAGGCTTCGGCAGCAAAGAGGTAACTCTTTCTAGCGTCGGGGTAATTTTCGCCGTTTTCCTGCTGTTTGGCTTTGGCGAGAGCATCGTTGGCCCGAAAGATGAGTTCCTGGCGCCGGATAATTTCCTGTTGTTGAATCCGGGCCAGTTCCTGCGGAGAGGTTGGCGCGGGAAGCGTTTTGGCGGTCACGCTCGGCTTGGGATTCCCACCGGTTCCAGTCGTTGGTGCAGGACTGGCGGCAGGGGTGGTTGCACCAGCCCCGTCGGCAGGAGGAGTGAACTGTTGAGCAAGACTTGGCTGAGTGGCGTCGGCGGACGAGGCGGAGGATTGGCCCGACATGGCAGGATCCTGTGCAAGGAGCAGGCCGGGAGCGTTCACAGCCAGGCACAGGATCAAATAGTGGAAAGGACGTTTCATGGGTGAGAGGAGTATGAAAGCATTAAGGACAATCATGAATTCGGCGCCCCTTGCGGCAGAGGTGGGAGAACCACGCCGGGCCCAATTTCCTGATCGGGATCGGGCAGCTTTTCTTCCACTGGCTCGGCATTGAGCGTCTTGACGTATTGGGGCTTGCCATTGGACCGAATCAGTTCGGCAGTGATGAAGATTAACAGATTCTTTTTGGTTCTTTCGGAAACTTTGCTTTGGAAGAGCCTTCCGACCAAAGGCAGGTCGCCGAGAACCGGTATTTTGTCGTTAATTTCCTGAGTATCCTCGGTCATTAGCCCACCAAGCACGGCGGTCTGCCCATCCAGCACCTGAAGGTTGGTGACAACGGAGCGGAGGTTGAAAACTGGCTGGTTGATGGTGCCTGGGGTAAGAACCGTTCCCGGCTCGTTTTGCGGAGGCGTGGCTTGAGCGTAGCGAACGACAATGGGTTGTCCGTAGTCGATGAATCCATCGAAATCGACGACCTGTGCCTTGGTGATATCGAGATCGATGCGCCGGTCGGGATAGGTCGTCGGCTTAACTTCGAGACTGACCCCGATGTCTTGAGTTTTAAAATCGCTCGGGCTCGGCGGAAGCGCCAATTGAACCGGAGTGGTTTCAGTAACGGTAAAACCAAAAATATCAACGCCTCCTGTTTGGGTGTAGGCCAAGCCGTCGTTGTTATTGATCCGGGGCTTCTCAAAGGCGGTGGGATAAGGAAATTCACGCACGACATCAATATTAGCCTTACGCCCATTTTGAGTGGTGACGCTGGGCGCGGAAACGAGGGAAGCTCCCTTGGTATTGTTGAGGGCGTTGACAATGGCAGCAAAACCAATCTTATCGAGAACCGCTCCCACCTCGAGCACATTGGGGGAGTTGGGAGCGACCGTGTCGCCGGAGATGGGCAGGCTGACAGAACTGCCAGAGTTATTGCTTTGGTTCTGCTGAACCAAAGTATCGATGCTATTGGAGCTCAGGCCACCGAGTCCGGCGGGGGAGGTGTATTCGGCCGTGCGCAACGCCGTCTGGCCACCAATGCTGGTATAGGGTCCGAGAGCATTGTTGATGGCGTCGATGCCAGCGTAGTAATTGAACGTAAGTGCCTTGATGGCATTTTGATTGAACTCGGCGATTTTAGCCTCGATTTTGACCTGGGGAGTGGGCTTGCTGAAGCTGTCGATCAGCGCGGCGATTCGATCCAATTGATCGGGGGTATCGCGGACGACGAGTTTGCTGGAACCCTTGAGGAAGGTGGCCGTGGCACCTTCGGGAAAGGTGATGCCCTTGGCGATTAGTTCGTTGGTCACATTAATACTGACCGCCTCAACATTAACGGCCGAGGTGTCGGTGGGAGACGCAACGCTAACTTTAAGCTGCGCTCCGTTCCAGAAATTCGGCGGAACAGGGAAGGACCGGACGGAGAGCGTTTCACCTTCGTCGATTTGAGGACGGAGATAGACTGCATAATCCTCGACCGAGAACTGGAGATTGGTCTGTTGCGTGATGTAGGTGAGCAACTCGGAAAGCGGGACGCTGTCGAGCGTGATGCTGACTTCACGGTGGATGGCCTGAGTCTCCGACGCCGCTTCACCTCCCGCACTGGGGGTGCCAGGAACATTGCTGGGCACATTGGGCGCAGGCGTGGTTCCCGGAGTTGTCGTATTTTCGGGAGCCGTGGCGTTTGAGGAGAGTCGCAAGACGAAATTTATACCCTCATGGTTGGGGAGATCGAGTTCCTTGCTTTTGTCGATGAGGAATTGAACGACCTCTTCGATGTCCAACTTATCGAAATTGACCTTGTCGATGATGATCGACTGGAGTTTGCGGGTAATTTTGGCGCGCTCCGATGAAACGCTGCTGGTCCCTGTCGCACTTGGAGGCACAACAATGTCGGGCGAAATCGATTCCGACCATTGCTGGTTGATCTCGACCATTTTTTCCTGCTCGTATTCCTCGTGGCGATAACCGGCAGCCTGCATCCGGTAGCGCTCGATGTGGCTCATTTTTTCCCGCGCCGCCTTATTGTAAGGATCGAGGATAAGTATCTTCGAATAGGTTTCTTCCGATTTTTCGTATTGGCCGGTCGCAAAATAGGCATCTCCTTGGAGGAGAAGTTTTTGAATCGTGGCAATCCGCTGTTTGAAATCGTCGGTGACGGCGGGATTGTTGACCGTACCCTCCGGATCGTCCACCTGCTGCTGATAAGCTTCCTGTTCTTGTTTCAGGTCTTCGATGGCCTTGGGATAGGCCGGGTTCTGAGGGTCGAGAACGATGGCTTGTTGCAAGAGGGCGGCAGCTTGGGCAAATTTAGTGTCCTTGGCCGCTTCACCCGCCTGCCCAGCTTTGGAAGCGGCAAGGCCTACGGCTGCGCGATGATAGAGAGGGGCGGAGACACCGCCGGCCGTGAGAGCATCGACGGCATACTGATAACGATCTGCCGCATCGTCGAATTTGCCGCTGTCGAGGAACCGTTTACCGTCTTCGACCGCTTGACTGGCGCTGAAAATACTTTGCTGGCGACTAACCGCTTCCCTTTGCGCGGCCTGGGCCGGGCTCATCGCGGGTTGATCGGAACCGGAGGTGGTCGCATCGTTTGCGATAAGCCTGAATGGAGACAATGGTAAAAGCGAGGCCGCTAGCAGGATACAGGCGTAGTTATATTTCATTCGATAAGCCTCTGATTAAAGGTTTTTATGTAAAAATGAAGTGAGAGTCAAGTACCGAAAGTGGGTTATGGGCTTTTTGGGGCAGCGGTTTGGGCCGGAACGGGAACTTCGTCCCATTCGCCGGAATCCAACTTGGGGATGTGGTACACTTGCTTGGTTTTCGTATCTTGAATCTTCGCGCCATCGTCGTTGGCCTCGATGACGAGGTATTGCGCGTCGGAAGCGGTGATGTAGGGAACGGTTAAGATTTTGCCTCTCGGGACTTTGAGCACTTTGTCCACCTCTGTGGGCATGAGCATGACAAAATCGGCGGTCGATTCGGGCGAATCGAGCAACTGTCGATAGGGAAGGGTGACGCTAAAGCCAATCGCGGGCTTGACGAGCGTGACCGTGGATTTATCGACATCCTCCGCCACGTGGGTATTGGGATCGATCTCGTTGACGATGTTGAGATGAAAATCTCCGACGGTGTAATCCTCGAAACCGAGCGGGTCCCCGGTTTTTTTCAACGGAGGCTGACGGTCACTGGGAACATCCTGGAGATAAATTTGAAATTCATAAACGCCATCGACTTGTTCGTACCCTTTGAATTGGATGCGGAAGGGACGGGCCTCGTATTTTTGCAGGCGGAGACGGGAAAGATAAGCGGGATGACTTTGCGGATCGAGGGGGTTGCAGGATTTGGAACCGTCCAGATCGCTGGCCTTGTACTTTGCCCCGACGGGTTCGTTCTTGTATTTGACAATGTTGGAGAACCCATCCCCGGAGGGGTCTTCGCGATCCACGGTGGGGCTGGTGAAATCGATCCCGTACTTCTGGTACCAACTGAGAAGCACGCCGCCGGGAGAGCGGGCCGTGCCATCATTCGGTACGATGTACGGGGTAGCGCCGTTGGGGTAAAGCGAGGGGTAGAAAAGAAATTGTTTCGAATCGAAGAGACGGTACGATTGCGAATCCGGTTTATCCGGTGCAGTCCACAAGACCGGGGCGTTCCAAGTAGCCGTGTTGGCGGCGACATCTTCCGGTTTTAGCTTGGGGGCAACGCGCCCTTTAGGTTCCAGGCTGGTCACTCCGGTAAGGTCCGGGAGGGAGGGAAAGTAAAGGGCGAGCCCAGCCACCGTCCCTGCCAACAGGAGGAGCGCAACGGCCAAAACAATGGGTTCGGGTGATTTAAAGCTCATAGCATCAATTAGCACCGGGCAGTTGATTTCTGCCTCGCGGACCGCGGTTGTTCGTCCCTGGTGGCGGAGCCGTATCGGTCGGAACTCCGTTCCAATCGACCAGATCGACCAGGATGCGAACGTGAAGAGTGGCGTTGCCGAAAAGGTACTGCGGAGGCTGGTTGGAATTCGTTGCCGCAACCTCACCCGGCGAAGTATCGACCATGGAGGGAGGCGGTGCACCCGCCAGACGGTCGAGGTCGCTGATCAAGGGGGACTTTCCGAACGAATTTTGCACGCTGATCGTGCGCAAAACGAAAATATAGGGAGACTGGACGATGTCATCCACCACTTTGCGAAGAGTTTCCGGCGACGTGTCGAAATCGACTTCGAACGGGTAGGCGGTGTAAATTCCACGTCCCGCCTCGACGGAAGAACCGGGAAGTCGATCCCCCTCCACACCACCACCCGGGGGCTGGCCAAACCCGCCTCCGCCGCCGTCGCCTCCACCGCCGGTAAACCTGCCATCTTCTTCATAGGTACGGCGGATGGCCTGAATGCTCTTGACTGGTGCGTTAATGAGAATGTTGGAGATTTTATCGACTCCGAGGAGTTGCTTGCTCAAAACGATGGTTTGTTCGTTGGTCGGGTTCTGGTTGAGGTAGCGGGAAAAAGCGAAATAAAAATTCTGGGGAATTTTCACTCCGTGAAGTTTTGCCGCAGCCGTCAAACGAGTCACTTCGTCATCCAAATCCCGCTTCCAAGCCAAGGGATCCTTTTGTGTGATCGAAGAGAGCGTGTTTTCCTTCGGTTGAAGTTTGTTTTGGACGAGGGGGTCAAGTTGGGCCTTGATCAGGTCGATATTGTCTTGAAGATTTTTTTGGCTGGCCGGACTGACGACGATGTTCTGATTGACGGAGTCCCGGTCAAACTCGCTTTTGGCATCGGTGACATCCTGCACGGCCTGAGTAAGCTGACTCGAGAGATACCAGTAGGCGCCGAAGCCCGCACCACCGATCACGACGAAGGCGACGATCATTCCGATATCGAATGTGGAAATTTTTTTCATCGCAGTCGGTCAGGGGCTGAGGCTAATGGGGTTCTTGAGCTTCAGGTGCATCGTGAATTTTTGGGCAAAGGAGGCGCGATCGGCCGTGGTCGAGGAAGGCAAAGTGGAAGAGAGGTTGTTCTTGTCGATGTCGAAGTAAGGCGTTTCGGCCAGGCCATTGACAAAGACCAAGAGTTGGCTGGAATCGACCTGCATGGTCAAGGGGTTGGTATGATATAGTCCATTGATGTTGATCCCGGTGATCTGGTTGGAGGGTGCACCACCCCCTCCGCCTCGTCCGAACCCGCCTCCGGGTCCGCCAGGTCCGCCAGGTCCGCCAGGACCACCGGGTCCGCCAGCTCCCCCCGGATCCGAATTACCGCTGTCATCTGCCGTGGAGAGAGTAAAATCGGTGATCCAGACTCCCGGCGGGATATGGTCGTTAAGAGCAGCCAGAATCTGGGGCCAGGCATCGCGCTGGTCCCCCAATCGGGTGGCATAGCTAAGCGTGCTCTGGAGAGAACCGAGTTGGGCGGAGAGCTTGCCAATGACGGGAGAGAGGGGCTTGACCTCTAAAGTCTTGTCCCGAAGTTTCTGGGCAAGTTGGGTGGCCATGACCGTCTGCTGGTAGTAATAAAGTCCGACGCAAACGAAGAGAAGCACCCAGGCCACCAGCGCTCCATAGAAGTAGGGTTGCTTGCGTCGCTTGTCCGCCCGCGCCGCCAGGCTGGGAGCCTCCAGCGAAACTTCTGCCGGACAGCTTCCGGTTTCACGCAGGGCCAAGCCGACCAGTTCTGCGGTGTAGCAATGATTTTGCTGGAGCAGGGTGGTATTGATGTTTTTGGCCAGACTGACGTTACGCAGCGGATTGAAGTAGGTTACCGGAAGGGAAAGCTTGTCGGCGATAAAGAGGTCGAGATACGGCAACTGCGAACTCCCCCCCGTGAGATAAACACGCTTGGGGGCACCGCCATTGAGCGTTGTTCGGTAATACGCAACCGAGCGGTTGATATCGACATGCAAGCGGGTCATGGTGGCGCGAATCAGCTTGGAAATGCGCGCGGCATCGGCGTCGTCCGGGTCGGCGTAGACTCCGCCGAGCGAAACGAATCCCTTACCCTTTTTCAAGGTCTCGGCCGCAGTGAACGGCTCCTGCATTTCATTGCAGATACTCTGGGAAATCTGATTTCCGGCGATGGGAATGTTGCGAATCCAGAACGTCGATTTCTCGACAAAGACAAGATTGGTCGAACGTGCGCCCATGTCGATGATGAGCGAGCAATCGTCGGTTTGCGGTTCATTGTAGCGGAAGGAATTCAGGAGGGCGAACGGGGCAATATCGACTTGCTTGATTTTGACTCCGACCCGCTCGACGGCTTCAACTTCGGCTTCGAGGACTTCCTTCTTGATGGCGACAATCACCGCCTCCGCTTCGCTGCCGGACGAGCGATTGGGCATCATCTGGTAGTCCCAGGTGACTTCATCGATGGGAAAAGGGACATTTTGCTGCGCTTCGAAAGCGACGACCTGGCCGACTTGCGCGGCATCGACCGGTGGAAGTTTGACGAAGCGCATGAAAACGCTTTGTCCGGAGATGGAGAGAAGAACCTCGTTGCCTTTGACTCCGTTGTCCTTGAAGAGCTTGGCAAGAGTGGGGGTGATGAACTTGGCCCGTTCCTCCTCCTTGTTCGGGTCGAGACCAAGTTCGGCTACGCCCATCCGCAGGAGCGTAAGCGCGCCCCCACGACCGAGACCGAACTCCGCAAACTTGATCGTACTTGTCCCGAGATCGACCGTGATGACTTTGGTTGCGGCTGCCATGGTGAAAATTTAGGTTTAAAAAAGAAGGAGATGGACCAAGGGATTATTTTTACGGGGAGCGATCCGCTAATTCGAGGAGGAATCGGGCAGCTTGATCGCGGGATAGCGGTCCGGATTATCGTTGATAAATGGGCATTGGTTCTGCCGGTAGACGAGACCGGGGATCGTACGGAGCGCTTGGTACCAATTCGGGTCCTCTTCCTTGTTCTTGTCCACACCGACCGGCGACATTCCGGTAATATCCGCTTCCACATGGACATCGAACTTACGATCAAAATCATTCACCCCGCCGGAGGGCGTGCTATAACGCGCGAGCGTGGAGGGATGCAGATAGACGACCCCATACATCTCATCTCCCTTGCCGACGTTGGCGTAGGTGACCGATCCGGTCAGCGCCACCGCAATGCCTTGTCCGGACTGCCCTTGCGGATCGAGCATATCCCGCCCCTCGACCCATACCTTGAACTGAATTTGATCGAGGTAGCGGTCTTTCGGCAAATTGACGCTGTATTTAAATTCCACCATGAGCCACTGGTCATCGGTGGGGGAAGACGTGGAGCCGTTCTGGTCGTTGTTGACCGCCTTGACCAAAGTCGATGTCACGGGATCGACCTTGGCAAAGGAAAAGACCGGGCCGTTATCCTGAGCAGTGGAGTTACCAGAAAGCTTAACGAGAAGTAATGCGACAATAATGAGCCGCCTAAGTGTCGTTGCACGGAATGACATAGTACTTTTTAGTTGGATTTGCCGCGTTTGGTCAAAACATTTTACACTGAATATGTACAATCTTTACGATCGGCGCGGTGAAATCCGTCCTGGAGATCATCCGGCAACAATCTCCAAAACGACCAATTCCAGAGCGCGACGCTTATCGCTTTCCCCCGTGAGCATCGATTTTTGACTCTGATAAATGAGGGAAAGCGCCTGGAACCAAAATCGGGCCGGTTTATGCTGACTCCGCTGCGCAGCTTGCCCGAGAGCATAGGTGCTGATCGGCTCACCGCTTTTTTTCCGCGGCAGGTAGGCTTGTCCCTCCGGAGTAACTTCCGCCGAGACGAACGACCCGCGACCGAGACGCAGCATTTTATTTTCGCGCAAAACGGCGGCGAGCGCCGCGAGGCGAATCTGTCCGGCGAGCAAAATGAGAATGCCGACTTCCGATTCGTCCTGGGCCAGGAGCGCAGAGAGAAGCGAGAGGGCTTGCCGGGCTTCCCCCCCAAGGACGGCATGACAAAAGTCCCAGATGATCACTTCCCGGGTGCCGCTGACGATCCGGTTGACGTCATCGCGGGTCAACTCGGTCGTCCCCTCCCCGGCAAAGCAAGCCAATTTTTCCAACTCCTGAGCCCAGGCGGAGGTATCGATGCCGGTGGCCTGGAAAAAGCGTTCCGCCGCGCCAGGGCCGGGACGAAGTCCGGCCGTCTTCATCCGGCTCTCGATCTGGAAAATGATCTCGTCCTCGCTAGTGTTGCGCAGATTGGGGAGATCGAACGAGCGGGCCTGGGCCAACTTGAGCAGCGCTTTACCGAAGGCCCGCCCTTTGTGGATGCCCAGAGCGCTGATGAGGAGCGTGACCGAGGCGCCATCGACCTGCCGAAGCTCGGGCTGAAACGCTTCGAGGGCCTCCTTGACCGAGGCGTGGCGTCCGACACCGGTCTCATCGAAGAAATTGACGGCTTTCCACCAGACGAGTTTGCCTCCACCGAAAAAGGGCAGCGTCAGGATGGCCTCGCGCGCCTGCTGGATGGAACGAACGGCATCGTCCACCGTGTCCGCGCGCCCGTCGATGACCTCGAGATTCATGGCATCGGCTGGCGCGAGCCTCGCGGCTAGTTCGGCAGCGGCCTTCTTGACCGCCGCCTCATCGGAGCCGGAGATAAAGTGGATGGGAACTGCTTTGAGATTGCTTGCTGCGGTGGCCATGCGTTTAGTTGGGGGCAACCATGGAACATCTCTGGGCGCCTTGGCGCAATCTTTACGTGAAACATCCGCAAGAATCCAGAGGGGACGTTTTTGCCGAGATCGCCCGCAGCACCGACGACGAAGCCAACTATGTGCTGATCCGGGGGAAAGGCTGCTTCGCGGTTTTGAACATCTATCCGTACAACACCGGTCACCTGATGGTGGTGCCCTATCGCGCGACCGGGGCCATGGAGGACCTGAGCGACGACGAGTTGCTGGAAATCATGACAATGCTCAAGCAGATGAAAGCGGCGGTGACGGCGGCCTTTGCCCCGCATGGATTCAACGTCGGGATCAACCTCGGTCCGGCGGCAGGAGCGGGCATAGCGGAACACCTCCACGTGCACCTGGTACCCCGTTGGCGCGGCGATGCGAATTTCATGACCACGACCGCCGAAACGCGGGTACATCCGAGCGATCTTGCGAGCGTGTATGCGATGATCAGGAAGCAGCTGTAGCCATGCGCCTCGGCCTGCTTCAACTCAACTCGACCATCGGCGCCTTCGATAAAAATCGCGCGCGCCTGCTGGAGGCCTACCACGACGCGGTGCAGCGCGGCGCGGAATTGGTCCTGGCCCCGGAGCTTTTTCTCTGCGGCTACCCGCCGCGCGATCTCCTCCTGCGCGACGATTTCATCCAGCTTGGCCTCGATTGTCTCGACGCACTGACCCCTGCGGTGGGCGAGGTCCCACTCATCGTGGGTTATGTGGACCGCAATTCGATCCGTCCCGGTCGCGCCCTGTACAACGCCGCCGCCGTCATCCAGAACGGAAAGATCGTTCACCGCGCCGTGAAATCGCTGCTGCCGACCTACGACGTTTTCGACGAGGACCGCTATTTCGAACCGGCGGAAAAAATCGGGCTGCTGGAAATCGCCGGGCACAAAATCGCGCTGACCATCTGCGAGGACATCTGGAACGACGCCGATTTTTGGCCCGAGCGGCGCTACCGACGCGATCCCGTGCGCGAACTTGTCGAGGCGGGCGCGACGCTGATCGTGAATATCTCGGCCTCGCCCTGGGAACGGGGCAAGGAAGCGACTCGGTTGGCTATGTTGCGGCGCGTGGCTCGAGATGAGCGGGTGCCGCTGGCGCAGGTCAACTCAGTCGGGGCCAACGACGAATTGATTTTCGACGGGCATAGCGTGGTGCTCAACGCAGAGGGCGAGGTTCTCGCGCTTGGCGCCAGCTTTACCGAGGAGGTGTTGGTCGTCGATACGTCGGCCCCCTCCCCGTCTCCGGCCATTGCCCTGACGACCCATCCGGAGGAATTGCTCTTCCGCGCGCTCGTCCTGGGCGTGCGCGATTATGTCGGCAAGTGTGGCTTCAAGTCGGTGGTCCTCGGTCTCTCCGGCGGCATCGACTCGGCGCTCGTCGCGGTGATCGCCACCGAGGCGCTCGGCGCGGACAAAGTCTGGGGCGTGTCGCTTCCTTCCCGCTATTCCAGCGAAGGCAGCCTCGGCGATGCCGCGCAACTCGCAAAAACACTGGGCATCCGCTACGATGTCCTGCCCATCGCCGATCCGGTAGTCGAGGTTGAAAAAACTCTCGAGGGCGTGTTCACCGGAAAAATACCCGATGCGACCGAGGAGAACATCCAGTCGCGGATGCGCGGACTGCTCCTCATGGCCCTCTCGAATAAATTCGGCCCACTCGTCCTGACCACGGGCAACAAATCGGAACTGGCTGTCGGTTACTGCACGCTCTATGGCGACATGTGCGGCGCGCTGGCGGTCATTGCCGACGTGCTGAAAACCGAGATTTACGCGCTGGCCCGATGGGTCAATCGGAACGAGGAAATCATCCCGTGGAACACGATCGAGAAGCCGCCGAGCGCCGAACTGCGCCCCAACCAGACCGATCAGGACAGCCTGCCCCCCTACGACGTACTCGACCGGATCCTGCGCCACTACGTCGTCGACGACGCCGAACCGACGAAGCTGATCGGGGAAGGCATTCCGGCGGAGACGGTCCGCGATGTCCTGAACAAGATCGTCTTCAGCGAGTACAAACGCCGCCAGGCCGCGCCCGGGCTAAAGGTGTCTCCCCGTGCTTTCGGGATGGGGCGGCGGGTACCCATTGCGCAGGGATTCCGAGGCTAAGTCAGGCCTTATCCCTTCCCATTCTAATTCTGTTGAAAAGCGTAAAGTACTACTTTAGTATCACTTAATGGCCACCACGGAACTTGTCACCACGCTCAAGCGCAACGCAACCAGGATTATTGCTGAGGTTCAACGAAAACAGGAACCCGTCCTGATTACGCAACACGGATTGCCTGCCGCCTATCTCGTCGATATCAAGACCTTCGAGTCCCAGCAAGCGCGCCTCGAAGTTTTGGAAGGTATCGCACGCGGCGAAATGGCAATCCGGGACGGACGCGTTCTTTCGCATTCCCAGGCCAAAATTAAAATGAAGCGATGGTTGAGATAGTCTGGACGGAACCAGCCCTGAACGAGTTGGACGCCATTGCCGATTATATCGCCGTCGATAATCCTTCCGCAGCGCACCGTCTGGTTCAGCGCATTTTTTTTATTGTCGAGCAATTGGCATCGTTTCCCAAGTCGGGTTCACGTGTGCCGGAATTACCAAAATCGGCCTATCGTCACCTTGTCGTTAGGCCCTGTCGGGTTTTCTACCGAATCGATGGAGATCGCGTCTTCATCGTTTTCGTGTTGCGTAACGAGAGACTCTTGATGAAGCGGTTTCTTGGGAAGTCCGTGCCGTAGCTACCATCCGTCTTGCTTCAGACGACAGCTCAGGCAAGTTGTTAAGTCCCCTATGCCCCGATCGGAAAATATCGAAAAAAACCTTCAGCGCTGGATGAACCACCGCGAGCTGAAAGAGATCGGCCAGACCGGCGGCACGCTACGCCTCGGCCATCTCCCGGCCTCCGCGCAGGCATTTGTCCTGGCCGCCCTCGCACACATCGCCCCGAAGCGGACCTTTCTCGCCCTCACGCCGGGAGTCAAAGCGCAGGAGGAACTCGCCAACGACCTCGAAGCCTGGAGCGCCCCGGCCCTGTTCGTCCCACAGGTGGAAACGCCGACCGCCGAGACCCTTCCCGATCCCGAAACCACGGCGGAGCGGCTCTCGGCTCTCAGTCGGCTCGGCCCACGATTTACCGGCATCGTCCTGGCCACCGAACACGCCTGCGCTCAGGCCCTCCCCGACCCCAAGGCGCTGCGCAATCACCGCCTCACTCTGGTCAAGAATACCCACCTCGACCGCGACGGCCTCCTCCACCAACTCGAGCAGGCCGGGTACACGCGCGAGGCCCAAGTCCAGGGCCGCGGCCAGTTCAGCGTCCGCGGGGCCGTCGTCGATATTTTCTCGTGGGATGCGCTGCGCCCCCTACGCACCGAGTGGGAGGACGAGGAACTGATCTCCCTCCGTGAATTCGACGTCGACGCGCAACGTTCCGTGCAGTCTCTAAAGACCGCGGAACTGAGTCTGACCGGACCGGGCCTCGGCGAAACCGGCGACCACGAATCGACGCTGCGCGATTACCTGCCCGAAGGCTTCGTCGTCGTGCCGCTGGGTTCGGAAAAGGAATTCGACGAATCGTTGTCGGATTCGGAAACCAATCCTGCGAGCGATCTTACCTTCTTCGCCCACGACTTCCTCCACGCGCCGCGCGGCGACTTCATCCTCCAGGAAAACCGGCGCGATCTTTTTCTCGAACACCTCCGCGACTGGCTGACCGAGAAGTGGGAGGTGGCCATCTTCTGCAACAACGAGGGCGAACATAAACGGCTCGAGGAAATTCTCCATGAGGCCCAGGTACCAGTCGAGGCGATCGTCTTTCTCGTGCGCCCGCTGCTGCGCGGTTTCGTCTGGCCTGCCGGAAAGCTCGTCGTCCTGAGCGACGCGGAAATCTTCGGACGCTACCAGACCCTGCGTGCGTTACGCCAACAGGAACGGCTCGTGAACCTCCGCAGCCAGCGCCAGGCGCTCGATTTTACCGAAATCGCGGACGGCGATTACGTCGTGCATCTCCACCACGGCATCGCCTTCTATAAGGGCATGACCACCCTGCCGGCGGCCTCGGCGGAAGCGCCGGGATCGGAAGTTCTCGTCCTTGAATTCGCCGAGCAAAGCAAACTCTACGTCCCGGTCGAACAGGCCTTCCTCGTCACCAAGTACGTCGGCGTCGGGCGGCGTCACCCTCCGCTCGATACGCTGGGCGGCTCCCGCTGGGAACGCGCCAAGATTTCCGCGCAAAAAGCCGTCATGGACTACGCGGCGCAACTGCTCGGCGTCCAGGCGGAGCGGGACTCCCTGCCCGGCCATGCCTATCCGCCCGCCACCGCTTGGGACCGCGAATTCGAGGAGGCCTTCGTCTATGAGGAGACCGAAGACCAGGAGCGCTCCATCCTCGAAACCACCCGCGACATGGAAAGCAAACGCCCCATGGACCGTCTCATCTGCGGCGATGTCGGCTTCGGCAAAACCGAGGTCGCCATCCGCGCCATCTTCAAGGCGGTGCAGGACGGCAAGCAGGCGGCCTTCCTTGTCCCCACCACCATCCTCGCCGAGCAACACTGGAAGAATCTTCGCGAGCGCTACGCAGCCTACCCCGTGCGCATCGATTGCCTTAGCCGCCTGCAGCCGCTCAAACAGCAACGCGCGACGCTGGCCGGGCTGGCCGACGGTTCCGTCGATGTGGTCATCGGCACGCATCGGCTCCTCTCGAAAGACGTCAAATTTAAGGACCTCGGCCTCGTCGTCGTCGACGAGGAACAACGCTTCGGCGTCAAACAAAAGGAGAAATTCAAGCAGCTCTTCCGCCTCGTCGATGTGTTGACCCTCTCCGCCACACCGATTCCCCGCACGCTCTATCTCTCGCTCACCGGAGCGCGGGACATGAGCACGATCGAAACCGCACCGCCCAACCGGCATCCCGTCGAGACCATCGTTGCGCCCTACGACGAACGGGTGATCCGGGAGGCGATCGAACGCGAGCTGTCGCGCAATGGCCAGGTCTATTTTCTCCACAACCGGATTCACTCGATCCAGGAAGTCGCCCAACGACTGAAGCTGCTCGTGCCCAAGGCGCGCATCGATGTCGGACACGGTCGGATGGAACCGGACGAACTGGAAGAAGTCATGGCCCGCTTTGTCGCCGGAAAAACGGACCTGCTTCTCTCCACCACGATCATCGAAAGCGGCCTCGACATCCCGAACGCGAACACGATCATCATCGACCGCGCCGACCGCTTCGGCCTTGCCGACCTCTACCAGCTCCGGGGCCGCGTCGGGCGGGCCCAGCACAAGGCCTACGCCTATCTCTTTCTCCCGCGTCATTTGATGACCGTCGGCGATGCGAAAAAGCGCGTTTCCGCCATCAAACAATACTCCCAACTCGGTGCCGGGTTTAAAATCGCCATGCGCGACCTGGAGATTCGCGGCGCGGGTAATCTTCTCGGCACCGCGCAGAGCGGACACATCACCGCCGTCGGGTTCGATCTCTACTGCCAGTTGCTCAAGACCGCCGTCGCGCGTATGAAAGGGGAAAAGCCCGGACGCCTCGTCGAAACGAAATTGCTGCTCGATTTCCTCGTCTGGCAGGAAAGCGATGTGGACGAAAAGACCGGCAAATACGGTGCCTTCCTGCCTCGCGCCTACCTCCCGGAAAGCCGCTGGCGGATGGAGGGTTACCGCCGCATCGCCGAGGCGGCCAACGCTGAAGACCTCGACAAACTCCGCCTCGAATGTCGCGACCGTCATGGCCCCTGGCCAGTCGCGGTCGAGAGGCTCTTGCTCGCCACCACGCTCAAAATTGCCGCCTCGGAAGCTCGCATCGGCGTGGTGGAAACCCAGCAAGAGAAGCTCCTGCTCCGCCAGGGCCAGGATTACATCATGGTAAGCGGCAAGTTTCCCCGCTTGACCGTTCGAGAGCCTATTTCTATGCTCAAAGAAATAATTTCATGGGTTGTTTCCTTGAAAAGGCCGCACTAGCTCGGCGTCCTTACCACCTTCATTTACTCGCCGTTGTCCACTTCGCCGTTTGGACGACCCTTATTTCCATCTTCGCGCCCTCTGCCCGGGGACAAGGGATGGAGGACGGCATCGCTGCGGTCGTCAACGACAAGGTCATCACATATCTCCAGATCAACGAGGAAGTGGCCGAAACGGAAAAACTCTTGCAGCAAAACTACTCGGGCGAAGAGCTTTTCCAAAGGGTAAAGGAGGCAAAGCTCAACGTCCTCCGCGCCCTCGTCGAGCGTGAACTGATCATCCAGGATTTCAAGAATGCCAGCGGGTTCATCCCCGATACCTACATCAACGAACAGATCAACTCGATCATCCGCGAGCAGTACGGCGGCGACCGCGTCGCCTTCATCAAGACCCTCTACGAGCGCGGCACGACCATGCAAAAGTACCGGGAGGAAATCGCCGACACCGCCATCGTCCAGTACATGCGCCAGAGAAATGTCACCCAGACGGTCCTCATTTCCCCTTACCAGATCGAGCAATACTACCAGCAGAACCTCCGACTCTTCGTCGAGGACGAAAAGATCAAGGTCAGTACGATCGTTCTGCGCAAAGCGCTCTTTCCCTCCCAAAAAACCGTCGATGGCAAGCAGGTCACCTACGACCCCCAGTTGGAAATCGCGAACGAAATTCTCTACAAGATCGACACCGGCTCCGATTTTGCGGAACTCGCCAAATCCTACTCGGAAGCCTCCAACAAGGATGACGGCGGTGAACTCGGCTGGGTAACGCAAAACGGCAAGACCGCCATCCGCCCCGATCTCTGGGACCCCATTTCCAAACTTCAACCCGGCCAGCACACCGATGTCATCACCACCTCGGACGGCTTCTACTACATCGTCCAAGTTGAGGACCGCAAAAAGTCATCGGTCACGGCTCTCGAAGACGTTCGCGCCCAGATCGAGCAAACGGTCATCAGCGAACAGAGTCAGCTTCGCCAGCAAGAGTGGCTCGACAGCCTCCGCGCCAAGGCGTTTATCAAGATGTTCCTCTAAAACGCCTCGGCGTTTACTTTCGGGACAGCCTCCCCTACGGCGTTCTTTGCACGTAGGTCAAGCCTTGGGGATCGAATGACCCCGCAATGAAGTCGCTGATCGTAGACGTGCCGTCCGTCGAATCGACTTTGGCAAATGTCGAGTGATTGTCCCGGTAAGTCACCGCCAGCCCGTCCGTTCCCAGCGGTCCCTTCGCGCTACAAGTCGCCGATCCGGTCCCAGCCTGTTGCGGCACATTCACCGTACCGCCGGTGCTGAAAACCAAGGGTAATTCCGATGGCGCGTTGACCGACAAACCGACCGGCCCGGAACTCGTCCCCTGGCCATTCAACCCCATGATGTCCCACGACACATTGGCCGAAGTCAGGTTGGTTGCCGGCGACACTCCCTTGAATTTTGTTTGCTGACCGTTCGGCAGATAAAAAACATCGGCTGACGTGAGGTAGCCCTTGGACAAAAGCAACTTGAACGCGTCGGTCGAGGTCGCGCCATCGGGATATTGCCCATTGTCCAAAGCATACTGAGTCATCAACTCACCAATTCCGTGCGAACTTTGTGTCGCCGCCGACTGTCGCGCCGATTTGAGGGCACTCCACGTGGCTGGAATCAGCACGGAGAGCAGGATGGATATAATGGCTAGAACCACAAGAAGTTCCACCAAGGTGAATCCGCGCTGGCTGGCAACGCGGCCCAAAGCGACTGAGCGGAATTTAATCATGCAACGAATGTAATCGTTGTTTCTTAAGCGTCAACTAATGGAACGGTGATTTTTAGCTCGTCTCGCTGTTTTAGAGCAAATCGGGATCTTTCGTCAGGTTGGTGTCGTTGTTCTCGGGACGGATCACGTGGACTCTCATCTTGTCCACTTCCATCGCCTCCGGTTTGACAAACGGATCGGGCTTGGCCACTTCCTTTTCTACCCAACGCACGTCAAATCCCCAAAACCGGGTAATTTCCCATAGCTTGCCCGCGCGAATCTCTTCGCGTTTTTTAGCTCCAAGTAGCTTGCGCAGCGATTGTTGCACCTTCGTTAATAGTTTCCGCCTTGCCAACTCAACTTGCAAGAAAAACCCGCCTCGATTTAAAAAATTCTTGCCTGATCGTCGATGCTACTAATAGTATGTATTAGTAATATAAACTGATGATTCTTCCAAAATTAGCCATTGCTAGTCATCGACACTCTTGCCCACCCGATGATAGCTCCCCGCTGGGCTTCGTCACCATCCTTCCCTTTCAAAAGAGCACTTTGGCCTTTCCGGAATATTGACTGGGAACGCTTCTGTCGACTGCGAGAAAAGATGAAAAAGCTCCTGCTCTTCCTGACTCTCCTCGGGATCGATGTCCTGCTCTTCCAGCTCGTCTCGCCTGTGAGGGTCTTCCAAGCCCCGACTCCGGTCAAGCCCCCCTCTTTCGTCATGCTCGTTTCCCCTCGCCTGCAACCACCGCCTCCGCCGCCAATCATCTTGCCCTGCGCATCCGACGTTCCCATGCCGAATGCCGCCGGTCGCGACGACCTCCCCGACGCTGCCCCCGCCTCCCTGATCGCCCTGCCCTCACCCCAATTCGCCTTCAATGCACCTAAAGTCACCTTGGCGAATCTCTCTCTTCCGAAGCGCCTGACCCAAATCGAAAGCACGGGCCTGGGCAATGGCCTACACCAGGGATCGGGGAAAATCACCTACGTGAACGGAAACGAGGCCCTTCGGATTGCCGCCACCCTCCATGGTTCCAGAATTGGAGTCATTCTCGATGCCTCGTCCAGCATGATGACCATCGACTTCGAAAACTCCCAACCCAACCCCATCGGCACCGTCGCGGAGACCATCATCCGCAACCTCCACTTTGACCGTCTGGAATTGAGTTCCAGTTGCAGCATCATCGGCGAGGACGAAGCTCCGGAAACCGGCTGTGTGTTGGAACGGTCCGATATTACCTCCCTACCCGGCTTTCACCGGGAAAACCCCTACCCCACCGACATCAATGACGCGCTCCAGGTCCTCGAAAGCAACGGTACCTACGACACCTTCGTCATCCTCACCGATCTCCAGGACGACGAAAGTCCGCAGGGTCTGGCAAAACTCCAGATTCTGCTCAAACGGAGCAAGCTGGTCGTCTTCACCTTCGACCAGCCCGGCAAACCGGAACTGAATCGTATCGTCAGAGATTCCGGCGGAGAAATCTACCACGTCAATACCGCCCCCACCCTGGCCACCACAACTACCCCATAGAGGTAGTCTACAGGAGCAGCAGAGCGGGCTTCTCGATCAACTCCCGCAATTCTTTCAGGTAGGCTGCCCCGACCGCACCATCGACCACCCGATGATCGCAGGAAAGCGTGATGCTCTGGCGGTGCCCGACCACGATCTCGTCGTTCGGTCCGACCACCGGCTTCTTGACAATATTCCCCACCGCCAGGATTGCCGCCTGAGGAGGGTTGATGATCGCGCTGAAACGGTCGATGCCCAACATGCCGAGATTGGAGATGGTAAAGGTCCCGCCCTGAAATTCCTCCGGCTTGAGTTTCCCCTCGCGCGCTTTCGCCGCCAACGTCTTGGCCTCGCCGCTGATCTGGATCAGCGACTTATTCTGCGCCTCGCGAATGATCGGCGTGATCAGCCCCTCGGCAATGGCCACGGCGAAGGAAAGCTGCACATCCGCGAACTGCCGGATGGAATCCCCCTCGAAGGAAGCGTTGACCGCAGGTACCCGCCGCACCGCTTCGGCCGCTGCCTTGAGGACAAAATCGTTCAGGCTCAGCTTCACCGGCGGGTTCAATTTCCCGAGCGTCTCGTTCAGCTGGGCCCGCAAATCGAGCAGCGGCTTGGCATCGACCTCGATCTCCAGGTAGAAATGGGGAATCGTCGTCTTGCTCTCGAGCAACCGCTTCGCGATGACCGACCGCATCGTCGTCAGCTTCGTGCTCCCTTCTTTCGCCACCGGCCCGTGGGCATAAATCGATGAGCCGCCCGAGCCGCCCTTCGGCGCGCCGAGCACATCCTTCTTCACAATGCGCCCGCCCGGCCCGCTGCCGGATAGAGTCGCCAGCTTCACCCCTTCCGCCTGCGCGATCTTCTTCGCCAGCGGCGAAGCCTTGACCCGACCGCCGTTGGCAACTGCCGCCACTGCAGTTGCGGTCGCCGGTGCGGGCTTCGCTTCTTCCTTCTTCTCGACCTTGGCTTCCACCGGAGCGACGGTAGGAGCAGCCGCGGGCGCGGATTCGTCGATCTTCTCGTCTTTGGTGCCGATTAGCCCGATCCGCGTTTGCACGGGCACTTTCGTCCCTTCCGCCACCAGAATCTTGCGCAGGATACCCGAATCGAAGGCTTCCAAGTCCATGGTCGCCTTGTCCGTCTCCACTTCGGCAATAACCTCACCCACTTTGACGGCATCGCCTTCCTTTTTGATCCACCGCACCAAGGTGCCATCGGTCATGGAAGGGCTGAGCAGGGGCATGAGAATGTCTTTGGCCATAATAGTATCCTAAGTAAGCGTTTCGCCGGGTTTCAGTTTGATAAGTTGCGTCTTGATCGGGTAACGGGCCATCTCTTTTTCGAGAGCTTCCGGCGTACCGGGAGGCATTCCGTTCCACGTCCCCCAATGACCTCCAATGGCAAATTGCGGCTGGAGCAGATTCAACGCATAGGCCGCCTGTTCCGCGCCCATCGTATAAAAATCGCCGATCGGCAGAATGACCAGGTTGGGACGGTAAAGCTCGCGGACAATTTGCATCTCCATCGTCACCGCCGTGTCGCCGCTATTATAGATCGTAAAGCCGTTGCCGAAACGGAGCACATACCCGATGGGAAAACCCAGGGCGCGATTGATTCCCTTCTCCGCAATCGAACTCGTATGGATGGCCGGTACCATCGTGATGCGGACATCCTGCACCGTAACCGTGCCCCCCGTATTCATCCCGATGATCTGGTCGTCCCGCACCCCCTCGTTCTTTAGCCATGCCCCGATCTCAAACTGGCACACCACCTTGAGTTCCGCATCGCCGGTCAACAGCGGAAGAGCGTCCTCGAAATGGTCGCCGTGGGGATGAGTCACCAGCAGCGCATGAAAAGCCCCAGGTAGGAACGCCGCCGCCGTCCACTCCTTCGGGGCCACGGGATTGTTCGCCAGAAATGGATCGATCAGAAACTTCTGGCCCGCAGGTCCCGTGATCTCGAAGGTGGCATGCCCAAACCAGCGGAGCGTCATGCCATCCGGGAGAATCGGATTCATTATGCGAGAACTTCCTTCACAGCCGCCACGACCCGTTCCTCATTGGGCAGGACGTATTGCTCCAGCCTTCCGTTATAGGGTTGCGGAACATCGAGCGAAGTCAGGCGATGCACCGGGGCATCGAGATCGTCGAAAAGTTCGCGTTGCACTTGGTAAGCCACCTGTGCGCCCCAACCGGCGAAAGGCTTGTTTTCCTCCACAATGAGCAAACGGTTGGTCTTCACCACCGACGCCGCAATCGTCGCAAAATCGAGCGGCTTGATCGTGCGCAAATCGATGACCTCGACTGAAATCCCTTCCGCTTCGAGGATCTTGGCCGCATTCAACGCGCGATGGGTCGAACCGCTGTTACTCACGATCGTCAGATCGCTCCCCTCGCGCCGGACCTTCGCCTTGCCGATCTCTGTCAGATGCTCGCCCTCGGGAACTTCATCCTTGTACCCGTAAAGCTTTTCGTTTTCGAGAAAGCAGACCGGGTTGTTGCTCCGAATCGCGCTCTTGAGCAGACCCTTCGCATCGTCGGGGAAAGCGGGGGTGATGACGGTCAAGGCGGGGACATTGGCGTACCAGTTTTCCGGCGTATGGGAATGCGTCGCCCCGACCTGAAGACCGCCGCCGGAGGAACCGCGGAAGACGATGGGAACCGACAATTGTCCGCCCGACATATAACGCACCTGCGCGGCGTTGTTCACGATCTGATCGTAACAAACCAGCGAGAAACTCCACGTCATGTACTCCACCACGGGCCGCAGACCGTACATCGCCGCGCCAATGGCCAGACCCGTAAATCCGGTCTCGCTGATCGGCGTATCGATGATCCGCTTCGGACCGAACTTCTTCAGCAACCCCTTGCTCACCTTGTAGGCGCCATCGTATTCGGCCACTTCCTCGCCCATGAGCATGACGCGATCATCCCGCTCCATTTCCTCGGAAAGAGCTTCGTTGAGGGCTTCGCGGTAGGTCAGGATAGGCATGATAAAATAACTCCAATGAGGTCAGGAAAACATTACGGACAAAACGGCAACCTCCGGTTTAGCGGTGGTTGGGCTGGAACTCGGGTATCTGGTCTTCCGGAGTCCAGATATCCTCGTACACCGTCTCGAGTTCAGGCTCGGGGCTGGCTTCGGCAAAATCGTAGGCGGCTTGGGCCTGGGCGAGAGCTTCCTCGTCGATCGCGTTGAGGCTCTCTTCCGTGGCGATTTTCTGCTCGAGCAGGCGCGCCTTGTAAATCTCGATCGGATCGTTCTTGCGCCGTGTTTCGATCTCGTCCTTCGAGCGGTAGGTGCCCGGATCGGACATGGAATGACCCAAATAGCGGTAGGTCTTGATTTCCATCAGCGTCGGCTGGCTCTCCGTGCGGGCCAGCGAGACGGCCTCGAACGTCTTCGCCCGGACATCGTCGATGTCCATCCCATTCGCTTGGATCGCCGCCATATCGAACGCACCGGCTCGCTTCGTCAGCGGGTCACCAGCGGAAGAACGGGCGATGCTCGTCCCCATCGAATACTCGTTGTTCTCGATGATGTAAATGATCGGGAGCTTCCACAACGCGGCCAGATTCATCGCCTCGTGCACCGCGCCCTGGTTGATCGCGCCGTCCCCCATGTAGGCCAGCGTCACGCGGTTCGTGCCAAGGTACTTCTGGGCATAAGCCAGACCGGTACCGAGCGGAATCTGCCCACCGACGATCCCGTGACCACCGTAAAAGTGCTTCTTCACGTCGAAGAAGTGCATGGAACCGCCCTTGCCGCGCGAGCAACCGGTGATCTTGCCGAACAATTCCGCCATGCAGGCGTTGGCGTCGCTGCCTCGGGCCAGGGCGTGAGCATGATCGCGATAGGCAGTGATGACCGCGTCGTCTTCGTTCAGGACGGAAATCGAACCGACGGCGACTGCTTCCTGGCCGTTGTAAAGATGGCAGAAACCTTTGATTTTGCCGGAGAGAAAACCCTGCTTGGCTTTCTCTTCAAAGTGCCGAATCTGCACCATTTGGCGGAACAACTCTATTTTTTGCGCGGGCTGCAATTCGGGCAGCCGGGACGACGTGTTCGTTTTCGCATTCTTAACGGCAGGATCGGCAGCGGGCATATCGCGGAAATATGCCTGCGGGAGGCGATTTGATCAAGTGGCTTCGCAAAAGAAATTACGAGTTAGAAGTCTTGGTTTGCTCGCGAACGATTTCATTATACCCTGTACTAATGATCCGGGTCGTTTCCTCCGTACTCTTCGTGCTCACCCTCGGCCTGTCCGGGTGCAGCACCTATGGCATCGGTTCCAAAGACGAATCCGATCCCAACGGCAGCTATAGCGGTGCCACGTTGAACAGTCCCGTCACCGACCAAAACTCCCATGTCGGCGGCGACCCCTCCTACCCCTCCTCCGTCTCCGACGCGGGCAAGCCCCTCGCCCCGCCGGATAAGGTCGATGGCCGGTAAATCCCTTGGCAGCCGCCGCGCCTGGGGAGGGTCAGCCTCCGGCCTGACCCATTCTCCGCAGGTAGCCCTCTCACTCCGTGCGACGGTGCCTTTCCTGTAGCGGCGGTCTATGACCGCCGTCGGCTTTCCCCTTCGGCAGGTAGCCGTCGCACTCCGTGCGACGGTGCCTTTTCTGTAGCGGCGGTCTATGACCGCCGTCGGCTTTCCCCTTCGGCAGGTAGCCGTCGCACTCCGTGCGACGGGCGCATTCCTCGCTGGTAGTCATCGCCCTCTGGAAGGCGCGACTCCCTCCGCGCCATGCCGTCCTCCCTCAAGCCGAAGGCTTGCCAACACCGTAGCCGGTGGTTGAGCGCAGCGACACCACCGGAAATGCCGCACCCCTCCACTCACCCCGCGAGGGGTGACAGCACCTGTCCCCGATTGCTCTTTGGGATGTGGCAGGTTTTTTTCAACCTGCTCCCAGATCCTTCAATGCCAAAATAAACGGTTCAGCGCATCCCATACCATGTTCCGAAACCAATGCATTTGCCAAGTGGAACGAATCCCTGCAAAAAGCCCGTACCCCATGACCCCTACCCGCCCCGGTTCCCTCGACAATCTCAGCCTGACGATTACACTCATCCTCTCGTTATGACTGCACAAGACGTCATCCTAAAAATCGAGTCCCTCCCCGAAGACGAACGCACCAAAGTCGAAGCGTGGCTGCGTGCTCAAGATGAAGCTCGCGAAGAGGCCATCGACCTCGCCGTTCTGAAAGAACGGGAAAATGAGCCAACCCGCGATTTTCGTACCGTTCTCTCCGAATTGGGAATCAAGCCGGAGTGAAGTACCGGCTTGTTATCCGCCATCAGGCGGAAAAAGAACTTGCTCGTTTGGGATCCGACCAACGGCTTCGTATCTCAAAGAAACTCCTTCCTCTTGAAACCGATCCTTTTCCAGCCGGAGTCATCGCCTTGAAGGAAAGACCGGGGTTCGCATCCGAATAGGTGATTACAGAGTACTCTATGAAGTGGACGCAGCTGCCAAAACCGTAACAATTTCCGCCATTGGTCATCGCCGCGATGTCTATCGCTGACTCTGCATACCACTCCGTTCCCGAATTCTCCCCATCGCCCACTCCGCATGTTCCCGCACCAGCGGCTCCTCGTGCCGCGCCGCCTTCTCCAGCGCAGGCAGGTCCTCCACCGTCCCGATATTCCCCAGCACCACACACACATTCCGCAGCAGCCCGCGCCGCTTTACCCGCAGGATCGGACTCCGCGCAAACCGTCGCTTGAACTCCCCCGCGCTTATCTCCAGCAACTCCCGCAACCGGTCCGTCCCCACCTCCTGCTCCTCCGCCAGAAACCGCGCCTCCCGCGTCGTCTGCGCAAAGCGATTCCACGGGCAAACCTCCAGGCACTCATCGCAGCCGTAAACACGATCGCCGATGAGCGGCCGCATCTCCTCGGGGATGGAGCCCTTCAGCTCAATCGTCAGGTACGCAATGCACCGCCGCGCATCCATCTGGTACGGCGCCGTGATCGCCCCCGTCGGGCACGCCGAGATGCAGCGCGAGCACGTCCCGCAATGGTCGCGCTCCGGCGCATCCGGCTCCAGCTCCAGCGTCGTGATGATCTCGCCCAGCAGCAGCCAAGGGCCCAGCTTCGTGTTGATCAGCATCGTGCTCTTGCCCTGCCAGCCGAGGCCCGCGCGCTCCGCCAACGGCTTTTCCAGCACCGGCCCGGTATCGACGTAGACCTTGGCCAAAGCATCCGGCGCCGCGGAAATCTCGCGCGCGAGTGTCTCCAATTTTTCCAGCAGCACGTG
>CAJCII010000135.1 GCA_903970335.1 Bacteroidota bacterium | reverse complement strand
CCCGCCAAGATCAATCTCTATCTCCACATTCTCGGGCGTCGCCCCGACGGATTCCACGAACTCGAAACCCTCATGGTGCCGATCTCCCTCGGCGATACGCTCGACCTCGATCTGATTCCGTCCGGCATCGCGTTCACCTGCACCGATGCCACCCTCTCCGATGCCGCCGACAATCTCGCGACCAAGGCCGCCCGGTTGTTCCCTGAGGAGTTCTCGCTCACCGCTGGCTTCCGCATTCATTTGGAAAAACAAGTCCCTGTCGGTGCCGGGCTCGGTGGGGGGAGCAGCGACGCCGCCCGCCGTGCTGCTGGCCCTGCGCCAACTCACCGGCATCGCCCGCTCCGACGAGAAATTGGCCGAACTCGCAGCTCGCCTCGGAAGCAAAAGAGGCGTACGAACAAAATTCCGCACCTGACCATGCGCGCTCCGGAGTTGAAACGAGAATCCGAAAAAAGTCGCAGCATTACTATTTTGGCGACAAGCGGTTTTCTTCTGCGCTAGGATCGAGGCCATGAGTCACCACGCTCCCTCCTCGTTCGTTCCCGCCGCCGATGGCGTCGATCCCCTGCTGGTCCCTAAAAAAACGCTCGCCTCGGGAGCGAAAATCCCCGTCATCGGCCTCGGCACCTTCGGCTCCGACCACATCACGGGAGACCAAGTCGCCGCAGCGGTGCTCGACGCGGCGGCGCTGGGTTATCGCCACTTCGACTGCGCCTCCGTCTACGGCAACGAGGACAAAATCGGGCATTCGCTGAGGAAAATCCTCGAGGGCGGAGTCAAGCGCGACGACCTCTGGATCACCTCCAAACTCTGGAACGACAAGCATGACGAAGCGGACGTGATTCCCTCGGCGAAGAAGTCGCTGGCCGATCTGCAGCTCGATTACCTCGATCTCTACCTTGTCCACTGGCCATTCCCAAACTTCCATCCCCCCGGCTGCGACGTGAATTTCCACGACCCGAACGCCAAGCCCTATATCCACGAGAGCTTCATGAAGACGTGGCGACAGCTCGAAAAGCTGGTCGAGCTGGGCTTGGTCAAGCACATCGGCACATCGAACATGACGATCCCCAAGCTGAAGCTTGTGTTACGCGACGCGGCGATCAAGCCCGTTTGCAACGAGATGGAGCTGCATCCCCACTTCCAGCAGCCGGAGTTATTCAAGTTCGTGGTCGACAACGGCCTTGTGCCCATCGGCTACAGCCCGGTCGGTTCCCCCGCCCGACCGGAGCGGGACCGCACGCCGGACGATACGGTCGATATCGAGGACCCGGTGATCGTGAAGATCGCCGCGCGCCTGAACGTCCACCCGGCGGTCGTCTGCGTGAAGTGGGCCGCGCAACGGGGACAGATTCCGATTCCCTTCTCCGTTACCCGGCGCAATTACCTCGCCAACCTGCAAAGTGTGGTCGGTGCACCACTGACCGAGGAAGAGATGGCGGCGATTGCCGGAATCGACCGCGGCTGCCGCTTGATCAAAGGCCAGGTCTTCTGCTGGAAAGACAACCAGAACTGGGAAGACCTTTGGGACCTCAACGGCGAAATCACGCCTGCCTGAGAAAGCTCCATTCCGTAATCGCCTTGATCCGATCTACGCCCTTTAATCCCTCCTCCATCCCTACCACCCTATGACCACCCTCCCGAATACCATGACCGGCGTCATCCTGCCGGGCAACAGCACCGTCGAATTCCGCACCTTCCCCGTTCCGAAACCCGGCCACGGCCAGGTCCTGCTGAAAACGCGGGCCAGTTCCATCTGCGGCAGCGACATCCGCGCCATCTATCGCGCCCACCTCGGCAAAGGCCCGGAAGGCTACCAGCCGGGTATGATCGCTGGACACGAGCCCGCAGGCGAAGTCGTCGAAGTCGGCCCCGGTTGCAAGGAATTCAAAGTCGGCGACCGCGTCTTGGTCTACCACATCAGCGGCTGCGGCTGTTGCAATGATTGCAAGGCCGGCTACATGATCTCCTGTCACAACGAGTCCCGCGCGGCCTATGGCTGGCAGCGCAACGGTGGCCACGCCCCGTATCTCCTGGCCGAGGAAAACAACCTCATTCATCTCCCGGACAACCTCACTTTCCTCGACGGCGCGCTGATCGCCTGCGGCTTCGGCACCGCTTGGGAGGCCCTTACCCGCATGAAGGTCAACGGACAGGACCGGCTCCTCATCACCGGCCTCGGCCCGGTCGGACTTGCCGCCGCCTTGCTCGGACGCGCCCTCGGGGCCAGCGAAGTGATCGGCGTCGATACCAGCGCGGATCGTCTGGCACTCGGGAAAAAACTCGGCCTGATCGACCACGAAGTCCTGAGCAATGCGGACGCGCTCGGCAAAATCCAGGAACTGACGCACGGCCACGGCTGCGAAGTCAGCCTCGACTGCTCCGGTGCAGGACCGGCCCGTCTCCTGGCCCTGAAGGCCACCCGGCAATGGGGCCGCTGCGGTTTCGTCGGCGAAGGCAATGATGTCCACTTCGATGTCTCCCCCTTCCTCATCCACCCGCAAATCACCCTCTACGGCTCATGGGTCACCAGCCTCGGCCACATGGCGGACGTCACGGAACGACTCTCCCGCTGGAACCTGCATCCGGACGTCACGGTGACTCATCGCTTCAAGCTCGAGGAAGCGGCCGAGGCCTATCGCGTGGCCGACGGCGGCCAATCGGGCAAGGTGGCCATCGTTTTCGAATAACCCTCTCGAACCACGATGAGCACCAGCGTCGATCTCTCCTGGCAAAACGTCCTTGCCCTCCGGTTACCACTCCTCGGCCATCGCAACTGGATTGTCGTGGCCGACTCCGCCTACCCGTGGCAGACCGCGTCCGGCGTCGAAACCGTCTGCACGCATGGAAACCAAATCGACGTCCTGCGTGCCGTTCTAGATGCCGTGGAAGCTGCGCCGCATGTGCGACCGATTATCTACACCGATGCGGAACTGCCCTTCCTGCGTGAAGAGGATGCGCCCGGCATCGGCACGTATCGCGACGAACTGCGGATCGTCCTGAGCGGCAGGCCCGTCGAATCCCTCCCGCATGAGGAAATCATCGGACTGCTCGATGAAGCGGGCCGGACTTTCCACGTTCTCCTCCTGAAGACCACCCTGGTCCTTCCCTATACCAGCGTCTTTGTCCAACTCGATTGTGGTTACTGGAACGCCGAGGCCGAGCAGCGGCTGCGCAAGGACCTCCAGCCAAAGCTCCACGCCTGATTCCATCCCATGCCAAAGCCAACGGCCTCCATCCGCCCACTCGTCGTAGTGATCGCGCTGATTGCCGTCGCCGCTTTCCCCGGTGTTTCCGCCGGGGACACCACTTCCACTCCGGCTTATTGGAGCTGGGCCCCGACGCCACCCATGGGCTGGAATAGCTGGGATTCCTTCGCCACGACGATTACCGAGGACCAGGCCAAGGCCGAGACCGATTACATGGCCGACCATCTCCTCTCTCACGGTTGGCAGTATCTGGTCGTCGATATCCAGTGGTACGAACCCGGCGCAACCGGCTTCGATTATCGCAAGGACGCCAGGCTCACCATGGACGCCAACGGACGCCTTCTCCCCGCCCCCAGCCGCTTCCCCTCCGCCGCCAACGGAGGTGGATTCAAGGCCCTCTCCGATTACGTCCACGCCAAGGGCCTCAAGTTCGGCGTCCACATGATGCGCGGCATTCCCCGCCAGGCTGTCGCGCAAAACACGCCCATCCTCGGCACCACCTATCATGCCGCTGATATCGCCGACACAACCTCGACCTGCCACTGGAACGGCGACATGTACGGGATCGATATGACCAAGCCCGGCGCGCAGGACTACTACGATTCCGAGTTCCGGCAATTCGCCGACTGGGGCATTGATTTCGTCAAGATCGACGACCTCGGCGCAGGGCCCTACCATGGCCCGGAAATCCAGGCCATTCGCAAGGCCATCGACAAAACCGGTCGCGTCATGGTCTTCAGCACCTCGCCCGGCCCGACCCCGCTCGAAAAGGCCGACGAAATCGAGGTCAACGCCAACCTGTGGCGCATCAGCGACGACTTCTGGGACAATTGGAAAAGCCTCCTGCACCAGGTCGATCTCACCGCCAAGTGGGCGCCTTACTCCGGCCCAGGCCACTTTCCCGACGCCGACATGCTCCCCCTCGGAACGATCCGCCAGGGCAAAAGCATGACCCACTTCACCCACGACGAGCAGGTCACCCTGATGACCCTTTGGTCCATCTTCCGCTCTCCGCTCATCTTCGGCGGCGACCTGACCAAAATGGACGCCGCCACCCTCGCCCTCATCACCAACGACGAGGTCCTCGCCGTCGATCAGCACAGCGCCAACAACCAGCAGCTCTTCCGCCACGACGGCCAGTTGGCCTGGGTCGCCGATGTTCCCGACAGCACGGACAACAAGTACCTTGCGGTCTTTAATTTGAATGACAAAAACTCCATCGGCGTGGGCGCGCCCATCGATGTCAAGCTCTCCGATCTCGGCTTCACCGGTGTCTGCAAAATCCGCGACCTCTGGCAAAACAAGGATCTCGCCCATGTCATGTACACCTTCGCCCCGGTTCTTCCTTCGCACGGGGCGGGACTCTACCGGATTGCTAGTACCGATTGATGCCATGAAAACGAATTCCCTTCCTCCTCGTCTGCCCCGAGTTCTGCTACTACTCGGCGTCATGATCCTGAACCTCGGCTTTCTCAATCGGGTCCGGGCCGACGTCCCCACCGATCTCCCCGATACCTGCTACCTCTTCTGCTACTTCCTCGAACCGAACGGCGTCGAGGGCCTTCACCTCTGCTGGAGCCGGGACGGACTGAAGTGGGACGAACTCAACGGCGGCAAAGGCTACCTCAAGCCCACCGTCGGCAAGGACAAGCTCATGCGCGATCCCTGCCTGCTCCTCGGCCCCGACAACGTCTTCCGTCTCGTCTGGACCGATTCCTGGAAAGACCGCTCCATCGGTTATGCCTCCTCCAAGGACCTTATCACCTGGTCCGACGAAAAAGAACTGCCCGTCATGGCCTACGAACCCACCGCCACCAATGCCTGGGCCCCCGAAGTCCACTACGACGCCGCCAACCAGCAGTACCTCATCTTCTGGTCCAGCACCATCCCCGGCAAGTTCCCCGAAACCGAGGTCAGCGGCGACGACGCCAACCATCGTTTCTACGTCACCACGACGAAAGATTTCGAGTCCTACACCCCCACCACCCTCCTCTACGACCCCGGCTTCAACTGCATCGACGCCACCGTCCTGCCCGTGGACAACAAGTTCTATCTCATCTTCAAGAACGAGACCAAGGTCCCCACCCCGCAAAAGAACTTCTGGCTCGCCACCAGCGATAACATGGCTGGCCCCTACAGCCCCCCGATCGGCCCCATCAAGACCACCCCTTCCGCCTGGGTCGAAGGCCCCACCGCCATCAAGATCGGCGACGACTACATCATCTACTACGACTGCTACCGCGCCCATCACTTCGGCGCAATCAAGTCCACCGACATGGAAAATTGGGAAGACATCACCTCCCAGCTCTCCATGCCGAAGGGCATCCGCCACGGCACCGTCATCGCCGTGCCCTCCAGCGTCATCACGAATCTCCTTCAAGCAAGCTCGAACTAATTCGCCGGTGTCGATCACACATTTCACGCAGAATTGCGTAGAATCATATATCCACGTATCCAGATACGTTCATATTTTTCTTGCGCCCCCGCCCCTTCCCCCGTACTTTCCCATCTCATGGCCAAATCCTACATCTTCTCCTCCGAATCCGTGACCGAAGGTCACCCCGATAAAGTCGCCGATACCATTTCCGATGCCGTCCTGGACGCCTGCCTCTCCCAGGACAAATACAGCCGCGTCGCCTGCGAGACCCTCGTCAAATCGAACCTCGTCGTCGTCGCCGGTGAAATCACCACCACCGCCGATTTCGATTACAACAAAGTCGTCCGCACCGCCATCGAAGAAATCGGCTACACCGAACCCGGTGAGTCCTTCAACGCCAAGGGCGTCCACATCCTGAACGCGCTCACCGCCCAAAGCCCCGACATCGCCCAGGGCGTCGACGAAAAGGCCGCCGAAGGCAAGGCCACCGCCGAGCAGGGCGCGGGCGACCAGGGCCTCATGTTCGGTTTCGCCGTCAACGAGACCCCGAACCTCATGCCCGCCCCGGTCTATTATGCCCACGCCCTCGGCGAACGCCTGACCAAGCTCCGCAAGGGCAAAAAAGTCTCCTGGCTCCGTCCCGACTGCAAAACGCAGGTCTCCCTCCAGTACAACGGCAACAAAATCGAACGCGTCGATGCCGTCGTCGTCTCCACCCAGCACCGCGACACCGTCAAGCACAAGGAAATCGAGCACTTCGTCATCGAGGAAGTTATCAAGGATGTCATCCCCAAGGAACTCCTCGATGCCAAAACGCGCTACCTCGTCAACCCAACCGGTCGCTTCGTCATCGGCGGACCCGAAGGCGATTCCGGCCTCACCGGTCGCAAGATCATCGTCGATACCTACGGCGGCATGGGCCGTCACGGCGGCGGCGCCTTCTCCGGCAAGGACCCGAGCAAGGTCGACCGCAGCGCCGCCTACATGGGCCGTTACGTCGCCAAGAACGTCGTCGCCGCCGGCCTCGCCGACCGCGTCGAAATCCAGTTCGCCTACGCCATCGGCTATCCCGAACCGGTCTCCGTCCACATCGACACCTTCGGCACCGGCAAGATCGACGACGACAAAATCGCCGACGCCGTGAAGCAGGTCTTCAGCTTCAAGCCCGCCAACATCATCAAGCAACTCAACCTGCTCCGCCCCATCTATAGCCACACCACCAACTACGGTCACTTCGGACGCGTCGATAACCTCGATGCCCTCACCTGGGAAAAAACCGATAAGGTCGCCGATTTGAAGAAGGCCGCAGGGGTGTAAGGAGCCTTCAGTTCGTCATGAAAAAATCGTCTCTCATTGATCTCGAGACAGGAGCCCTGCTCTCGGTCTTAGGAGCAATGGGGCTATTTCTAGGCTCCTATTTCGTGTGCTTGCCAAACTCGCTGCGCGAAAAAGCAATACCCGCCGGAATGCTCCTACTGGGACTCTATCTTTTGACGACTGGAGTTAAGTTGACCCGTGGAGCGTTTAACATTCTCAAGCAGCGCGAACTGGGAACTATTGACACCAATTATCGCACTGTCGAAGACCGCCTCGACGAACTCGAACGCCTCAAACGCCGCGACCTGGTCACCCCCGAAGAATACGCCGCCAAACGCCAGGACATCCTGAAAGACCTCTAACTCACCTGCCTCCCTTTCATGTCCCTCATGTTCCTCCTGTCTAAATCCGCCTGCCCCCAATCCTCCTAATCGTATTAATCCCATCCAAAATTCCCCCTCGGCAATTCCGTTAATTCCGTAATTCCGTCAAAAATTCCCCTCCGTTAATCCCGTCAAAAAAAATCAGAAAGAAAAAAACACCATGAGCAACGACTACAAAGTAAAAGACATCTCCCAGGCCGAATTCGGCCGCAAGGAAATCACCATCGCCGAACACGAGATGCCCGGTCTCATGGCCCTCCGCGCCGAGTACAAAGGCAAGTTCCCCCTCAAGGGCGCCAAAATCGCCGGTTGCCTCCACATGACCATCCAGACCGCCGTCCTCATCGAGACCCTCGTCGACCTCGGTGCCGAAGTCCGCTGGTCCTCCTGCAACATCTTCTCCACCCAGGACCACGCCGCCGCCGCCATCGCCAAGGCCGGCATCGCCGTCTTCGCCTGGAAAGGCATGAACGCCGAGGAATTCGACTGGTGTATCGAGCAGACCCTCAAGTGGCCCGACGGCTCCCAGCTCAACATGATCCTCGATGACGGCGGCGACCTCACCAACATGGTCCACGACAAATACCCCGCCCTCCTCGCCGGCATCCACGGCCTCTCGGAGGAAACCACCACCGGCGTCCACCGCCTCTACGAGCGCGTCAAGAAAGGCACCCTCAAGCTGCCCGCCTTCAACGTCAACGACTCCTGCACCAAGAGCAAGTTCGACAACCTCTACGGCTGTCGCGAGTCCTTCCTCGACGCCGTCAAGCGCGCCACCGATGTCATGATCGCCGGCAAGGTTGTCGTCGTCGCCGGTTATGGCGATGTCGGCAAAGGCTGCGTCCAGGCCGCCAAGGGCCTCGGTGCCCGCGTCATTGTCACGGAAATCGACCCCATCAACGCCCTCCAGGCCGCGATGGAAGGCTATCAGGTCACCACCATGGACGAGGCCTCCGAGTTCGGCGACATCTTCGTCACCACCACCGGCAACATCGATGTCATCACCCGCCAGCACATGGACAAAATGAAGCACCAGGCCATCGTCTGTAACATCGGCCACTTCGACTCCGAGGTGCAGGTCGGCTCGCTCTACAACGACAAGACCCTCACCAAGATCGAAATCAAGCCCCAGGTCGACCAGTTCACCTGGCCCAACGGCAAGGTCATCACCGTCCTCGCCGAAGGTCGCCTCGTCAACCTCGGTTGCGCCACCGGTCACCCCAGCTTCGTCATGTCCGCCTCATTCACCAACCAGACCATCGCCCAGATCGAACTCTGGGAATCGCGCGGCAAGAACAAGTACAAGAACGAAGTCTACGTCCTCCCCAAGTCCCTCGACGAACGGGTCGCCCGCCTTCACCTCGACCAACTCGGCGTCAAGCTCACCCGCCTGACTCCCAAGCAGGCCGAATACCTCGGCATCTCCGTCGACGGCCCCTACAAGGCCGAAAACTACCGGTACTAAAAGCTGGTTCGGGCAAGTCGCCAGCCATCGCCCCCCCGGATGCGAAAGCGTCCGGGGAGTTTGCTTTGTACCGCAGCCGTTTATTTCGCATCACCGGCTGCCAGGGCGCAGATAGACGACTTGTAATCCATGAGATGGTTGACTTTTTATCGCCGAACAAATTAAATCTAACTACATGCGTCGGCGTGTTTATTTGGCGGTCGTTTTGGCGGGAACTCTTCTCGTCCCACTCCCTCACGCTGCCGCCGAACCGGCCATGAGCGAAGTCTATCTTCGCATTTATCTGAAGATCAACGATGCCGAGCAACTCGTCCGTCAGGGCGATTTGCGCGGGGCCCTCGCCGATTTCGAAGATTGCTACACCGGCTTGCAAAAAATCCATCAGGAAGACCCCGAATGGGAATCGGCCCTGGTGATCAAGCGCATGGAAGACTGCAAAAAGGAGATTGAAGACCTGCAACCCAAGGTCGCCGCCCTCCCGCCGCCCACTCCCACCCCTTCTCCCGATACCCCCCCGCCCGCCTCTGCACCCGACGTGCCCATCCCCAGCGACGACGATTCCCTCACCGATCCCGATGCCCTCAAGCAGCGCTTGCATGCCCTTGAGTTAAAATTCAAAGAGGAGGCCGAGGCCTTGAAGGATTCGCAGGGACAAGTCGAGGCCTACCGCGAACGGCTCGAAACCGTCAACCAGCAACTCCTCGCCTATAAAAACAAGGCCTCGGTCGATGATAAAGTGACCAAGCTCCTCAACGAAAACAAGGCGCTCACCGACAAGCTCACCGCGGCGGAAAAGCAAATCGACGATTTTAAGGCCAACCCCAAATCGAAACTCGCCCTCGTTCAGACCCAGCTGAAAAATCTCCAGGATCAATTCGACGAGTCCCAGGCCGCCAACCAGACCCTCCAGCAGACCATCACCACCCTCCAGCAGCGCCTCGATCAGGCCCAGACCGACCTCGCCGATGCCAACGCCAAGGCCAACGCCGCCGGGCCGAACAGCGCCGACTACGCCGTCATCAAGCGCGAAAACGAAGTCATGCGCGGCATCCTCCAGAAGGAACTTCAGGAACAGGCCCGCCGCGACATGGCCAAGCAGTTGATTCAGGAGGAATTCGATCGCCTCAAACTCAACTCGAAAGTGCTTCAGGAAAACCTCGATATCGCCAGCACCTCCATGACCCCGCCCTCCACCGACGAGGAACGCGCGCTCATCGATAGCCTCAAGGTTTCCAACCCCGACGTCGCGGCGGTCCCTTCCCAGGGCAATAGTTTTGCCGCCCCCACCACGGATCCCAACACTCCTCCCCCCACACCTGACGCCTCCTCCACCAACGCGATGGCTTCCTCGAATCCTGCCCCGTCGCCTGCGCCGACGCCGGACTCCACGTCGAACCCACCCGCTCCGTCCAACCCGACTCCCACGCCGGACGCCGGAACCACGCCACCACCGTCTCCGGCTCCGGATAGCTCCTCCAACACGTCGCCAAGCTCAGCTACCCCCACTCCCGACGCCAGCGTAACCACCCCTACGCCCACTCCTCCCGCCCCGACTCCGGACGCTTCGACCACCAACCCCATGGTGGCCTCGTCCGACCCGGCATCGACTCCCTCGACTCCGCCTGCGCCCACTCCGCCCACTCCGGATCCCAACTCCTCTGCTCCAGCCCCCACTTCCACCCCCAGCACACCGGATCCAAACCCCGCTCCACCTTCAAACCCACCGCCCACGCCTGATTCCTCCTCGACCGCCCCCTCGACGCCAACACCGTCCGCCCCTCCGGGATCCGACACCAATCAACCGACGGTGACCAATGTCCCGCCGCCGACCACCGTCGTGAATGACACCACTATTAACCAGGGCAGCAACAGTCCACAGCCAGCCGACCCCACCCAGTATTCCACCGAGGCGCGCCTCCCCGACGAAATGCGCGATATCGCCCAGCAGGCCGCCGACCTCTTCAAGAACGGCCGTTACGATGACGCCGCCGACAAGTACCAGGTCATCATCGACAAGTATCCCGAGTCCCTCTACGCGTGGAGCAATCTCGGCGTCGTCCGCTTTCAGCAGGGCAAGCTCGACGAGGCGCTCAAGGCCCTCCAGCAGGCCGTCAAACTCAAGCCCACCGATGCCTTCTCCTACTCCAACCTCGGCATCGTCTATTATAAACTCGGCCAGTACGAAAATTCCATCGACGCCCTGAACCGCGCCAAGGCCCTCAATCCCGACGATGCCAAGACTCACAACTACCTCGGCTGCGCCTGCTCCCAAAAAGGCTGGCAGGAAGTCGCCGAAAAAGAATTCCGCAAGGCCATCGAAATCGACCCCGACTTCGGCGACGCCCACTTCAACCTCGCCCTCGTCTACGCCACCGAAAAGCCACCCCTCGTCGAGCTCGCTCGCGAGGAATACAAAAAGGCGCTCGACCTCGGCATCTCCAGGGACGACAACCTGGAAAAGCTGCTGAAAACCCAGCCCCAGGACAATCCTGCACCTGCCTCCGCCACGCCGTAAGCTAAGTCGAAGGGGTTATCTGAGGAACCTCTAACTTTTCGCTCGGCTCTCCTTTTGTCAGAAAGAACGCGGACCTTGCGATGAAAGGTTGATGATTCTTCCCTCCCTCGCCCCTGTCCCCCGCATCGTCGTCCTTGCTTCTCTCATCGCCCTCGGCGGCTTTCTGTCCGGTCAGGTGACTTCCGTGCCGGAGACCCCGGCCACCCAACGAATCGCCCTGGCGAACGCAGCCTTGGCCGAAGTCGGAGTCACCACGTCCTATGATCCGGCCTATGTGAAATTGAGCTATCCCGGCGGTGACGTGCCGTTGGATCGTGGTGTCTGCACCGATGTCGTCATCCGCGCCTTGCGCCACATGGGAGTGGACCTTCAGGTCTTGGTTCACGAGGACAAAAAGAAATCGCCGGACGCCTATCCGCGCGAGTGGGGAAACCTCCCGCCCGATGCCAACATCGACCATCGCCGCGTACCCAACCTCATGGTCTACTTCCAACGCGCCGGGAAACAATTGCCCCTCACCCGGGTCGAATCCGATTACCTTCCCGGCGATATCGTGGTGTGGAGACTTCCGTCCGGGCCTCTCCACATCGGCATGGCGTCGAATCGTTTCGCACCCGGCACCAATCGCCCCCTGATGGTCCATAACATCGGTGAGGGCGCCCAGTGCGAAGACGTCCTTTTCGCCTTCACCCTCATCGGACACTACCGGTGGTTCAAATAACCGGCAGGTATTTCCGACCGACTCTCTATCGGCCTTCCCCTCTATCCTGTTAATCTTGTTCATCCTGCCCCCCTGCCTTCTTCATGTATTTCCTGCCTTCACGATTTTCTGTTAAATTCTTCCTCGCCCCCCAGACTTTCCGTCCCGCCAAAAACTTCCGTAATCCCCTCAAAAAATTCGGTTTCTGTCCCTGCCTTTCCCCATCCTGTTCATCCTGTCCAAAATCCCCTCCCCCAATTCCGTCAATTTGGTCATTCCGTAATTCCGTGAATTCCGTCTAAATTCGGCCCGTGATCGAATCGTGGCGCGACCTGGTGCTGGCTCCCGGCGGAGCAAAGGGAGAAGCGTCTCCCCCTGCCCTCGCCAAAGTCCTCAACACGCTCCTCGCCCTGCTCCTCCTCATCGGCGCGGTCTGGCTGAGCCTGCTCAAACTCAGTTACAATTGGAACTGGCCCTCGGTTTGGGACCATCGCGGAGAACTTTTCCTCGGCTGGTTGACGACCGTCGGTGTGACCGCAGTCGCCTTGGTCCTAAGCACCCTCGGCGGTTTCGTCCTCGCACTCTTCCAGCGCTCCTTCATTCTCCCCTTGCGCTACTCCGCCAAGGTCGTCGTCGAGGTCGTCCGCTGCTCGCCGCTCCTCGTCCTCATCCTTCTTTTTTGGTACGGCTTCGGCGGCGTCTTCCAGATCGGGAACGAATACCGTTACGTCGCGGGCGTCCTCATCCTCACTCTCTTCGAGAGCGCCTATATCAGCGAGATCATGCGCGCCGGGATCGAAAGTGTCGGCAAAACGCAGATCGAATCCGCGCGCGCCATCGGCTTCACCCGCGCCCAGACCTACCGCTACGTCATCATCCCGCAGGCCACGCGCCAGGTGCTTCCGCCGCTCGTCGGCCAGCTCGTCTCGCTCATCAAGGACTCGTCGCTGCTCTCCTACATCGCCATCCAGGAATTCACCTTCAGCGCACAGCAGGTCAACTCCAACACCTACAGCACGCTCGAAACCTACCTCCCGCTCGCCGTCGGGTACCTCGTCCTCACCATCCCCATCTCGCTCTGGTCGCGCTGGCTGGAGCGCCGCTTCAAGTATGAAACTTAGCCTGCAAAACGTGGTCAAGCGCTTCGGCACGCACACCGTGATCGACGGCATCGACCTGGAGCTCGACGACATCCACTGCCTCGCCTTGATCGGTCCCTCGGGCGGCGGGAAATCGACCCTCCTCCGCATCGTCGCGGGACTCGAATATCCCACCGGTGGCGCCGTCGCGCTCAATGGCCGCACCATCGAGTACCACGACGACGCTCTCCTGCGCCATCGCCGCTCCATCGGCACCGTCTTCCAGGCCTTCAATCTTTTTCCACACCTGACCGCGCTCCGGAACATCACCCTCCCGCTCGAGAAGGTCCATGGGCGTACGCCCGACGAAGCCCGCGACCTGGCCGAGGGCACACTCCGCCGGTTCCAGTTGCTCGCCCATGCCCACAAGCGCCCGGCCGAGCTGTCCGGCGGTCAGCGCCAGCGGGTGGCCATCGCGCGGGCCATCGCCATCAAGCCGCAGGTCGTCCTGCTCGACGAACCGACCTCCGCCCTCGATCCCGAGATGACCGCCGAGGTACTGGAGCTGATCGAGGAGCTGAAGCGGGAGGGCCGCGACCTGCTCCTCGTCACCCACGAGATGGGCTTCGCCCGGCGACTGGCCGACCGGGTGGCGCTGCTGGCCGAGGGCCGGATCGCGGAGCTGGGTCCGCCTGAGCAGCTCTTCGGGGCGCCCGAGTCCGAGGTGACCCGGGGGTTCCTGCGGCGGGTCCTGCGGTACTGAACCGGGCCGAAAATGTACCCGACCCTTTTCGACGTTGTCGAACACCTCGTCGGCGGTGGTGAAGGCGATTTCTTCGATGAGAAATTTGCTGTCGTCTTTGTCCTTGTGTTCGTCGTCGCCGTAGCTTAGCCGGCTGGTCGCTGAAGTCCCTTCGGCCGCGTTGTCATGCCGATAGTTTAGAACCTATCTCAAGATTAGCCAAGGGTGCGTTGCGAGCGAAATTCAAGACCGCCGCGTGCCAGCCCCCCTTTTCCCATCGTAATTCCAAATTTTACGATAAAGGGAGACGAATCGAATGGAGGAAACTATCGCCCGACGACGAGGATGTGGAGCAGGGCAGCACCGCCACTGCCGCTACGCCAGCCGCCGCGTTCGCCACCGCCGCCGGGAGTCCAGAACCTGCCGCCGGGTGCACCGGGTTGGCCTGCACTGGAGGGGCCGTTGGTCGAGGCGGTGGGAGGTGGTGTGGTCGAGGCAGCAAGAGCGGGAGTTTGGGGTGTGCCGGGAGGGGTTGCCCCGGCGGGAGGAGCGGTCGGGCGGTCGGTGGCGATGAGGACGATGTGGTTGGTTTTGGTGTCGAGGGTGGAGGTCCGGGCACCGGGCATGGTTTGCACGGTCTGTTCCACGGCGAAGTCGGTCGGGCTGTTTTCCTTGATGATGGTGAGGGTGCCGTCGCGCTGGGAACTGAACGCTTCCATGGTGTTGGGGTTGAAACCGCCGCCATCGGTGCCGGTGCCGATGGGGAGGGTGTCGAGGATTTTTCCGTCGATGGCGCTGAGAATGACGGCGACAGCGGGCTGGTGGCAGAAGGCGAAGAGGACGTGATTTTTCGCGTCGAGACCGAGGCCACCGGGTCCGCCGCCCTTACCGCCGAGGCTGTAGGTGGCGGTGACTTTCAGGGTTTTGACGTCGACGACGGCGATGCTGTCCTTGTCCTCGAGATCGACGTAGAGATGGCCCTGACCGTCGCTGGCGGCCTGTTCCGGTGCGCCACCGAGATCGATGGTACCGACGATGGAGCCGCCCCTGGCGTCGAGGACGGTGGCGTTAGGCGCGACGTGGCTGAGGATGTAGATGTGTTCCGTGAGAGGCTCGAAGAGAATGCCGTCCGGACGGCCCTGAACGGTGATGGTCTTGATCGTCTGAAGCGTCGTGCGGTCGAACATGATGACCGGCTGGCTGCTGGAAAAGCCGTGACCGGAGACGGGATCGACCGCGACGCCGTGTCCGCCCATGAGGTTGGGGATGGGGGTGACAGGCTTGAGGGTGTCGAGGTCGAAGACGAGGATCTGATTGCCGCGGGGGATGTAGAGGCGTCGATCATCGCTGTCGGCAGAGACGTAGTCGGTGCGCCCGGTGCCCATGAGCTGGGCGGAATCGACGATTTTGTAGGAGGCGGCGGTGGGGGCCTGAGCGTGGCCGGGCATGGCGGGCATCGCCACGGTTACGACAAGCAAAGCGAGAGCGATCGAGCGGGAGAAGATCATATGGTAATTTGGGACACCGAGGAGGCGGCGATTTTTTCTCGTTAAAACAGGAAGGCTGATGAAGCCCCCCCGCCCGAAGGCGGGGAAAATAAGATAAACAATCCTTCAAACGGGAAGAACCATTCGTGAGACAACCTAAAGAGAAACAGCATCCGTCACAAGTCGGGAAAGAAGAGTTCGGTCGGATTTTTCATCAATTTATCGAAGGGAAAAAGGCAAGGGCACGGGGACGGTCTTGAATTTCAATCATGCACGGTCATCCCCGTCTCTGTGCCCGTCCCTATTTTTCGAAAACGTTCCTTCCTCAAGTCTCTTGGTCATCAGCCACAGTCCGGTCCCGTCAAAATATAAAACTTTCAGCCGGGTCCTGCGACGGTTGCTAAAAGCAAAGAGCGCCCCGCCCCGCAGGTCCTGCTGCAGTGCCGTCGTCACCAGCGCCGCCAACCCCTCGTAGCCCTTGCGCATGTCGCACGGTTCCACCGCCACGTAAACCTTGTGAAGGGGTCAGTCCTCACTTACTACACTGATTACCATCCGTTTGTTGGTGTCAATAGTGAGGACTGCCCCCCTCATGACACGACCATTTTAGGCGGGAAATCAGGATTAGTTTATTGCTTCATGGCCACGGTAAAAAAAAGGCTACATTCCAGGCTGAATGACAGAGCATCGGCCAGAGCAGACTCCCTGATCTGGTGCGAACGACCGTTACCATGGACGCGAATATAAAAGTGTCGGCAAAGTTCAGCAGGTTAAAGCCAAGGTGGCCCTGCTCAAAGGAGATGGCATGCATGAACCCAAAGACCAGGGCGAGAATGAATGCCGCACGCCCGTAGCGCAATCGGCAACTCATCGGAGACTGCCCATGTCCGCGCTCCAGCAGCGCGAGAGCGATTCCGCGAAAGGAAAGCTCTTCGTCGAGTGTGGGCATGAGGAGCTGGAAAAATAATGTGTCACTCGACAATGTCATGGGCGATGCCCGAAAACGTGAGGAAAGGCCTTCTCCAACACAGACGAAAATGCAGAACAGTGACAACGGAATTGAGCCGGGCGATTGCCGCCAGCGCAGCCCCGCGTTCTGCCGCAGCCACGGTGACCACGCCATCAGTGCGCACGAAAACGCGATGGCGAGAATTTTACCCGACCAGTTCCAATGCATTCCGGGAAGGCAAAGAACCGGCAGAAAATTGGGAAGACGGAGCAGGAGGAAGTTCACGGCCAAAAATAGGCCGGCAAGTCGCCTGCATGCCTGCGGCCCAGGGAACTCCGGCGAATTCTTGGGAGGTTGGGTCATGGTTGATGGTATCGCATTGTGGCCGCAGTAGCGTCCGCATTTCTTTGCCAGCTTCCGCATTGCCATCGATACAGAACAAACCAACCCGTGCATACTCCAAAAACAAGACACAGAAACCATGCGCACAAATTGACGCTCCACATGACGATCTCTCTGACCGGATGACGCGGTGCCCCAAGCCGGACCGTTGATCCGTAGGCGATAAATGCGTTCCAGTTGGAGTTCGCAAAACCTGTCATCGAATCGGACATCAAATAGCGGCTGGACGCCGCTCCTGAACCATAGCCTTGAATAACCAAGCTGCCGTTTGCCACATAGAGGCCGGTCATCGGTTCAAAGGGGATGTCGGCGATCAGCCTGTTGAAGCCCCAGTAGCTCGAAACGCTGATCGCCAGCATCAGCACACACAGCACCAGGGAAATCCCAGCCAGAATATTGAGAAGATAACGTCTCATTTTGATTTGCACATTATCACCCGTGAGCAATGAAGGGGTCAGTCCTCACTTACTACACTGATTATCATTAAAGGGGTCAGTCCTAACTATTGACACAAGCGGAGCTTCTTTTGCGTCGTCCGAGTGAGGTTCGAGTTTTGGAGTTGGTTGGAGACATACGTCCAGACGCCCATGTGCAGGTTCTGTGCGATCCATTTGAGGGTAACGGT
>CAJCII010000134.1 GCA_903970335.1 Bacteroidota bacterium | reverse complement strand
CCAGCACCCAGTCCGAATCCTTCAGCGCGGAGCGCCCCGGCCTCGAAGGCCCGCAATACACCCGGCCCGAGGAGTTTCGCGGCTGGCGCGTCCCCGACATCCTCCTTTCCGGCCACCACGGCAAAATCGAACAATGGAGCCTGGAACAAAGCCGGCGACGGACCCAGCAAGTCCGCCCCGACCTCTTCAACGAAGCGTAAACGAAAGAAAGACCCCTATGAAACTCATCGAAAAAATCGAAGGCGAACAAATCAAGAAACATGTCCCGTTCCGCGTGGGCGACTCCGTTAAGGTCCACACCCGCGTCAAGGAAGGCGACAAGGAACGCGTGCAGGTCTTCGCCGGCATCGTCATCGCTCACAAAGGGCGCGGCCTGAACGAAAGCTTTACCGTCCGCCGCATCAGCTACGGCGAGGGCGTCGAGCGCATCTTCCCCCTCAACTCCCCCCGCATCGAGAAAATCGAAGTCGAACGCGAAGGCCAGGTCCGCCGCGCCAAGCTCTTCTTCCTCCGCGGACGCAAGGGCAAGGAAGCCCTCTTCGTCAAGGAACGTGTCAGCGCCACCGTCGCCAAGAAGACCAAGTCCGCCGCCGTCCGCAAGGCCAAGGCCGACAAGGAAGCCGCCCTCGCCGCCAAATAATTTCACGGTCGCCGCCGTTAATTCCGCTCTCCGGCGAAGGGATTGCGGATGGCGACACCGTGCACGACCTGACCGTCCTGCACGTCTTCCGAATAAACCATCTGGGCGCGGGGCTATTTGGCGGTGAGTTCGGGCAAGATCACCGACGCAATAATCGCACCGTATATCGCTGGTCAGGAAGGCGAACCCGCGCACGATGACCGTCGATTTCCAATCGACGAAAGCAAGCCGAAGGCAAACCTGCCACCTTCCAGGCGGTAGATGTTTTAGTTCGACCCTACAGGGCTTGCCGCTGGTGGGGCACGATTCCCAGGGCGTTGCCCGGGCGTAGACCTGGGCTTGGGGATGAGAGCAATGGAGTTGCCTCAGCATGTGCGTTCACCAATGGAGTTTGGGAAAGAGGGGGAAAGGCAGGCTGCTGCGCCGCTGGAAAGGGACAAGCCCCATCGGGGCGACCACCTTCAATAGCCCCTTATCCCCCCTGCGCTATCGCCTCCCCAAACTCCACCACCTCCGCCGCGTCCTCCAGCGCGGGCACATTGAGTTGCCGTTCGTCCATCCCGAACCGGTGGTCCCGGTACAGCGTCAGCGATACATCCCGGTTCACCCGGATGCACCGCTTGATCGCCTCCACGTCCTTCTCGCAGTACAGCACCGTCTTCCACGAGTGGATATGCTTCGGCTTGTGGAAATCGCTGCTCGCGACGAACGGCAGCTTCTTCAGCCCGATCGGATTGAAAATATCGTCCCGGTTTGCCACCTCCCACGCATCGATCAGCGGCGCATACTCGTCCACATGTTCCCACAGATAAAGCGTGTTCTTGCCCCACTCGCTCTTCATCTCGTGCGGATGCGACGCGATCGCCAGCGCCCCCTGCGCGTGAATCTCCGTAATCAGCCCCTTGATGTCCAGCGACGGATCGATCGGCTGCTTCAGGTCCACCCCCAGCAGGTGCGTCGAGGTCTTCGGCGTGTACCCGTCCTTGTTGAACTCCACCCCCGTCAGCAACATCAGGTCGTACTTCGCCCTCGCCCGCTTCTTCTCCCGCTCGATCTCCTCGAAATAGGCCTCGATTTCCCCCGGCGGAATCACCATCCCTGTCAGGTTCACCAACTTGCCCAGCAGCCGTTTCGGATCGCACAGATGGTCCGTAATGCACAGGCAATCGAACCCCCGCTGCCCATAAAAATCGACCATCTCCGCCACGCTCAGCTTCCCGTCGGACCACGTCGTATGCGTGTGTAGATCGCACAGGAGTAGCTTCTTCGGCAGACGCCGCAGCAGGATCTTTTCCGTCTTTTTCTTCGGCACCGCCAGGTCCTTCTCCACCGGGGAGGGGAGCGCCCGCAGTTCCGGCACCGGCAATGCCTTCACCGTCGCTTCGTCGAGAATGAACCGCGCCAGATTTTCCGCGCAGTTCGGTCGACTCAGCGGCTCCAGGTTTTTCCGCCATAGCGCCAGCAACCGTCCCTCGTCGCGAAAGGCCCGCTCCAGCCAGTCGATCGCCTCGCGCGGCTTCTCCGCCCGTGCCCCCGCATTCGCCTCCCGCAACAGCGAAAAATTGCCCTCCTCGCGCCCGGAGCCGATCCGGTTCACGATCACCGGACATCGCGCCGCAATCGCCTCCTGCACCACCCCCGCCTCCGCCCGGCTGATGACCACATGGTGCTCCCGCAATAATTCCGGCATTCGCCGCGTGTGCCCGATCACTTCCATCCGCTCCGGGGCCGTCGCCGCTTTTTCCCGCGCCATCTCGTCCAGCACCGTGTCCCTTCCGACGCACACCGTCACGTCCCAGTCCGGGTGGTCCAGCAACTTATCCAGCAACTTTGGCGCTTTCTTCCGCGCGCTGTTGATCAGATACAAAATCCGTGGCCTGCCTTTGTGCGCCAGGTCGGGGAGGGGACTCGCCCCCTTTTCCTCCTTCGTCCGCCTCTGCACCGGGAAACCGAACACCCTGATCCGGTCCTCCGTCACCCCTGACTCCGCCAGGACCTTTGCCGCCGCTTCGTTCGTCACCGCAAAATAGTCCCCCGGCGTTCTCGGCCACGGCGAATCCTTCACCGCCACATCCGTTACGAGCGAAATCAGCGAAAAATCCCGCGTCCGCCCCTCGTCATAAATCTCCCCGATCAAAAAGCTGTAAATCGGACACGTCGCCACCACCACGTCCGGCTGCATCCCGCGCAGCACATCCCGCAGTGTGTCACGCAACCGCGCCAGCCCATCGACCTGCCCCTCCACCGCCAGCGCCGTCCCAATCAGTTTGTTAAAGCTCCGCCACAGTTTCGGTGCCCGGCCCAGCGTCGTCTGGAACGCATATTGCATGAGATCGTGGAACCGACCGTAGGAGGTATCGAGCAGGTCGAGCACGTCCGTCTGCGCCTCGTCACCCGCCAGGTGCTCGATGGCGTCCCGCACGTTCCATGCGGCGACATCTTCCCCTTCGCCAAAACTGGCCGTGAGAATAAGGATTCTTTTCAAAAGCCGGAATGGGAAGTTGAACCCAACGCTCTTGTGAATAACTTGTGAACAAGTAACCGGCAAGCCTGAAAATGTTACAGTTCTGCGACGGAAAAAGCACTTCCGTAACTCCTTGTGCATAAGTCGCTTTAAAACGAATTTACCAAATTCGCTGAATCACAAGACGGCAAAGAGTCACCTGAACGCAGGAGCCTTGACCTTTTTTCCCATGTGGCACGTGGAAACGCCCTTGTCGGTGAACCCATGCTTCGTCTGCCAATATCCAAATACTCAAACAAACATTATTCATGCCAATTTAATCCTACGCACAAATGCGAAGCTTCGCTTCCTCGGCATTCCGTCGGCACGAGCTTGTAGGGAACGGGAAGTCCCTGCCTTCTTCACTTTATTCCGGCAAAATGTGCTGCTGCGGTCGGTCACCCTCAACCCACCACCCGCCTCACCGTTGTCTGATAAAGTACCGTCCCGTGATTATCGATCATCCGTACCGCCATCTCCTCGCGCCGCATCGAGACCGTCATGAATCCCGATGTCGCCTTCGCAAACTTCGTCTGCGCCTTGCTCGTCGTCCGCCGAAATTGCGATCCCGCCCCGCTCGTAAAGAAATCCACCCCGTCCGCCTGCAAATGCTGCAAATCGTGATCGTGCCCGTTCAGGTACACCGGCACCTGATGCTTGTGCAGCAGCGGCAACACGTTCGCGATCACCTCCGGCTGGTCCCCGTGCTCGCCCCCGGAGTAGACCGGGTGATGCCCCACCACGATCTTCCACTCCGCCATCGACTTCCCCAGCGCCTCGTCCAGCCAGGCCAGTTGCTTCGGCACATCCTCCGCCATCACCTTTGGCGCCATTTTTTCCACCAGCCGGTACTCCCTCACCATCGGCGACGTATCGATGTAGAAAAACTCCACGGTCGTCTCGCCGTCGATCCGGTGCGCTTCCGTATAATACCGTGCTGGCATCCTCCACCGCTTGCTCGTTTTCGCATAGGCCAGTTCCGCTTCCGGGTTCCCGTGATAATCGTGGTTCCCTAAAATCACATACCACGGAATCTGCAACGACTCCTGCGGGTAGACCTCTTCGAACGAACTCTGCCACTGCGGATCGTCCGCCGTCGCCACCCCGTCCTCGTAAAAATTGTCTCCCACCGAAATCACCAGCCGCGCGTTGACGTCCGTCGCTGCGATCGACATCTGCCCGGCCACCTCCACCTGGTCCCGCTCCCCGTCCCGGCCCCAGTCCCCAACGACAAGGTAATTAAATCCACCGCTCGACACCGCCGTCTCTTCCCCCTCCGCCGGTTCCACGGCTACACCCGCGACCAGTGCCGCTTGGGACGCCGCAAACAAAGTCTTCACGAAATTTCGTCGGGTGTGTTGCATAAAGAAAAGTACTCGTCATCGAAGCACCTCCCTTCTTTTCTTTCACCAAGTTTTTTGCCATCGCTCGTAACCATGCTATGACAATCTTCGCGCTGCCATGACCACGACCGCTGCCTACTTCTTGCCGGCTCGTCCCCTGATCTCGCCTCGCGCCTGGGAAATGATCGCCTATGCCCTCCGCACCTGGCTCGCCTCCATGCTTGCGCTCTACGTCGCCTTTACCCTTCAACTGGACTCGCCTCACTGGGCCTGGCTCACCGTCTGGATCGTCGCCCAGCCCACCCCCGGCATGGTCCTTTCCAAAGGCCTTTTCCGCGTCGTCGGCACCGTCGCCGGTGCCCTCATTGCCATCGTGCTCATCGCCCTCTTCGCCCAGACTCCCGATCTCTTCGTCTTTGCCCTGGCCTTCCTCGTGGGCGGATGTACCGTCGTCTCCGGTAGCCTCACCAATTTTCGCGCCTATGCCACCGCCCTTGCCGCCTACACCGCGGGCATCGTCGCCGCGGGTGCCATTGACACTCCCGACCAGGTCTTCTTCATCGCCATCGCCCGGACCTCCTGCATCCTCATCGGCATCGCCAGCGCTATTCTGGTCACCGCCATCTTTGCCCCCCATCGCTCCGAAGAAGAGGTTCGCCAAAAACTCCTCGGCGTCCTTAAGGACATCGCCCGACGCGCTGTCTATTCCTGGGACGGCCTCCCTGAAGTCCGTCGCCAAATGGGCCGGAAGCTCATCGAGGACATCGTCGCGCTCAACACCCTGATCGAATTCGCCGCCGCCGAGTCGGGCGCGTTTCGCCTCCAGGCCAATATCGCCCGCAGTCTCCTCGCCCATGTATTCGGTGTCATCTCCGCCCGCCGATCTCTCGATGCCCACCTCAATCGCTGCGGCTGGCCCACCCACGCCGCCCTCGATGTCTTCCACGGCGTCATCCTCGACTTTCTCCAGGAGATGCCTGCCCAGCTCGATCTCGGCCAGGTCGATGAATTGCTCGACGGCCTCCGCGACGTGCGCCGACAACTGGAACTCCTTCGCCCCGAGGACGACACCCCCTCCTCCGCGGAAGTCGTCTCCGAGAGACTCGTCACCGACCGCATGGACGATCTTCTCCTCCACCTCGGCAGAGCGCTCGAGGATTGGCGCGACCTCCTCCGGGACCGTTGGCAGGGTCGCCCCCGCTTGACCCTCAACTTCCACCGCGACCTCCGCGCCGCCTGGATTAACGGTCTCCGCGCCTTCCTCGCCGTCGCTGCCACCGGCGCCTTCTGGATCGGCAGTGCCTGGCCCCACGGACCTCTCGCCCTCATCTTTGTTTCCATCATGATGAGCTTGTTTTCCTCCAATCCCCGCCCGGATCGCGTCGGTTGGGCCTTTTTCTTCGTCAGTTTGCCCGCCACGTTCTTCGCCCTCCTGTGCAAATACTACGTCTTGCCTATGGGTTCCGGCTTCGAATTCCTCACCCTTGCCCTGGGCCTGTTCCTCTTTCCCCTCGGTCTCTTCATGGCCAATCCCTCCACCAATGCCATCGCCGTCAGCTTTTCTCTCGTGTTTCTCAATATCGTCCAGCCCGCCAACCCGATGACCTACGACCTCTCCGACTCGATCAACACCGCCATCGCCCTCGAAACCGGCATCCTCTTCGGCACCCTCGCCTACGTGCTCCTCTTTCCGCCCAATCCCCTCGCGGCCCGTCGCTACGTCACCTACCGCATCCGGCGCGGCCTCGAATTGCTTGCCTTGCTTGAACCCATTCCGTCATTCTGCGGTTGGGAAACCCGTATGTACGACCGCGTCAACCGCCTCCTCGATCCCCAAAACCCCTCCGCCACTCCCACCGACGAATGGCTCGAGGCTGGCCTCGGTGCCCTCACCCTCGGCAACGAAATCATCCGCCTTCGCCGTTGGACCGAATCCGCCTCGCTCTCCCCCGAACTCAAGACCCCCGTCCAAAACATCCTCCGCGCCTTTGGCCGTTTCTGCCTCCACCCCCAAAGCGCCGCCGTCGAAGTCAAAATCCGTCTCGAACAAATCGCCCGCCTCGATCCCGGCCTCGGTCGACCCGAACGCCGCCTCTGGGCCCGCCTCCTCGGTGCCGTGGCCGAAATCGACGTCTATCTCTCCCATCACCCCCGCCTCTTGAAACTCGAGAAAATCGTCTGATATGCTCCTCAAGGAAGTCGATCTCGACGGCATCTTCATCGCCCCCTTTGCCGCCTACCTGTTCGTCGCGCTCGTGATCTTCATCCCCATCCGCCTGCTCTTCGATCGCTACTCCCTCCAGCGCTACGTCTGGCATCGTCCCCTCTTTGACGCCTCCGTCTTTGTCATTATCCTTTCTCTCATCGGCCTGCTTTTCTAGAGGCTTTCCGAAAAGTTGGCATGGGTCGCGTGACGAGTCGAATTTGGGCCGAGTCGAGGCGCGAACGACGAGCCTACCCGCAGCGGTACCTGAGGAGAGAGCAACGAAGACCTCGGCCCAAATTCGCCGTCACCCCTCCGGGCTGAAGTCCTTTCAGCGTGACCCGCACCAACTTTTCGGACAGCCTCTTGACAACCGTATGCGCCTTCCCTTCTTACAAAACGTGGACGAATCCACCCTGCGACGGCACCTCATCACCGCCGCCGCCGTCCTCCTCGCCCTCCTCCTCGGCTGGGCTCTCTGGTGGCATTACCTCCGCTCTCCTTGGACCCGGGATGGCCGCATCCGCGCCGAAGTCGTCAACCTCGCCTCTGAAGTCTCCGGCAAAGTCATCGACCTGAAAGTCGTCGATAACCAGCCCGTCCAAAAAGGCGACGTCCTCTTCGTCATCGACCCCTCCGATTACCGCCTCGCCCTCGCCCAAGCCGAGGCCACCCTCCAGAGCCGCCAGTGCGACCAGCAAATCGCCCAGGCCAACTCCCAGCGCCGCCAGCTCCTCGGGGTCGAGGCCATCTCCACCGAGGAAAAGGACACCTCCCAAAGCTCCGCCCTCGTCGCCTCCGCCGCCTACCAGGCCGCCCTCGCTGCCCGCGACCTCGCCCAGGTCAACCTCGACCGCACCGTCATCCGCTCCCCCGTCAACGGCTACGTCACCAACCTCACCCTCCGCATCGGCGACTACGCCGTCCCCGGCCAGACCAAAATGACCCTCGTCGACAGCGACTCCTTCTGGGTCGTCGGCTACTTCGAGGAAACCAAGCTCCCTGGCATTCACGAAGGCGACTACGCCCACGTCAAGTTAATGGGCTGGGGACCCGAAATCGCCGGCCACGTCGAAAGCATCAGCCACGCCATCGCCGACACCAACAGCGACGCCAACTCCGAGGGCCTCGCCAACGTCAGCCCCATCTTCACCTGGGTCCGCCTCGCCCAGCGCATTCCCGTCCGCATTCACATCGACCAGGTCCCCGACCCCGTCCGCATCGCCGCCGGCCAGACCTGCACCATCGTCCTCTCTCCCCCAAAAAAATAAAAAGCCATCTTCCTCTTCGGCCCTCCGTGCGAAACTGTTCCCTTCTTCTAAGCATTCGCTCAACGATTCCGTCATCCTTGTCGAGGGATCTCTTGCTTCCTTGCCTTCCTCCGTCGGTAGCCGTCGATCTCCGAGCGACGGAACCCGAGCGCAGCGAGCCATCCCATCCTCAAAATCGGCTCTCGTTCCCAAGTTGTACTTCGGAACGCCCCTTGCTCCCGCGAAATTCCATTTCGCGTTAATTCATAGCTGTAGCCGCAGTTCGGACGGTTGCTGAAACTCCCCGTCGTCCTGAATGCAAACGCTCGATCGGTTCGACTTGCCTTCCTTCATGAACCTCATCTCCCTCCTGTCTAAACCTGCCTTCCCCCAACCCTATAAATCATATTAATCCTATCAAAAACTCTCCTCAAAAATCCCGTATATTTTGTCGATTTGGTAATTCCGTGAATTCCGTCAAACCTTCCCCCTGCCTTCCCCTAATCCTGTAAATCTTGTTTACTGCCCTCCGCAGGAGTCCTGTCTAAAATTCCCCTTGGTCATTCCGTCCTGCTTCCCCTCTAAGATCGGAAGAGCGTCGTGTAGGGAAAGAGTGTAGATCTCGG
>CAJCII010000133.1 GCA_903970335.1 Bacteroidota bacterium | reverse complement strand
TTCCGATCTGGTCTCGAGGGCGGCGATGTCGCGTTCGATTTGGTCGAGGTGGGCCTGGGCTTTTTTGCGGGCGGCGGAGGCGGCCTGGCGTTCCTCGGCTTCCTTGCGTTTTTGTTCCTTGGTCTTGCCGGGGGAGCTGTTGGCCGCTTTAGGAGCGGAGGGGGCTTCCTGGGGGCGATAGTCGGCGAGTTGTTCACCGGCGATGAGGCCCTGTTTGGCGGAACCAGCGCCGGATTTTTCGAGATAGTAGTCGTAGTCGCCGGAGTAGGGGGTGAGGTTTCCGGCGCTGATGTGGAGGACGGACTGGGCGAGGGCGCGGATGAAGTAGACGTCGTGGCTGATGAAGACGAGAGTGCCCTGATACTGCTTGAGGGCATCGATGAGGGCATCGATGCTGGCCATGTCGAGGTGGGTGGTGGGCTCGTCCATGAGGAGGAGGTTGGGGGGATTGAGGAGGAGCTTGATGAGGCCGAGGCGCGATTTTTCCCCGCCGGAAAGGACGGCGACTTTTTTGTAGGCGTCGTCGCCCTGGAAGAGGAAGGAGCCGAGGATGGTGCGGGCGGTCACTTCCGGGACAGGGTTGGGGATGCTCATGACTTCCTGGAGGACGGTGCGGGTGGGGTTGAGCATGTCGACGCGGTTCTGGGAGTAGTAGCCGACCTCGGTGTTGTGGCCGAGTTTGCGTTCGCCCTGCTGGGGCTCGAGGACGCCGCCGAGGATTTTGAGGAGGGTGGACTTACCGGCGCCGTTGGGGCCGACGAGGACGATGCGCTGGAGTTTTTCGATTTCGAGGTCGATGCCCTGGTAGATTTTCAGATCGCCGTAGGCAAAGTGGATCTTGTCGAGGGTCATGACGCGCTGGCCGCTGCGCGGGGGCTGGGGGAACTTGATGTGGATGCGCTTTTCGAGGCCTTCGGGGGCCTCGAGTTTTTCCATGCGCTCGATTTGCTTGAGTTTGCTCTGGGCCTGGGAGGCCTTGCTGGCCTTGGCGCGGAAGCGGTCGGCGAATTCCTGGAGTTTCTGGATTTCCTGCTGCTGGTTTTTGTAGGCGGCGAGGTGCTGCTCGAGGCGGGCGGCTTTTTGTTCGACGAAGGCGTCGTAGTTGCCGCGGTAGCGATGGACCTGCTTATTGCGGATCTCGATGATGGAATCGATGAGGGCGTTGAGGAAGGCGCGGTCATGGGAGATCATGAGGATGGCGCCGGGGTAGTGCTCGAGGTAGTTCTGGAACCAGCCGAGGGACTCGAGATCGAGGTGGTTGGTGGGCTCGTCGAGCATGAGGAGATCGGGCTCCATGACGAGGAGGCGGGCGAGGTGGGCGCGCATGATCCAGCCGCCGCTCATGGTGCGGGCCATGCGGTGAAAATCGCTTTCGCGGAAGGCGAGGCCGCTGAGGATGCGCTTGGCCTTGGGTTCGAGCTGGTGGCCACCGAGCTCGGCGAATTTGCCCTGGGCCTCGTGGTATTCTTCGGTATCGGTGTGGCCGGTTTTCTCGCCGTCGGCGAGGATGCGCATGAGTTCGCCGTGCTCCGGGGTGATGGCGCAGGCGAGCTGGAGGACGGTCTCGTCGCCCGTGGCGGCGGTTTCCTGCGGGAGGTAGCCGAGGGTGGTGTGACGGTCGAGGACGACGGAGCCGTGGTCGGGTTCGGTGGTGCCGAGGATGATGGAGAAGAGGGTGGACTTGCCTGCGCCGTTGGGGCCGACGAGGGCGATCCGTTCGCCGAGGTTGATGCTGAGGGAGACGTCCTCGAAGAGGGTGCGGGAGCCGAAGCTCTTGCCGATTTCAGCCAGGGTAAGCATAAGCGGTCAACGCTAGGCCAGGTTGAGGCCAGCGGCAAGCACGGCATAGCGGAATGTGGGGGGGCGACGCGTCGCCGGGAAGTCGATGGCTACCTAACGAGCAAGGCGGGGGAATCGGGTCAGGCCGGAGGCTGACCCTCCATGAATGGGTTATTCGCCGAATTCCTGGGTGAATTTTTTGACGACGGTCTTGAGGACTTTGAGTCGGGAGTAGTATTTGAATTCGCCTTCGACGGGGGTCCAGGGGGCGATTTTGGTCCAGGTCTGGGCGAACATTTCTTCGGCGGCCTCGATGTGTTCCTTCCAGCGGCGGCGGTTGCGCCAGTCTTCCTCGCTGATTTTCCAGTGTTTGTAGGGGTCGGCGGCGCGTTGTTCGAAGCGGCGCAATTGTTCCTCCTTGCTGATGTGGAGGTAGAATTTCATGAGGACGGTACCGGCATCGACGAGGGTCTTTTCCATGGCGTTGATTTCGTCGTAAGCGCGGCGCCATTCCTTTTCGGTACAGAAGCCTTCGACGCGCTCGACGAGGACGCGACCGTACCAGGAGCGGTCGAAGATGGCGATTTCCCCCTGGGCGGGCATTCTCGTCCAAAAGCGCCAGAGGTAGTGGTGGCGATATTCCTCTTCGGTGGGCTTGACGATGGAGTAGACGCGGATGGTGCGGGGGTCGAGTTTTTCGGTGACGCGTTTAATGACGCCGCCTTTGCCGGCGGCGTCGGGGCCTTCGAAAACGAGGATGACGTTGCGTTTGCTCTCGAGTATTTTTCGCTGGAAGTGGAGGAGGTTGAGCTGGAGGTCCTGGACTTTTTCCCGGTAGTCGGACTTGTCTTCGATTTGCTTGGTGAGGTCGAGTTCGCTGAGCACGCCGGGCATATAATCGGGTAGCATGTCGAAAGTAGGCGCGGAGGCGAGAAGTTTTCGCTGGGCGGTGGCGGAGGCAGGGCCGAACCGCTCCTGCGCTTGATAGCCCGCCCGCTCAAAATCGCCCTTATTTATATAAGGATCAACTCGCTCCCCGCGCCAGTTCCTCCGCTCGATTCTTGGCTGCCGCCAGGCAACGGGTCATCAGACGATTTAGCGCTTCATCCTCTTCGAGAATGGCGCAACCGGCAAGGGTGGTGCCCTTGGGACTTTTGACCTGAGCGGCGAGTTCCAGCGGAGCCAGTGGCGATTGTGCGGCGAGTTGCGCTGAGCCGAAGACGGTTTGAGTGGCCAACTCGCTGGCCAGTTTTTCGGGCAACCCGATCGCCGTACCCGCCCGGGTGAGCGCGTCGATGAAGTGAAAAACATAGGCGGGCCCGCTGCCGGAGAGCGCGGTGACGGCATCGATCAGACTTTCCTCCACGCGCCAGGCCCGGCCCGCCGACGAAAGAACGCGATGGACCAAGTCGTAGTCTTGCTCGGTGACATTGGGTGCACCGGCGTAGACACTCGCTCCCGCGCCGATTTGCATCGGTGTGTTGGGCATGGAACGGATCACGCGCGCAGAGGCATGGAGCCAGTCCGTGATTTTCTCAATGGTAATTCCGGCCCCGATGGAGAGGAAGAGCTTGCTAGCGCTGACCTCGTGCAGGGGCGGGATGGCCGCGGGAAAGACCTGCGGCTTGATGGCCAGGACGACCAAGTCGGCGGAGCGAACGACCTCGGCATTGTCGGCGGTCCAGCGCGAGCTTGGGAAGTGGTCGAGAAAGGGGCGTCCTTGTTCCGCCCGAGGCGCGGAACAAATCAAACTTTTGGCCGGTACCACCCCGCCTTCGACCAAGCCTTTGCCCAAGGCCCGGGCCATGACTCCGGCCCCGATAAATCCAATGATCATAAATGGTATGCCTTAAGTCCCCAGACCGAACTTTTTCAATTTCGTGTAGAGCGTGGGCCGGTGGATGCCGAGCAATTCCGCCGCCTTCTTTTTGTTTCCATTGCACTGTTCCAAAGCGGTAATCAGCGCGGCCTTTTCCCGTTCGGCGAGATTAAGGGACTGGGAGTCGGTCATCAACTGGCGCAGATGAGGCGCCGTGTTCGACAAAGAGGAAGGATTCACCTGGACCGGGGCGAGGGGGCTTGGCTCCAACGGGGCACTGTGGACAACTTCATGCGGCAGGTTGCGCGGAGTGATCATGCTGCCTTGCGCCAGGACCACAGCACGCTCGATCACGTTTTGTAACTGCCGTACATTGCCGGGCCAGTGATAGCGCAGGAGCGCATCGTAGGCCTCCGATTGGATCGTCAGAGGCGCCTTCTTCATTTTCACGCAAAAGCGCTGGAGAAAGAGTTGGGTCAATTCGAGGATGTCCTCCGTGCGATCTCGCAGGGGAGGGATATGCAGCGTAAAGGTGTTGAGCCGGTAGAAAAGGTCTTCGCGGAGGCGTCCCGTGCGGATGGCTTCGTCCGGGCGGCGGTTGCTGGCCGCAATGAGCCGAAAATCGGCCTTCAAGACCTGCGTACTGCCGAGCGGACGGAATTCCCGTTCCTGAAGCACACGGAGAAAACGAGTCTGCAGATCGATCGGCATCTCGGCAATTTCATCGAGAAAGAGTGTGCCCTCGGCTGCGGCGCTCAACATGCCGGGAAAGTCCTGGCTGGCCCCGGTAAAGGCCCCTTTTTTGTAACCGAACAGCTCGCCCTCGATCATGTTGGCCGGAAAGGAAGCGCAATTCAGCTTGATCAGCGGTCCGCCGCTGCGATTGCTTTGCTCGTGGATACGGTTGGCGAAGACTTCTTTGCCGACCCCGCTTTCGCCGACCAGCAGGACGTTCGCTTCGCTCGGCGCGACCTGTTCCACCAAGTCGAAGAGTTCGCGCATTTTGGCGTTTTTATAAACTGGCTGTAACTGCGCTTCGGCCCGTTGCACCCGCTTCTTCAAGCGCTCCGTTTCTTCCCGCAGTTGCACGGTCTCCTGGCGCAAGCCACGCTGTTCCAGTGCCTTGGCGACCAGGCTGAGCAGTTCTTCCGGCACGTAGGGCTTGCTGATGAAATGGAAGGCCCCAACCTTGATCGACGCGATGGCGTTGTTGAGGGAATCGTGCGCCGTCACCACGATGACGGGCAGATGCGGGCTTAATTGACGAATTTCGCGCAACAGATCGAGACCTTCGCCGTCGGGCAGACCGAGGTCGAGGAGCAGTACGTCGGGGTTATGTTCGGTGATCAGTTGAATCCCCTGCCGTCCGGTAAATGCCGAAACGGAAGAGAACCCGCGTCGTTCGAGAATGGAGGCAAGGGTCGCCTGGATGTTGCGCTCGTCGTCGACAATACCAATCAGGGGTTTGGAACTCATGGGTGCTGGGCTGCTAAAGAATCAACCTATCGCATCTTCTAAAAGGAGACTAGCTTGTTTCGTCCGTGCCGTTCATCGCGCGTTTTGTCCGCAAATGGCCTGCGTCATGATGATGGCCTCCTGCTCCAGGCTACCGAAGGGATAGCCGGGGTCGATGCATTCGCGGAGGTACTCGGTCAGGAACGGACGAACCCCGTTCATTCTTTCATGCTGACCAACATGAACGCATTCGTGGACCAACGTCGATCGGGCTTCCCGGAAATCCCGACGCAAATAGATTCCGTAACCGAGCGCCAATCCGATCGATCGTGGACTAAACAACCCGATTTGCTGGGCAAGGAACTGCAAGTCTTGGCGCTCCGGCTTGGGAAGCGTTTCCACATAGAGAACGCGGATTTTCTCGGGAGAACTAACTCCTGCCCGGATGGCATCCGCCTGTTGGTCTTCCGTCAGGCCTTCTGCCTTGGCCAGGATCAGAGCCTCCTGCTTTTCCACCCATTCGAACACGAGGGGCAGGATTGATGGAAGGGTCGAGAGGATACTTTTCATGAAAACGGATCTGTTTTATCTCAGAACCGGACGGGACTTTGCAAGGCGGTGGAGAGCCGTTGCAGATAATCGCGGCGGCGAATCTCGATGGCACCCATCCGTGCGGTGAGGGGAGAGAGAACCTGAGTGTCGAAAAGCTCGAATTTCCGCGCACGGAGATGATCCATGAGATGACACAGCGCAATTTTCGAGGCGTCGGTCACGCGATGAAACATCGATTCCCCGGCGAAGAAACCCTGAATCGCGACCCCGTAGATGCCGCCCACCAGCGCTCCGGCCTCCCAGACCTCGACACTGTGGGCATGCCCCTGGCGATGAAGCTCCGTGTAAGCATCGATAAAGCGGGGGCTGATCCAAGTCGATTCCCGACCGGCTTGGGGTTCCGCACAGGCCTGGATCACCGCCCGGAAATCGCGGTCGATCGTCAGGTCGAAGGGGTGGCGACGCAGCTTAGACTCCAGCCGCTTGGGGGGATGGAAGGAATTGATTTCGAAAATCGCCCGCGGATCCGGCGACCACCAGGTCAACGGATCGTCCGTCCACGGGAAAATACCCGAACGATAGGCCAGCAGCAGGCGTGGAACGGAAAGATCACCGCCCAAGGCGAGCAGACCTTCACGGGTGGCCGCTCGGTGATCCGGGAAGGAGAGGCAGTCCGGACGCAGGATGTTCATGTCATAAGGTGTCGTGACCAAGACCCAAAAATACCATGACGTATACTTGGACCAAGGCCACCGCGAGGCTGAGAACGACAATCGGCAGGGCGGGCATCGGTTTGCGGGTGTTCAAGTAACGTCGTCCCATGATGAAAATCAGCGCCAGGGCAAGCACGAGGGCGGCGGGAGGAGCGAAGCGCCACGTGTACTCATAACCGAGCAAGAGCGCGATCAAGCCGCAAACGACGCCCGCCACTAGCGATGGTACGCTCTTGGCCTTCGCATACCCCATCGATCCGCCGATAATCAAGAGAACGCCGTAAAGATAAAGGAGCAGGACAGGCCATGGGATCATGTCGTCACATTGCCTGAGATTTCGTTGCCACGCAATCACCGTCGGGAGGAAAGACGCCGGATCGCCTGCTGAAAAGGTTAAGTCTTGTCGGTGGTCGCGGGGCTGCAAGCGCCGGAGTGTCCTTAAAATCCGTTGCAATTCGTTTCATCCTGCCGCACGATGGACGATAGCCTATGCAATCAGAGCTTTCGACTGTTACCCTACCTGAAAATTTATCACCTGCTTTGACGGAAAAGCTCAAACACCTCCACCCCGGAACCTACTGTCTGCACCGTAGTTGGGGATTTGGTAGAATCAAGGACTGGAACGCGGCCTCCGAGAGTGTGGTCATCGATTTCAAGACCAAGCAGGGGCACGTCATGCAGTATGCGTATGCCGCCGAATCGCTCACTCCTCTTCCCAACGACCATGTGCAGGTGCAGAAAGTCGAAGCACTCGACTCTCTCCGCCAAAAAGCGCAGGACAATCCCGTCGCACTCATTCAGGACTGCATCCACAGCCTCGGTGCGCAGGCCACGGCGGACGGCATCCAGGCCTTGTTAAGTCCGGATGTAGTCGGAGCGGTCGATTATAAAAAGTGGTGGGACAGCACAAAGCGCGCCTTGAAGAAGAACGGCCACTTTTACGTGCCGGGCAAGAAGAACGAGGCACTCCGCGAACTCGATGCCCCCAGCGTTTTAGGCGAATCGGCGCTGGAACACCTGCGTCTGGCCAACGGGCCCAAAGCCATCCTTGCCGCCCTCGGGGCCGTGGCCAAGCACTGGCCGGAAATCAAGAGCGAGCCGGTGCTCAATGAAATTGCCGAGTTGCTCAACACGACGCTGGCCAAAATCCCCAAATCGCAACTGCCGATCCAGATCGAACTCTCCCTGGCTCGTGACGAATTTTTTGCCCAGGCCGGACGCGAAACGGAAAAAGGGCCTCTGGCGGTCACAACCCTGGTTCCCCTGGCCGCTCCGACACTCAGCACGTTGCTCGACGCCCTTCCCGGTTCCCGTCAGCCCAAATTGCTCGAAGCCCTCCGGACGGGTCTGCCCGAATCGTGGTCGAACATCTTCATCGGTCTGCTCCCCCGGGCCAACGGGCGGGTCGCCGAAGTCATCACGGAAGCTTTCCAGTCCGAGGGAAGGGACACCGAAGTCCAGGGTGCCGTGAACCGCCTCATCCGCGAGCGCAACATCACCTGCGATTTTCTCTTCTGGCTCTGTAAAAACCGTCCCGCGATTTACGGACAATTGATCGAGCCGCAGCTCTTCATGGCCATCCTCTCCGTTTTGGAAAAGGACCAGTTTTCGGAAATCAAAAAGGGCACCAAGCTTTACGAACTCGTCCTCGGCGACAAGCCCCTCATTGCCGCGATCCTCAAGGACGCTCCCGTTCCGGATGTGCGCGACATTACCCGTGCCATCCTCCTCAGCCCGGTTTTCGAGGAACTCGACAAACGCTCGCTCCTCGCCGCCATCATCAAGCTCTATCCCGAAGTCCAGGCCATGGTCGTCGGGACCGACAAGACCGCCGCGCCCGAGGCCGGTCTCATTGTCTCCTGGCCGAGCCTCAAGCGCCGCCAGGCCGAGTTCGAGGACATCGTCACCAAACAGATTCCCCAAAATAGCAAGGACATCGGCATTGCCCGCGGTTACGGCGACTTGAAGGAAAACCACGAATTCAAGGCCGCTCGCGAAATGCAGGGAATCCTCACCCGCCGCAAGGCCGAGCTTGAACAGATGCTCTCCCGCGCCCAAGGCACCGACTTCAGCGACCCGGACACCTCCAAGGTCACTCTCGGAACCAAAGTGACCTTGAAGGATGTGGCCACTGGCGAAACGCTCGTCTATACCATCCTCGGCGCGTGGGACAGCGATTTGAGCAAGGGAATTATTTCGTATCAAACGGCAGTGGCACGGGCGTTGCTAAATCACACGACCGGCGAACGCATCGAGCTCTCCACCGACGAGGGCGGGACGCGGCATGTCGCCATTGAAAAAATCGAACCGCATCAAGTAGATCTATCCATCCCCACCGAAATCTAATTTATGAGCTGCACCTCCATTACCAAAGTTATCGCGCGCCAAGTCCTCGATTCCCGCGGCAACCCGACCCTCGAAGCCGAAGTTTTCCTCCAGGACGGGACCCGTGGTCGCTCCATTGTCCCCTCCGGGGCCAGCACGGGCGAACATGAAGCCCTCGAACTCCGTGATGGTGACAAGACCAAATATGGTGGCAAAGGTGTCCTCAAGGCCGTCGAAAACGTCAACACGAAGATCGCTCCCGCGCTCATTGGTCACGACAGCACGGATCAACTCGGCCTCGATGCCGTGATGCTGAAACTCGACGGAACGCCCACCAAGAAGACGCTCGGCGCAAATGCCATCCTCGGCGTCTCGCTCGCCAATGCCCACGCCGCCGCCGCTTCCGTCGGGTTGCCCCTTTATAAATACCTCGGCGGACCCAACGCCAAGACCTTGCCAGTTCCTCTCGCCAACGTGCTCAACGGCGGGGCTCATTCCGATGCCCCGATCGATTTTCAGGAATACATGATCGTGCCCAAGGGAGCGCCCACTTTCCGCGAGGCGATTCGCTACGGCGCGGAAGTGTATCACTCTCTCAAAAAAGTCCTGCATGACCAAAATCTCGGCACCGGCGGCGGTGACGAAGGCGGTTTCGCCCCTGCTTTTAAGTCCAACGAACACGCTCTGGAAGTTCTCGCCCTCGCCGTCAAGAAGGCCGGGTATGAGTTGGGCAAGGACATCTATTTTGCCCTCGATGTCGCCAGCAGCGAATTCTTCGACAAGGAAACCCAGAAGTACGTCTTTAAAAAATCCGACGGCAGCAGCAAGACCGCCGAGGAATTGATTGCCGTTTATCAGGACCTCGCCAAACGCTACCCAATCATTTCCATCGAAGACGGCACCGCCGAAAACGATTGGGACGGATGGAAAAAGCTCACCGTTGCCATGGGTAAAACGACCCAGTTGGTTGGCGATGACCTCTTCGTCACCAACGTCTCGTTCCTCCAGAAGGGCATCGATCTCGGCGTCGCCAACTCGATTCTCGTCAAAGTCAACCAGATCGGTTCGCTCACCGAGACCTTTGACGCGGTCGAACTCGCCAAGCGCAACGGCTACACCTCCGTCCTCAGCCATCGCTCCGGCGAAAGCGAAGACACCACCATCGCGGACATCGCCGTCGCCCTGAACGTCGGACAAATCAAGACCGGTTCCTTCTCCCGCACCGACCGACTTGCCAAGTACAACCAATTATTGCGTATCGAAGAAGAACTTGGTGACAACGCCGTTTTTGGAGGTACGCTCAAATAAGGCGTACCCCTCAACCATGGCCCGTTTCCTCGACCCTTCCAGCATACCGCTCAAGCGACAGAGCGGGGGCAATATCTGGGCCACGCTCGTTCATATCACTCAGGGGCTGACTTTGGTCGCCCTCCTTTCCATCGTCATGCTGTTCTTCCTACCGGTGATCCAAAAGACCCACCATCTCACAGCGGAAAACGAAAGGCTTCAGGTCGAAATCGCCGATGCCCAGAATGAGCAGGCCCAGCTCAACTTGGAGACGGAGCTCATGAAAAACAATCCCGCCTACGTCGAGCACATTGCCCGGGACCAGTTGAATATGGGTAAGCCCGGCGAGACGATCATCCGCTTCGATAAGTATCAGACCGCCTCTAACAGTCCTTAGTCGTAGAAGTCGATCCTTGGCCTCGTTTCCACCCCGAATCGATTCTCTCTCGTTGCAAGGGTTAAACCTGCTTGTGCTATAGTCTCACCAACTTCATGGCGACCTATTCAAAAACATTCCCTAAAAATAGAAGTCTCCGAAACAATCACATTCTCTCCGTGTTTATCTCGAATGGCTGCGGTCGATTTCTAATCTTCCCTTTCGGGACAAACTTGCTTCACTAGTGACAATGACTCCTCCGGAGGTAATTTCTCCTTCCAACCCGGAACCACACGGTTGGGTCGGACAACGTTTTGAAATTCAGGAATTGATCGGGAGTGGCGGCCTTGGTGATGTCTACAAGGCTTGGGACCACCACCTTGGTCGCCCGGTTGCGGTCAAGCGGGTCCGCATGCAAGTTGCGCAAAACGACCGCCGCCTGATCGAACAGACTTGGCGTGAAGCCATGACGACGGCCTGTCTGCAGCATCCGAATATCGTCACCATCTTCGATTACGGCATCGATGCGGCCGGTGCCTACGTCGTCATGGAACTCATCCTTGGCGAGACCTTGGAAGATATCCTGGAAAGAGGCCCACTTCAGTATCCCGATTTCCTCCGTTTTACCCAGCAGACCCTCGAAGCCATCATTGCGGCCCATGCTCTCGGCTTGATCCACCGCGATCTCAAACCGGGTAATTTTATGATCTCCCGCGCTGCATCCGCGTCTCCCTTTCAGGTCAAGATTCTCGACTTCGGTCTCGCGAAATACCTCGACGATCCCAAACCGCAATCCATCGACCATTTCAATTCGCTCATGGGGTCGATCCATTACATGGCCCCGGAACAATTCCAGCGACTGCCGCTCGACCATCGCACCGACCTCTATTCCCTAGGCTGTATTTTTTACGAAGCCGTCACGGGCCATCCCGCCTTCGATGGAAACAACGTTTCCGAATTGATCGACGCCCACCTCAAGAGCGAACCCTACTCGATGAAACTCTTGCGGCGGGACATCTCTCCCCGGCTTGAACGGTGGATCTCCCGCTTTCTGGAGAGGGACCCCATGAAGCGTCCCGCCAATGCCATGGAAGCGCTCCGCACCATGCCCACTCTCGAACAATGCGGCAACGACCCCGCTCGCACCACCGGCAGTATTTTTCAGAAATTCATCCAGCGCCCCCCGGAAATGTAAGTCCGGGGTACCTTGCCCATTTTCCGGACCGTACCTAGGGCAGCAGGCGCTGCACAATCTGGCTGAGGGTCTTCCCATCGGCTTGTCCTGCCGCCATGACTTGTGCCGCCTTCATCACCGCTCCCATCTGGGCCTTGCTCGTGGCACCGACTTCCGCGATGGCCTTCTTGACCAGTTCCTCCATTTTTTCCGGCGTTAATTGCGCGGGCAGGAACGTTTTCAGGAAATCGAGTTCCTTCCTTTCCTTGTCGGCCAGGTCGGTGCGACCGCCTTGGGTGTAACCGGCGATGGAATCCTCCCGCTTTTTCGCCTCCTTCCGCACGACGGACAGGACCTCGAGGTCGGTCGGTACGGAATCGGCTCCCCCTTTTTCGATCGCCGCGTACTTCACGGCGGATTTCAGCATGCGCAGCACGGAAAGCTTTTCCGCATCGCGCGCGATCATGGCGGCTTTCAGGTCGGTATCGATTTTGGCAACAAGACTCATAGGAGGGACATCATACAAGACCCGATTGAGTTGGACAGCCTCTATTGCGCGGGCCACGTTGCCCGCACCACGCGGCACCATTCGTCTGCCAGCAACTGATGTCCGGCTGCGGTCGGATGAACGCCGTCCCAGATCCAATAACTCGCCGGTGCCCGACTGCAGGCGGCATCGAAGATCTCCTGCGGCTTTACCAGGGCGGCATGATATTTCTCGGCCAGCGCTTCCACCGCCTGACTCCGTAACTTTAGCGCGGCTTGTCGCTTGTCCCAAACCGGTTGCACCTTACCCACCGGCAGGCCGAAGGGTTCGATCAAGACCAGCTTGATCCCGGGCAACGCCTCCACGGTTTGCGCCAGCAAAGCGTCGTAGTCCTTCTGGAACTGCTCCGCTGTCGGGTCCACGCCTTTGTCAAAGGCAACGCCCGCATCGTTGGTCCCGATGAGAATACTCAGTAAGGTCGGCTTCAAAGCCAGCGTATCGGATTGCCACCGCTTGACCAGGTCCGATACCCGGTTGCCGCTTACGCCGCGATTGTAAAACGTGACATGCCGGTCGGGGAAGTACGCGCTGAACTTTGCCGCGATCAGGTAGGCATAGTCCTGTCCGTAAATATGATTTGGATCCATGGTTCTCCCGCGCCCTCCATCGGTAATCGAATCACCTTGGAACAGAACGAAGCTATTCGGGCTAAAGGCGGGTATATCGTCATCGCCCACCAGCGGTTGGGAGAACGACAAACAAAACAAGGTGAAAAAGAACAGGGTTAACTTGGCTTTCATGGTCATAACAGAGACTGCCTTCCCTTTGACCCGCGTGGAGAAAAAAAATGCGGACACTTATGAATTTTATGGACTTTTTACTCAATTTAGGTAGAAAACTCCGTTAGCCATAATTTGGGATATGCAAAAAAGCTCCACCATGAAACTCCTCCAAGCCGTTTCCCTTCTTGTTTTTCTCCCCACCTTGGCCTTGGCCCAGGCCACTCCCCCCGTCGATGATACGACCAAGGAAAAGCCCATCGAACCCGTTTTGGAAAAGGACCACAGCGGCCCCGGGCGTATCGGCGTTCGGCTTGCCTTCGACAAAACAACCGGACTGCCGTCGATTGCGGCCATGACTCGCGGTGGCGCTGCCGCCGATTTCGGCTTTCAAGTCGGGGATGTCATCCTGAAGATCGATAGAAATTACACCCGGACCCTGACCGAGGACGAAGTCCGTCTCGCCTTGCACGGAGACCCCGGAACGGCGGTCGAACTTACCATTCAGCGTGACGATAATCCCAAGTTGATCGTTCGTTCCCTGGAGCGACGGATTCCTGCGGCAAACTCCATCAGCGAGGATATGCCCAACCCGCCCATGAGTGGGGTGGCCATTCCCGTCCCCCCTCCGCCGATTAATCCGTAAGCTCGGAGTGGACGCATAATCCGTCCGCGGTTTTTGCCGATTTTTCTCGATCGGCCCATTGATCCTCCGGGATGTTCTGGTAGGCTTGACCCTTCTGTGACTCCTCCTTCGTCCCGTCATCCCTCTCCAGCGCTCGTCATCGGTTCGGGTTTTGGCGGATTGGCTGCGGCGATCCGCCTCCAGGCGAGGGGATACGACACCACCGTCCTCGAGATGCGCGACAAGCCCGGCGGCCGCGCTTATGTTTTCGAGGACAAAGGCTTCATCTACGATGCCGGTCCCACCATCATCACCGCGCCCTTCCTGATCGACGAACTCTTCGCCCTCGCAGGCAAGCGTACCGACGAGTATGTGAAAATCGTTCCGGTCACGCCCTACTACCGCATTGTCTTCCATGACGGCCAGGTCTTCGACTATACCGGCGACGAGGAGCAGATCATCGAACAAATCCGGAAATTCGATCCCGACGATGTCCCCGGTTATTTGAAATTCGTGGCCCAGTCCCAAGCCATCTTCAACCGCGCCTTCATCGACCTGGCCGACAAACCGTTTTCGTCCGTTGCCGATATGCTGCGGGTCGCGCCCGATCTCATCCGGCTTCGTTCGCACGAATCGGTCTACCAACTCGTTTCCCGGTACGTGAAACATCCCCTCCTGCGGCAGGTCTTCAGCTTCCACCCGCTCCTCGTCGGCGGCAACCCGTTTCAGTCTTCTTCCATCTACTCGATGATCCACTACCTTGAGCGCAAGTGGGGCGTTCACTTCGCCATGGGCGGAACGGGTGCGCTGGTCCAGGGTCTCTTGCGACTCTTCACCGAGATGGGCGGAAAGCTCCGCCTCAATACCCGCGTCGATCGCCTCCTCGTCGAGAACGGTACGGCGGTCGGAGCGCTCCTCGGGACCGGCGAGCAACTCCCCGCCTCCGTTGTTGTCTCCAATGCCGATGTGGCCAATTTCTACAAGAATGCCGTGCCCGCTTCGGTGCGGAAAAAGTGGACCGACCGTCGCCTCGACCGGATGAGGTATTCGATGAGCCTCTTCCTCATCTATTTCGGAACCGACCGAACCTATCCCGACATCGCCCATCACTCGATTGTCCTGACCGAGCGTTACCGCGAACTGCTCGAGGACATCTTCCGAAAAAAGATCCTCGCCGACGATTTCTCACTTTATCTTCATGCCCCCACCCGTACCGATCCCTCCCTTGCTCCACCCGGTTGCGAGTGCTTTTATGTCCTCTCGCCCGTGCCGAATCTTGGTGGAAACGTCGATTGGAACGCCGTCAAAGAGACCTACGCCAACGCCATTCTCGAGTCGCTCGAAAAAATCTGTCCCGACCTGCGAAAACACATCGTCAGCAAGCTGATCTGGACGCCGCTCGATTTCGAGACCCAGCTCGACGCCCACCTCGGCTCGGCTTTTCAATTCGAGCCGGTCCTGACCCAAAGCGCCTGGTTCCGTCCTCACAACGTCAGCGAGGACGTGAAAAATTTTTACCTCGTCGGCGCGGGTACCCATCCCGGTGCGGGCCTTCCCGGTGTCCTCAGCAGCGCAAAGGTGCTCGATCGCGTCCTCCCCCAGCCTTCGGCCTGAGCGCATTACTTACGCCAAAATTTGGCTGGCCGTTTTCTCGACTTTCGCCACTCTGTCGAAGACATGTCACCTTCCTGGCTTCAAATTATCGTGCTCGCCCTCTTGCAGGGAGCGGCGGAACTACTGCCCGTTTCCAGCTCCGCCCACGTCGTCCTCGCGGAAAAAATCATGGGCCTGAACCCCTCCAGCCCGGAGCTGACGTTCCTGCTCGTCATGCTCCACACCGGAACCATGTTTGCCGTCGTCGTTTATTTCTGGAGCGCCTGGCGGCAAAGTTACTTCTCCAGCATGGAACGCTTCCTCTCCGTCCTCCCCGGTGTGGTTGGCGCGACCGCCGTGACCGCAGTCCTCGGTTTCGGACTCAAGTATCTCATCGAAAAAATCGTCTTGGGCGGAGGTCCTCATGCGGAAGTCGAAGAGCTTTTCTCCAACCTCTTTCTCGTCGCAGGTGCTCTCGCCGCCGCCGGCGTGCTCATTATCGCCTCCGGACTCTATTCCAAAAATAGCGCCTCGGATAAAGAGATCGGCCTTGCCGATGCCGGATTGATCGGTGCGATCCAGGCCCTCTGCCTTCCGTTCCGGGGCTTCTCCCGCTCGGGCGCGACGATCTCCATCTCCATGTTGCTCGGCATCGGTCGGCGTCGTGCCGAGGAATTCAGCTTCGCCCTTGCCGTCATTCTCACCCCGCCCCTGATTGTCATCGAGTTCCTGCGCCTGCACAAAGAGAACCGGGCCGCCCTACACCCCCTGCATGTCGGTTCCCTCCTTCTTCCCGGAGTGGTCGGTATGACCTGCAGTTTCCTCGCTGGGCTTCTTGCCTTGCGCCTGCTCTCCAGTTGGCTCGAAACGGGGCGCTGGCACTACTTCGGCTACTATTGCGTGGTCTTCGCGCTCGTCGTCTTCGGGTTTGCCTGGGCCGGTTTTTAATCTCGTTCGGGTCAATTCCCCGCCGCTTGCGGCGTTCTTGTTGTAATCTGAAATTGTTCCCCAATACCCCGCTGCTTGCGGCGGGGTTCTTTATTTCTTTGGCCCGGCCCGCGCTCTCTCCGACTACTTCACTTCCTCGTACCACGCCATCTGGATCGATTCCAAAATCGATTCGCTCGACTTCTCCGGATCGTCCCCGAAGTCCTCCAGCGCGATCACCAACTTGTGGAGTTTCGGAAAACTGAGTTTCAGCGGGTCTTGGTCGGGATGCGTATCGATCAACGCGTAGGCGATCTCGTCCGTATCCTTCCAGGTCAATTTTTGTGGCATGCCCCAACGGATAGCGAAGGTCTCCGGCATGTCAATCCGTGGGCTGACATTGGCGGCGGGAATTTTCTCCGGCTCCTTCGGTGTCCCCACGTCGCTCGTCGCCGCTTCCGGTGGCTTTTCCCGCTCCATCTCGGTGGGGGTTGACGGCGCGGAACTCTCGACCGATTCGACCGGCTTCTCGTCCGCTTCACTGGAAGCATCATTCCTCGTCTCTCCGATCCCCGGCAGCAGCGCGTGATAATTCTGATCGTTCGGGCGCGCTCCGTCCTGCAGCAGCAGCGCATCGGGGGTTTCCGCCCGTCCGGCCAGCAAATAGGAAGCCTGCCGGTCCAGCGGCAGTAGTAGGGAAGTCAGCGCATCCTTCCATGTCCCCTCGACCCAGTACGGATCGCGCGAGAAATTCCCCTCCATGTTGAACTCGGCCCAAAGCCACGTGTAACTGCCCACCTCTGACGCAAAGCCCCCGTTTTGTGCCACCACCAGCGACGTCTTTTCCCCCGGTATATGCTCGATCTGGCAGACCAATTCGGCCCCGTCCTGGAGACGCCACCGCAGGTCCCAGTAGACATTCGGATCGATGATCCAACTCCGACCGTGGTCCCGCACCATCAGGGCCAGCGCTTGGGAGAACTGCCGCCACTCCTTCTCGCTCCAGGTCGGCGGTTGCAGGATGTCCTTCACCCGCGACATCCGCAGGCGCCACTCGGCGAGAATGCGCCGCATTTCAACCGGCGAGATCATCGGCGGAAGAGACCGTCAGTACTTTTGCGTGGTCGGCCCCCGATACTCCAAGTCCCTCAGCCTCGCCCGGATGTTCGAGGTTTCCTCGGCCCGGGTTGCCCGCTCCGTCCGTACGGCGGCGGCATTGTCCTCCGCAGCGGAGATGAGCTTGTTGATCGTTTCCTGCTGCTTCAAAATCAACTCCTGCTCGCGCGAGATATTCCCCTGTGCCACGGCCAGGTTGCTCATCGTCGTCTGCAACTGGTTGGAAAGCGCCTGATTCTGCGCCGAGAGGCGCTGGTCCAAATCGCTCACCGTCACACTTTGGTCGTGGAGCCGATCGAAGATTACTTTTGCCCCGTAACCGGACAGGCCCGCGCTGATGACGAACAAAGCGATCAGCGCGTAAACAATGATCGACAAGAGACTGCCGACCGATTTCTGCTCCCGCGCCTGCCGTTCGACATTGCTTCGGTAATCGACCACCGGGTTCGTGCGGGCACCGCTGGCCGGCGTGGTGCGAACCGGCGTGGTCGCCACGGCGGGGGCGGTGGTGGAAGTGGGGGCCGGACTGGCGGAGGGAGTCGTTTTCATAGGGGTGGTCTCTTCTTTCTCCTTGCGCGTGCCGGAGCTGTAGTAAAGGGTTGCAGGGCGGGTGCCGTGCGGAGACGTGGTGGTTTTGGTGTTCGTCGGAGTTGGAGGGGTGAAAGTGGTTTCTACCGTCGGCTTCGCGGCGCGTGTGGTCTTGGCCGTGACCGCACTTGGTTCGGTCATGGTTACCTCGGCGTTCTTTCGGTCGTTTTTATCGTAACCCGAAGTTGGTTGGTACTCGGGCCGCACCTCGGACGCGGCGAGGGGAGGCGCTTCCTTCTCGAGTTCCCGTGCCGCCGCCGGTACCGCTTCCACCGGCTTCAGTGCCGCACTGTTTTTGACCTTGAGCGAGCGCTTCCTGACCCGGGGGCGCTCCTCCGGAGGTTTCGTAAAATCGAACTCTACGGGCACCGCCTCGGCATCGGAATTGGGGACGGGAAGATTGTTTTCCGGCATGACTCAATCAGAAATAAACCTATGCAAGGGCAATTCAAGACATAAACCCGGATTTCGCGAAGATTTCGCTCCTTTTTTGTTACAGTTGGCTCTTAAGCCGCTCAAATTGATCTTCGCGCTTGGCAAAATCAACCCAAGCCCTATTTTTTAAAGAGTGCCGATTTTCAAGTTTCGCAATCTGGATTCCGGTCAGGCCACGCCGATTCCGGACGGTGAATTTTCCATTGGACGCAACGACGATGCCTACGTCCATGTCGAGGATTCCATGGTCAGTCGCAGGCACGCCAAGCTGTTCAATTCGGAGGACGGTCTTTTCATCGAGGATCTCGGCTCCGGTAATGGCACCGTCGTCGGCGGAGTCTTGATCACCTCGCGGTCCAAGCTCGAAGTCGGCGATCTGGTCCAGTTCGGTCCGGTCGTTTTCCGCGTCGATCCCGAAGTCCCCGGTGAAGTCTCCGCCGAACCTTCTGCCGGGTCTCGTCAGTCCAATCGCGCCTACATGAGAAAGGACACGGAACGCCTCCCGGTCGCCGGAGACCCACCTCGTGTCGTGGCCCCCATCGCCACGGAAAATCTTGCCGCTCCTCAAGTCAGTGTTACCGATGCCGAGTCGGAGGAACTCAATGCCATCGTCATTACCGAACCCACCGCCCCCGATCCCCTACGCCTCCTCCCCTCTCTTCAACCCGGCACGGCCACCGAGCCTCCCCATCCTGCCTCGAAGCCGATGGTCTCCAGTTTTAATCCGCCCAAACCCAAACAAGAACCGTCCGCCTTGAGATCGGCGACATCTCCTGCCCCGGAGAACCGGCCCCCCGTCTCTCCCGAAGAGAACGCGGTCTATAGAAAGGCCTTGTCCCTACCGGACGACTCTGCCCGTCCCTCGACCTCCTGGGGTTGGGCCATCCTTTACTTTTTGGCGGGTTTGGGCGTCGGGCTCTTCCTCGGCCTCGTCTTTGCCAAACTTTTCATCGAAATGGGCGGAAAGGTCGCCTCTTTACCCTGAACTCGTGAACTTTTGTTTTCCATGTTCCCGGTTACCGCTTATGGTTGAAGTCGCCCTGCAATGAAATTGATAGCATACAAGACGTTCAATTATAACTGTCAGAACATCGTCCCTGCTTCGCGCACCCGCGAGTGGATGGACAAGACCCCTGGCTCTTTCGCTTACCACTGCCTCCCGCTGGTCATGGCCAACAGCCTCGGCTGGTTTGTCACCAACTCCGTACCCTGTGAAATGGAGTGGGACGGCACCGAGGCCCCCGCCGGGCTCAAAATCTGGGCCACCGAAGAATTGACCGAGGCCGAAAAGCACTTCCTCCCCACCTCCCACTTTGGTTCCGGCGTCGTCACCTTCCACCCCGAGTTCATGTTTTGGACCGAGGAAAAAATCAGCATCATCACCAAGGGACCCGCCAACCTGCCCAAGCACGGCATCGTCTCCCTCGAAGGCGTCATCGAAACCGATTGGCTCCCGTACCCCTTCACCATGAACTGGAAGATGACCGCCAAGGGCACCAAAGTCCGCTTCGAGCGCGGTGAGCCCATCGCCCAGATCATCCCCTGGCCCGCCGACCTCATCAGCAGCATCGAACCCGAAATCCTCTCCATGGAGACCAACCCCGAACTTTTCGCCAAGTACGAAGACTATCGCAAAAAGCGCACCGTCTTTAACGAGAAGTTCAAGTACGACGGTTCCAAACGCCAGAAATACTATGTCCGTGGTGAGGATTCCATGGGTAACCGCTATCCCGAAAACCATCAAACGGACTGGAAAACAAAGCCCTTCGTTTCCAAAATCTAAATCGCCGCCCGTCCCCGCCCATTCGTTCCACTCCCATCATGACCGATCTAGCGACCCCTCCGGCAGTCACCAGCGAAACTCTTAATTTCGAAAACGCCCGCGCCGCCCAGGCCCTCTACGTCAACGACCCGCAAAACCTGCGCCGTCTCGAAGATCGTTTCGGGGTCAGGATCACCACCCGCGACGGATGGATCAAAATCGAAGGTCTTCCCGAGGCCCTCGCCAAGGCCCGCGACGTCTTCCAGCAGCTCCACCTCGCCCGTGAAAAGGGCCTCTATGTCCGTAAAAACGAATTCAATTTTGCCATGGAGTCCGTCGGTAAGGGCAGCGACGTCAAGCTGCCCGACCTCCACGCCGCCCGCCTCCAGATCACTGCAAAAAAGCCCCCCATTATCCCCAAGTCTCTCCAGCAGAAAAAATACGTCGAGGCCGTCAAGACCAACGACTTGATCTTCGGCATCGGCCCCGCTGGAACCGGCAAGACCTTCCTCGCCATGGCCATGGCCGTCGCCGCCTTGAAGAACGAGGAAGTCAACCGCATCGTTCTCACCCGCCCTGCCGTCGAAGCCGGTGAAGCCCTCGGTTTCCTTCCCGGAGATCTCCAGGAAAAAATCTTCCCCTACCTTCGCCCCCTCTACGACGCCCTCAACGACATGCTGGAAAATGAGGAAATCCAGCGCTACATGGACAAGGGCATCATCGAAATCGCCCCGCTCGCCTACATGCGCGGGCGCACTCTCAGCCACAGCTTCATCATCCTCGACGAAGCCCAGAACACCACCACCGAGCAGATGTTCATGTTCCTCACCCGCCTCGGCGAAGGCTCCAAGTGCGTCGTCACCGGCGACCCCTCCCAAGTCGACCTGCCCCATAACCGCAAGTCCGGTTTGATCGAGGCCATGCAGGCCCTCCACGGTTCCGAAGGCATCTTTTTCACCAAATTCGACGAAGTGGATGTCATTCGCCATGAACTGGTTCAGCGGATTATTCGTGCTTACAAGGCCCATCGCGGTGAAAAAACCACCAGCTTGACGCTCTAAATAGGATATAATGCCGGTCACCCCGCATGATCATCGATTGGCTTGAACGTCGTCGCCTGGTTCGCAAAGGGCTGGCTTGTGACAAAACACGGCTCAGCCATTCCGACGACAACTTCCCTCTCCGGCTTGAGGCCAGTGGCGTCCTCCGTCTCGTCATCCTCGTCGTTTTCGTTCTCCTCCTCCACCTCGGTGTCGCGTTGGGCGATCCTGGCCGAAACAATCGCGAGGAACACATCCTCGCCTTCATCGTCTTCATCGGTGGCTTGATGCTGCTCGAACTGGATTGCCCGGAAGTCTGGCGCTGCAATTCCCGCCTGACTCTCGTCCTCGGCGTCATCTGGCTCAATCTCTCCGTCATCAAATACCTCTTCCTCTCGTGGGCCACCAGCGATCCGGCCAGCCTCGTCCTGCTCTATTTTCTGAGTCCCTGCACCTTCGCCCCCTTCTTGATCAGCCTCCTTCTCGGTACCCGCGCCGGGCTTTTTGCCGTTGTCCAGACCAGTATGCTCGCCTCCCTCCTCAATGGGCAGAGCTTCACCTTCCTTCTCGTCAGCCTCCTCTCCGGTTTCACCGCCGTCTACTTCACCCAAAACGCCCGCAAGCGTTTCGACCTCATCAAAGCCGGCATGGCTGTCGGATGTCTCAACCTCCTCTGTGCCGTTGTCCTTGGCCTGGTCCATGGCCGCAGTTGGCACGACCTGAGTTGGACCGCCTTTTTCGGTATCGGCATCGGCATCCTCACGGCTTTCTTCATCAGCGCCATTCTCCCGGTCGTCGAGTGGCTGTTCCAAATCACCACCACCATCTCCTGGATCGAACTCGCCGATCTCAACCACCCCCTCCTTCAGCAAATGACCATGGAGGCCCCCGGCACCTATCACCACAGCCTCCTCGTCGCCAATCTTGCCGAATCCGGTGCCAAGGCCATCGGTCTTGATTCCACCTCCTGCCGCGTCATGGCCTACTTTCACGACATCGGCAAAATCATCAAGCCCGAGTACTTCACCGAAAACATCCCCCCCGGTGCCAACCCGCACGAAAACCTTTCCCCCAGCATGAGCGCCTTGATCATCATCGCTCACGTCAAGGAAGGCATCGACCTCGCCCTCAAGTACCGCCTCAAAAAGCAGGTCATCGATGCCATCCAGCAACATCACGGCGACTCGCTCGTCGGCTATTTTCATCAGCGCGCCCTCCAGCAGCAGCGCGACGCCCGCGAGGGCGGCAAAATCATGAACATGCGCGAGGAAGATGTTCCCGAAGTCTCCGAAAACTCCTTCCGCTATCCGGGCCCACGCCCCCAGACCAAGGAAATCGGAATCCTCAGTATCGCCGATGCCGTCGAGGCAGCCTCCCGCTCCCTGGAAAAACCGACCGCTCTTCGCATCGAGGACCTCGTCAACGAAATCGTCGAACACAAGATTTCCACCCATCAGTTGGACGAATCCCATCTCACCCTGAACGAAATTCGCGCTGCCGCGGAAGCCATGTCCGCGACCCTCAAAAACATGATGCACACCCGCATCTCCTACGCTAAAAAAGAAAAATCGAGTGCGAGTACGCTTGTCAAACCGGCAAAAAGAAGTTCCGTTACGGGTCCATCCGCTTCGGCGGCGGCTTAACGCCGCTCTCCCCCTCCTGCCCCGTCCCCTGCCGCAGGAAATCGAGATAATCGAAGTCATCCTCGTCTCTCGCCGCGTCATGGCCCAGGTCCATGCCGATTTTCTTGGCGACCCTGCCGAAACCGACGTCATCACCTTCCCCTACGGGGAAATCCTCGTCTGCCCCGCCGTCGCACGCGAGCAATCCCACGGTTACGGCCTGGACGTCGAGCACGAGATCCTCCTCTACGCCCTCCACGGTCTGCTCCATCTCACCGGCCTCGACGACACCACCCCCACCCTCGCCCGACGAATGGCCCGTGCCCAGAATCGCCTGCTCCGGCAGGTCACGCTTTAGCCGAGCCTTGCTCCTTTGCGGACCCGCCGAAGCATTGCTCTTGGACAATCCGTATTCTCGCGCCTACCTTTCTCAAAGTAGATTTTAACTCGTCTCAACCTTGACCTCATCCGGTTTCATGCCCTACGAGACCCACTATGTCGATTCCGGGAATGGTTTGCTGAAAGTTGGCTCCGGTATTCTGACGGCTGCTGAAATGTTTGAAAGCGCGCTCCGGCTTTCGCTTGATGAGCGGACAAAAAAACTAAAATATGGCCTGGTCGACTTTTCGCAAACCAGTGACCTGCGGATTGACTCGGAACTCATCCGGAAAGTCGTGGAAATAAATCGCAAAACCGCCCAACTGACGCCCGGTGCGGCCGTTGCGATTATTGCCCCCAGCCCGCTCGCCTATGGCCTGTCCCGGGTCTGGCAATCCTTCGCCTACGATCTCGGCTGGACCGCCAACATCTTCCATACCCGCCCCGCCGCTACGGGCTAGCTACTCAAACAATTGGGCAAAACTCATTCCGACGACGAGATTATCGCTCTCTTTCCCTACCTCTCCGCAGAAAGCCCACTTCCTCCCGCCCTTCTACGCCGCCATCCGTCTGATCGGCGAGGGGAGAGAAGCGTTTTCAACCGTAAGTCTTCGTAAACTTCTTTTTATTCTCCGATTCGGCTACGGGCGGCTTGGCGCTCGAAACGGGCGCAGCCGAAGTGGCCGTCGGCTTCGCCTTTTCTGCCGGTCGCGCGGGCGGTTCCGTTAAATCGTTTTCTTCCTCCAGGGAAAAATCGGGCAGGGGAGATTTCGGCATCATGCTCGCCGGGGTGCCACCGCTTGCCTCGACAAAGGCCAGTCGCACATTCTTCAGTGCATCGCCCAAAATCGAGGACTCCTGCTGCGAAAGATTCCCCCGTGTTTTCTCCTGCACCATCTCCAGTTGATCGATGAGAATCTTTGCCGCTTCCAGATTCGGGGGGATCGGACGACCGTCTTGTGCCGGGATTCGCCCCAGCACATAAAAGATGTTTTGCGCCTGCATCATCACGAATTGGACGAAGCGTTGCGCCAGTTCGGCATTGCCGATTGCGGATTGTTGTTTGTCGAGTTCTGCCATGGGAAGTTCAAGATACCACGCGCCGCGCCCTTGTCGAATGATTGCGACGCCGCGCGTGCCGCCGATTCGGCGTGACCGTTGACGACTTTTTGTTCAGCCTCTGCCGTCGGGCTTCTCGCATGAACCAGGAACCTCTCTTCTACATTCCTTCGCCCAGCGATGATCAGGATGTCGATGGACCCTACGACTTGTCGCAGATGGCGCTCCTCCTGCGCAGCAATGTCATCACCGCCGAGACCCCCACCTGCCTCGATGGCCAGGAAGAATGGAAACCCTTCGGCGAGCGCCCCCACTTCGCGCTCGCCCGCGACATGCCTCCCGAACAAGTCGCCGTGCCCGCTTCCAACCAATCCGGCGACCCGATCAATCGTCAGCCCCCGCCTCCGCCCCAGCCTGAAGTCCCGATCGTCCTCATCGCCATCGCGTGTGTGCTTCTGGCTCTGCTCGGCAGCGTGGCCTTTTACATTTCCGCTTTGGACCCCGACATGGGCATCGGCTTCGCCATCGCCGGTTTGATTGCCAGTTCCATCGGCTTTACCTTCATCCTCGTCAATGTCGTCGACGAATCGTTACTCATGCGCGCCAAGGTGCTCCTCGTCCCGTTTTTCGACGTCTATTACTTTTCCCCGTACCTCGAAAAATACCTGCCCATCCTCTGCGCCAAATATCTCGGCTTGGTCTTGGCGCTCAGTTCCGTTGCCGGGGTCCTCACCGGCATGAACGCCGGTCAGTCCTGACTGGTAGCAGCACCTATCGTTACTCCGGCGAAACGATCGCCAGCACGAAATGGCTCGACGAAAAATACTTCGCCGCCACGGCGTTCACCTCGTCCAGCGTAATTGAGGCAATCCGCTCCCGCCGCACCTGCCCGTAGCCGTGCCCCAGCCCGAGTAATTCGTCCAGCGCCGACGCATACGCGATCTGCGACGGATTCTGCTGCTCGAGCTTGTCCTGACTTTGCATCTTCGCCCGCGCGCGGGAAAACTCCACCGCCGTAATGCCTTTCCGCGCCAGCTCCGCTACTTCCCGCAATAACTCCGTCTCGATCTCGGCCCGCTTCGCAGGGTTCGTCCCCAGATAAAAGATAAAGTGGCCCGCTTCCAGACCGAGGAACTGCGAGGTCCCCACGAAGTAGGCCAGCCCGAGTTCCTCCCGGATGCGGATGAAAAGACGCGACCCCAGGTCCGAAAGGGCCTCGTCCAGAATCGAAAGGGCAATCTGGTCCGGATGAATCACCGGCACGGTCGGGTAGGCCAGGTGGATCACCGCCTGTTCCTTCGGCACGATCTGCTCGCGCCGGATCGCTTGTGTTAGCGC
>CAJCII010000132.1 GCA_903970335.1 Bacteroidota bacterium | reverse complement strand
GGGCATTTGGATGTCGAGAAGAATGAGATCGTACTTTCCGGTCCGTGCCTTTTCCAAGCCGGTGCGCCCGTTCTCTGCGACATCGGGCTGATACCCGAGCGCGCGCAGTACGGTGATGACGACTTGCAAGTTGGCCGGGTTGTCCTCCACGACCAGGACCTTTACGGGCATCTCGTCGGACGAACCCGAGGCCAGCACTTGCTCGGGCATGATCGGGCCGGAGGGGACTGTCGCGTCCGGATTGAGAATGCGGAGTAATTCTCGCTGCAAGACCGAGGATTTCCATGGCTTGGGAATAACACCGAAAAAGCCGATCTGCCGACGGTCGGGATCCAGCTCTTCCAGCGGGACGGAACTCAGCAGAATCACATGCATTTTTTTGGCATGGTCGATTTCCCGCACCGCCGAGGCGAAGGAGAGGCCGTCCATCTCCGGCATAAGTCGATCAACGATCGCCACATCGAATTTTTCTCCGCTTTCGAGCAATCGCAGGGCCTCGGGAGCCGACGCGCAGGACACCGCTTCGAGACCCCATCGGCGGGTTTGCGAGACGAGGAGGGTTCGACTGGCTTTGTTGTCGTCGATGACCAGCAAGCGGTGTCCCTTCAGGTCGGGCTCAGACGCCACGTTGATGGCCTTGTGCGGAAGAACGGCGGAGTGGACCCGGATCGTGAAGACGAAAGCGGAGCCGTATCCGACCACGCTAGTAACGTAAATGGAACCGCCCATGAGTTCGATCAGACGCTTGCTGATCGCCAGGCCGAGACCGGTTCCGCCATAGGTGCGCGTGGAGGTGGCATCGACCTGGCTGAACGATTTGAAGAGTCGGTCCATTTTTTCGTGTGGGATGCCGATCCCGGTGTCCCGAACGGCGAAGCTGATTTCCCAGAGGTTGCCATCGGTGGATCCCTCGACGTCGATCTGCCGAATCGAACGAGCGGCGACCTCGAGACAGACTTCACCTTTCGCCGTAAACTTGATCGCGTTGCCGAGAAGATTGAGCAGCACCTGGCGCAGGCGTTGCTCGTCGCCGATCAGACCGGCGGGTACTTCATCGTGAATGAGCGGGACCAAGTCGAGGTGTTTTTCCATCGCTCTCGGTGCAAACAAGTCCATCGCCTCTTGAATGCACTGCCTCAGGTCGAATGGGGCTTGATGCAAGGTCAGGCGACCAGCCTCGATTTTCGAAAAGTCGAGAATATCGTTGATGATGGCCATCAGGGCGTCGCCGCTTTGCCGGATGGTCTGGACATAATCGTTTTGTTCCGGGGTCAGCTCCGTTTCGAGGAGAAGCCCGGTCATGCCGATGACGCCGTTCATCGGTGTGCGGATTTCGTGGCTCATGTTAGCGAGAAATTCGGACTTGGCGCGGTTGCCCGCCTCCGCCATTTCCTTGGCCTCGAGCAGGCGGCTCTCATGTTCCCTTCGCTCGGTAATATCGCTGGCCGCCAGGGTATGGATCACCGTCCCGTCCACTTCGGTCTGATCGAAGGCAACTTCCACCAGGAAACGACGCCCGTGCCGGGAAATGGCCTCCGTCTCGACGCAGGCCATCGTACCCGCTTTGACGCACTGACTGCGCGCTTCGTCGAAAAAGCCCGGATGCGAGAAAAGATAATCGAGGCTTTGTCCGATCAGGTCCTTGGCTTCGTATTCCCACAATCGTGCCGCCTCATGGTTGACGGAAAGGATGCGCCCCTTCTGATCAGTCGAGAAAATGGCCTCCCCCACCGTGTTGAAGACGGCGGAAAGCTTACGCTCGGAACTTGCCAGTCGGCGCGTTTCTTCAACCATTTTCGTGATCATCGGCCTGAAAATGAATAGACCGGTGAAAAGCAGCGTAACCATCGTCAGAATAAAGACTACCACCTGGGTTAGGAGAAGCGTCTTGCGCTCATTCGCCATTTTATTGCGCAGAAGGAAAATCGCCTGGTTTAGGCCGTCGATCAGTTCGTTATCGCTTCTTTCCTGAATGTAGCGGATGTCCGGATCGTCGGGAGCAAGACTCCCCTCGGGTGCTGTCGCCACCCGTCCTGCGGTCTCCGCATAGGTCCGCACCTCCGCGTCCAGATTTATGGGATTGGAGAAATAGATAGCCTTTAAGTCGGGAGAAAACTGAAAAGCGTCTTCTCCCTTCGATATTTTTCCGATGAAACGGTCTTCCTCGTCGATCAACGCGGCGCATTCCTTGCGAAGCTGTGTTCGCTCTTTTTCGTGTTCCGACGCTGGGGCGGGTAGCGAGAGTAGGAAGCTGAAATAGGATATTCGCTGAATCGTCGTGTTTTCCTCGTCGTTTGCATGATCGAGCTCCGTCAGTTGGTGCCCGGACAAGACCACCCGGGTCAGCGTGTAATAGGCGGCGAGGGAAAGGACCGCAATCAACGTCAGTGCCAGCAGATACCGCCAGGTTAGCGCGTGGGTTGAATCGAGACGCATAGATTAAGTGCTATCGATAGATCGGACTGAATGCACGTCTTGCGCCAGTTATTATAACTCCCCAAGTTTCGCTCTTTCTCGAAGGCACTTGAGTTCCCGGCTTTACTCCCTCCGCAGCTAATGCGAGACGGAGAAGTAACGAGATGCTTGCTTCGATAGGGTGTTGCCCAGAAGAGAAAATCAGGAGTACCGAACGTCTTTGCCCGGTTCCATTTCGTAATCGAACACTTTCGATGCTCCCACAAATGGACCGAGGATTTGTTTCTCGAACTGCACGTAGACCGCGTTTTCATGGATGTAGGCCAGCTTGTCCATGTTCTCCACGTCGAAGGAAAAGAAGTACGTGTAGGGATTGTTCGTGGTGTCGACTCGCTTGCCGACGCGCAAGTTGTTGACTTCCGGTATCTTAAGAAGTCGAATGCGCGTTTCCACCATGATCTCCTCCAGCTTGGACGGGATTACTTCCGGCTTGGTGGTCAGGAGCACAAGGTGTTGGATCATACGGTAAGACGGATGCGAAGATTTGCGGACGCGGGCGGTTATGTCAAGTGTCCCCGCGAGGCGGCCATACCCGCAGCAGCCAGTCCTCGATCAGTTCGGCTACCATTCCGCCCCCCACGCTGTTCAGGTGGAGGCAGTCGGTCGTGACGAGAAGACCGTTGCGACGGGAAACGTCGTCCCAAGAAAGGCCGTTGGCGTGCAGCGCCACCGCATTGCCGACGTTAGTCAGACCGTCTCGGTACTCGAGTCTCGCCGGAAGGGCCGCCCGGTCGGCCTCGTGCTCGAGTAAATAGGCAACCATCCGTTCGTTAAGCGGCAAATAATCCAGATTCTCCTCGGCAGCCACCCGACGGATAACTTCATTGTAGAGCGTGACCTTCCGGTTGGCCTCATGATGCAAGTCCTCCCCGATTACCGCCAAGGAAAGAAGAACCACCCGGGCTTCCGTTTCCGCTTTTAACCGGGCGACGATTGCGCGCAGGTTCTCCTCGTACCAAGCAAGCGTTGGATCCTTCGGCAGATGATTGAAGGATAGGTAGCGGAGGCGATTCCGCTCGCTCATGGTGGCGTTGACATCGTTGGTGCCGATCAGGATGGTCACAGCGTCCGGACGTTCCTTAACGACATCGACGAGCCGGTGCAGACCATTCCAGGCCAGATCGCCATCGACTCCGCAGTTAATGAAGCGAAAATCGGCCAGCGTGGGACGATTACCGAGCAGTTCGACATAGTCGAAGCTGACCCGGCCCGCTGTGAGGCTGGCACCGAAGCAGACCACGGTTCTCATGCGGGGTGAAGTTTAGAGACTTTCGGACAGTCTCCCACTTTCCTCAGTCGCCGTAGCCGTTCGGATGTTTCTGGTGCCACGCCCAGGCGCTTTCGATAATCGGTTGCAGACGGGGATACTTGGGGCGCCATCCCAACTCGCTGGTGATTTTGTGGGAACTCGCCACGAGACGCGGGGGGTCTCCCGGACGCGGTTCTTTCACCACGACCGGAATGGGATGCCCGGTTACCTTCCGGGCGATGTCGAGGACCTGGCGGACGGAAAAGCCTTCCCCGCTGCCGAGATTGTAACTGACGCTGGTCTCGCGGCCCAGTGCGAGGATATGTGCCGCGGCCAGGTCCTGGATATGGATGAAGTCGCGGATGCAAGTACCGTCCGGAGTTGTGTACTTTTCTCCATAAATCTCCGCCTTCTCCCTCTGGCCGAGCGCGACCTTCAGGATGCAGGGGATGAGATGGCTTTCGATCCGGTGATCCTCTCCGAATTTATCGCTCGCCCCGGCGGCGTTAAAATACCTCAGATTGATGTAGACCAGTCCGTGAATGCGGTCGTACCAGTTGAGAATCTGCTCGAACATGAGCTTGGACTGCCCATAGGGATTGATCGGCTTTTGGGCCAGCCTCTCGTCCATCGGGATTTTTTCCGGCGTGCCGTAGGTAGCGCACGTCGAAGAGAAGATGAACTTCTTCACCCCGGCATCCACCGCAGCATCGATCAGATTGATCCCTCCCGAGACATTATTGCGAAAATACTTCGAGGGATTGGTCATCGACTCGGAGACCAAGGCATTGGCCGCGAAATGCATGATCGCATCGGGCCTGGCCCCTTTTACGGCGGCAAAAATCTCGTCCCGATTCATCAGATCGCCCAAGATGAGGGTGGCGCGTGGATCGACCGCCGAGCGATGACCTTCGCTCAAGTTGTCGAAAACGGTGACCTGATGTCCGGCATTGAGAATTTCTTCCGAACAAACACTGCCGATGTAGCCGGCTCCGCCCGTCACGAAAATATGCATGGATAATTCAAGGCATTTTTGCCGGTCAAGTCACGCGGGAAATGGATGCTCCTTCGGTCGTAATCCTTCACTTCACCTGTTTACTTGTCTCTTTTTTTCAACACGGGCAACGGCTTGCGTAAATTGCGGTATATTTGAATGATCGAGACGCAATTGTTGACGACGTAATAGAGCGAGAGCGCCGCCGCGAACGTATAAAAGATAAACAGAAAGACCAGCGGCATCCACTGGGCGATTTTCGCCTGAGCCGGGTCGCCGATTTGCGGTGTCATGCGCATCATGACCATCGTCAGGGCCGTGACCATGATCGGTAGGGGATTGAGCATCAAGTGGTTCCCGAATAGAGGCAGGGCGAAGGACAGGGTGTGAGACCACACCGTGTCGGGCTGGGTCAGGTCGTGGATCCACAGGAACGACTCCCCGCGTAACTCAGTCAGGTTCTGGAGCATGTAGTAGAGACTGATGAACACCGGCATCTGGATTAGTGCGGGCAGGCATCCGGCCAGCGGGTTGACACCGTAATCGCGGTAGAGCGCCCATGTCTCCGACGAGGCCTTTTCGGGCTGGTCCTTGTACTTCGCGTGCAATTCCTTCAGCTTCGGGGCCAGCGCCTGCATCCGCTTACCCGAACGGTTCGAGATGCTGACCAGCGGCCAGGTGATGATCTTGACCATCAGCGTCAGCAGGATGATCGAAATGCCGTAGCTGCACCCGATCGAATGCCAGAACTTGATGCCGGTGAGCATGAGCAGGATCACCGGCTCGCACCAACCATAGTTCATCAATTCCCCCTGCAACTCGCCCAGCGCGTTAAGACGGCTGTATTCCTTCGGTCCGGCGTAGAGGCCGTAATCCAGGCTGATGACCTTGCCCGCTGGCACGCTGACCCCGGGGAAGAAAGCCGTCGTTTCGATTTCCGGCTCGGTTTTATAGGGAACATTACCGTCCGTATCGCGGGCATTGAAGCACTGGAACAGGGCATGATCGATGGGATGGTCCTCTCTGGGGGTAAGGAGCAAGGCGAAAAACTGGTTTTCGACCCCGACCCAGTGAACGGGCTGGTCTTCCTGGTCCCGGCTCGAGAAGGCATCGCGACCGTCCCGGGTCTTGAAGAGCCACAAATAGACGCTCGGGTTGAAGTCGTTGACCGTGGTCAGGTGAAATTTCTGCGTGAACCACCCCGAACCCACGTACATGTTGGAGATGGGTTGGTACTTTCCGCCGACCAGCAGCGGTTGCGCCCGGCCCAGCTTCAGGCTGAAAGACGGTAGCGTAATATCGGTCGCCCCCGGATTAGTCAGGTTATCCGTCACGTCCAGCGTATAATCTTCGCCCAAGGTGTAGCTCCGCTCCCATTTCAGTCCGTTCTCTAATTCGGTGGCATAGACCACCTGCTGGGGCAAGGTTCGCTCGATCTGAAAACCGGCGGTTCCCGCGCCGGGCCAGCCGTCGAGCACAAGGACGTTGGAGCTGGACTGTTTGTTGAGGACGACGTTCCCCGCGCCTTCTTTGTGTTTCTTTAGCTCGACAAACTTGATCGAAGCTCCCGCCGTAGTCAGCGTGACTTTGACCCACGGATTTTCCAAAACCGTCTCGGTTTCGGTGGTCGGAACGGGTGTCGCGGGGGTTACCACCGCGCCCGGATTCTCGGTCAAGGCAGCGTTTTCCGTTGGCGCGGTAGTGGCGGTCGATGAAACGGGCACGGCGATCGGTGCGTGCGGCTTGGCTGGCGGCGGGGGAAAGAAGATCTCGATTCCCAAGAGGAGAACGATGCAAACAAAAACGCCGATGCGGCTGGTGCGGTCCATGCGATCCATAGTCGATTAACCTGTCTATCTTGAGCAGCCGCAAGCGGGGGGCACCGGGTCGAAACCTGCTCCACCCCAGGGATGACAACGCATGACCCTGCGGACACCGAGTCCCAGCCCGCGGCCAAGGCCGTGGGTGCAAACGGCCTGCTCCATGTAATGGGAACAGGTGGGCACATACCGGCAGCAGCCTTGCACACCCATCATGACTTTGAGGGGCGCGAAGACCACCCGGTAAACACGGATCAGGAAGACGCAAACGGACTGCATGAGCCGCTCAGCATGACGCAGTTTCCAAAAAAGGCAACGCGAGAAGGGGCTTTTATCTTACGTCGAGCAGATCTCCCAATTTAGAAGACACCGCAGGGGTGACATGCTAAACACCTCCCTTAAGTAATATGTCGACGCTTAAGGAGATGGCTGGAACGTTAAACCTCTCGGTGATGGCAGTATCGAAGGCGCTGCGCGATGCGCCCGATATCAGCGTCGGCACCAAGGCTCGCGTGCAGGCCGAGGCCCGTCGCCGCAATTACATCCCGAATCGTGCCGCCCAGAATCTGCGCCTGCGTCGCAGCGGCCTCCTCGGTATCGTCGTCCCGCAGATCAACCATACCTACTATTCGCAACTCGTCTGGGGCGTGGAGCGCCAGGCGGAGGCGATGGGCCTCCAAGTCATCCTCGGCCACTCCCTCGACCGGGCCGAGAACGAAATGCGCGAGGTGCAAAAGCTCATCTCCCGCCAGGTGGAGGCGCTCCTGCTTGTTCCCGCCGTCCGCTGGCAGCATCGCCTCGCCACCTTGGAATTGGTTCGCACCAGCTCGATCCCCACGGTTCTGCTCGACGCCTACCCCGCAGGCGCGGAAAATTTTCCCCGTGTCACCTGGGTCGTTTGCGACGATCAGCGTGGCGGGTGGTTGGCTACCGAGCATTTGCTCGCGTTGGGCCATCGCGAAATCCTGTTCCTCGCCGGGCCCAACGGGTCTTCCTCCAGCGCGGGACGCTTCATCGGGTATCAGCGCGCACTGGCGGCGGCGGGAGTCGCCTATACCGATGCGCGCGTTTTTCTTGCCGATAAGGACATCGAGTCCGGTCGCAAAGCGATGTCCCAGGCACTCTCCGAAAAAGCCCCCTTCAGCGCCGTCGTCGCGCATAACGACAGTGTGGCCATCGGCGCGATCGACACGCTCCTGCAACAGGGTTTCCGCCTTCCGGAGGCTGTCTCCGTCGTCGGTTTCGGCGATGGCGTCCTCGCGGCCAATTTTCGCGTCCCCTTGACAACCATCCGCGTTCCGCAAAAGGAGATCGGCGAGACCGCTGTTCGGCTGGCCGTGGAATTGAGCAAGGGATCGACCGTACAGCCGCGTCAACTCCCCGTCGAAATCATCGTTCGCTCCAGTACCGTTGCAAAGCGGTAGAATCCGTTGCCTCGCGCCCATTTTCGCCGAAATTAAAGTATGCCCGCCAATCTAGCCGATCTCGCCCTCGATTTGACCCAGGACTATCCGCGCAGTCCTCGTGCGCTCTTTGCCGGGTACGTCATCGCCGGGCGGATGCTCGACAAATGCCGGGCCGTCCTCAACGGGACTGCCGGTGAATATGAATTCAACATCGGGCCGGACCGTGTCTTTCTCGAATTCGCCGGCATCGACGCCGATGAATTCAAAGCCTTCGTGGCCACCGGCGCCACCGATGAAGAGGTTGCGGCCTGGATCCAAGCCAGCGCCAAAGCCCATTCCGCTGCGGAGATCGCTTCCTGGAATTTTACCCTTAAATGTCGTCGGATTTGCGAACTGCCGCCGGATCGTCAGGCCTGGATTCAGGAATATCTCCTCGCCAACGTTAAGCCCGAAGTTCAAGAGCGGGTCATCTTTAATTTCGACCTGCTCGATGCCGAGGAAGGACGGCTCGGGTAAATTCGCTATCGCGCCTCTTATTATGGAAACCGTCCACGGCCGTCTTACGATTTTCGTCAATGGCCGTGCCCGGCAGGTGTCTGCGGCAAGCACGCTAGGGGAACTTGCCGTCGATTTCGGTCTGGATGCGCGTTGCCTGCTCGTCGAACTCAACTGCCAGACCCTGCTGCGTGAAGAATGGCCGGGACGCACGCTGCAACACGGCGACCGGGTCGAATTTATCCGAGTGGTGGCGGGGGGCTGAACGGCACCGGAGTGCCGGCAGGACCGGTCCCGGTGGGAGGAACATCGACCGTCCAGACATCGTAGTGCGGACCAAACTGAGCCAGGCAATCGAGGCTGAAGCAGCGAATGTAAATCAGCACGGGCAAAAGGACGACCGTCCCCAGATACGGCACCAGTTCGATGCAACAACTGAAACAACAGATGATGATCGCGACGATGAATGCCGCGATGGCGATGACGAAGCGCAGCAGGACAAACAGCAGCACGCTCCCCGGGTGTCGCACCAGTAGACGCATCGACTCCACAAAAGCCGCCCACGCCATCAGGCCGTTACGGAACATCAACGGAACGCCAAACTCCCGAAAGATAAAAAGACAAAGGTTCAGGCCAAGTGCCAGTATGACGTAAACCAGCGCCAATCCGACGAACCCCCCGATTTCCCAGCCCACCGGCCAGCGACCCTGCCGGAAGATCGGAATGGCCATCACCGCCGCGATGACCAGCAAGGGAATGAAAACCAGGAACGCAAGCGCAAACACGGCGAGATGAAACACGAAAAGACTATTTGCCTGGCGCGAGTAGTAATTCCAAGGCCAGCCGATGGCACCACGATTGCGCACGATGTTGTCGATCAACAGGAATTGTCCGCGGGTACCAAGCCAGTAACAGACGAGCGTCACCACAATGATAATCACGAAAACCACCGCGAAAATGAGGATGATCATGCCCAAGGCCACACCGCTGAAGGCATGGTTCACGCTGGCATGGAACTGATTCCAGTCGAATTTCGTTGAGGGCAAGTTACTGCCCCCGCTGAAGCCATTATTGTTAAAATTAACATTATTTGTGCTGGTCGAGCTGTTAAACCCGTTTCCGCCATTGAGCAACCCGGCCAGAAATGCGCTCAGGCCGATGGTGAACCATTTCCCAAGGTCAAATGGCCGGAATAGGATGATCGACATCCGCTCCCACGCCGAATCGAAGGCTCGTGTAAAGTCAATCATAGGGCCTGCGATTAGCATGACAGGCGGACGCCATTCGCCAACTTCCAAATCCGGTCTATTTTGCCGGAGCATAAGCCCGGAGGGTTGTAATGGAAAGTGTACCCTTGCGTTTTTGGGCCGACGCTGACAGCTTAGGCGGCTATGTATTTTTTCGGTAACCGCTCTGGCCTAAATGGCATGAAAGCCCTCTTCGGAGCGGCTGTCCTCCTGTGCCTCAATGCCGAAGCCAAACCGGTCGATCCTGCCGGTCCGCCCCCGCCGCCGCCTGCCCCGACGTCCGAGCCTCCGCTCTTTACCTACCCTGCCGTCACACCTCAGAGCGCCGCGAGTGCCCGCTGCATCAATGAGTTACTTCATCTCAAGACCGACTCCGGATTTCCCCGTCTTCCCACGCCGAACCCATGGTTCCCCATCGACCTCTACCAAGGCACCATCACCCGGCAGCAATTCGAGCAAAAACTCCACGTTCTTTACGACCCGTTTTCCGCTTTCCAGCCCTATCTCGATATCAACGACTCCCGTGTCGTCATTTATCCGTCTCCAGGTGACCGCACCTCCTCCCCCCAGTTCGTGCTCCAATTCGCGCCCCCCAATCAACCCCGTGCCCCCATGCGCTGGTTCCGCACCCCTGCGGAAGTTCGCGCCGAAACGCATCCTCTCGATAAACCCCTCAACGGTCTCCGCGTTGCCATCGACCCCGGTCACATCGGCGGCCCCTGGGCCCAAATGGAAGAACGTAGCACCCGCTACCGTGGGAGCGCGCCGGTCCAGGAGGGCGATCTCAATCTCATCACCGGACGCCTCCTCAAGCAGGAATTGACCGCTCTCGGCGCCACGGTCTTCGTCGTCCGCGACTCCACCGAACCGGTCACTCCCTACCGTCCCAACGACATGATCCCCGAGGCGCGGGACCTCCTCACGCTCCACTCCACCCATTCGACCAATCTGCACGCCCTGCCTACAGACAAACTCGACCTCCTCTTTGGTCACCGGCTCATGGACCTCGCCGAATTCCTTTTCTATCGGTGCTCGGAAATCCGGGAACGCGGCAACCGCATCCGCAATAACTTTGTGCCCGACATCACCGTCACTCTTTACATCGACGCCACCCCGGGCAGCGGGCGCGGGCGGTTGACTTCCGCCAATCAAAACATCTTCTTTGTCGGAGGCAGCTATACCCGCACCGAAATCGCCGACCCCGAGATGCGCCGACGCTGTGTCTATAAGATGGTCGAAGGAGGTGCCGACATCGAGGCGGAAGTCGCCGGCGACATCGCCACGGTCTTCGCGCAAAGAACCGGTCTCGGCCCCGTCAAATACGGCGATTCGAGCACCACCCGCGCGGTCATCCCCGGCAACCCCTATGTCGTCGCGCGTAACCTTGCCGCCAACCGTGAATACGACGGCCCGGTCGTCTGCACCGAACCCTATTTCATGAATAACGAAATCGTCTACCGCCGCCTCATCGCCGGGGATTACGATGGAGTGCAAACGTTCGACGGCAAAAAATACGGCAGCATCTTCCGCGAGTATGCCGATTGCGTGGCTCAAGGCTTGGTCAAGGCCTATGCCGGCTCGACGGTTATCGCCGGCGCGAATAATGTCCCGTCCTCCTCGGTTAGTGGTACGAAATAGCGACGTCCGGTAGAGCTGACCCTGATCCCGTCTCTCTTTCACATCTCAAACATCCCTTAGGAAAAATTCTCGGCTAAAGTGGCACTTTCCACTGTTGTTCGGTGAAAAGGGCGGTAAATTCCTTCTAGCTTTCGTCCGAGTGAAGCGAATAGATTAGAACACTTTATGTCCCAGCCGTTGGAACTTGCCGATCTCGTGCCTGGAACGTCACTGGGGCATTATGTCATCACGGACAAAATCGCCCAAGGCGGAATGGGCACCGTTTTTAAGGCTCTCGAGCCCGCGCTGGAACGTTACGTAGCAATTAAGGTCTTGCGACCGGAATACGCCAGTAACCCCAATTACGTGCAGTACTTTCAGGAGGAGGCCCGCGCCGTCGCCGCCCTGCGTCACCCCAACATCATCCCTATCTTTTACATCGGAAAGGAAGGCAACGTGGTCTTCTTTAGCATGGCGTATATCGACGGTCAAACCTTCGACGACTGGATCGAAGCCAAACGCTGGTTCAATGAAGAACAGGCCAAATGGTTCCTCAGCCACGCCATCGCCGCGTTACATTCCGCGCACAAGGCCAACATCGTTCACCTCGACATTAAACCCGCCAATTTCCTCGTCGATCGCGCCAACAACATCATGTTGACCGACTTCGGACTTGCCCAAAAAATCGTCAAAAGTGCGGAGGAAAGCGGTGAGAGAGAGGCCTTTGGCACCCCCGCCTACGTTTCTCCGGAACAAATCACCCGCAGTAGCACCGATCAGCGCACCGATATCTACTCTCTCGGTGCCACGCTGTTTCATCTCATGACCGGAAAGGTCCCCTTCGGCGGAAACAGCGTCGAGGACATTGTCTGGGGACACCTCGAAAAGCCATTCCCCATGGAAATCGTCCACCAGGCCAACCTCCCGACCGGTTGGATCTACTTGATTAAAAAAATGATGGAGCGTTCGCCCGACGACCGCTTCGCCAATTACCGCGATCTCCGCGATGCCCTCGAGAACGTCCAAAGCTTCCGCTACGAAACCACCCCCCTGGAGGCTCCGCTTCCCCCCAAGCCGCTCTCCCTCCCCCGCACCGGCCACAACACCCAGACGATCCACGGACTCCTGGCCCAGACCAAGACGCAATGGACCACCAATCAATCCAAAGCCAGTTCCTCCATCCAGATCTCCCGGGCGCAAGTCGAAGACTTGATGAAAAACCGGCCCGAGCCGCTAAAGGTCGAGTCCTTGGTCGGCACGATTCATGATTTGTGCAAACCTCATTCCGAAGATCCCGAAGCGCTGGCCGAGGCCATGGAAAAAGTCCCCGGTCTCGATCCCGCCATACGTGCGCTCGTCAACTTCATGATCAATCCTCAGCATGAAGAGGACCGGGCCGAAAATCTCAGCGCCCGGGATGTCTTGGAAACTTTGGGACTGGAGCGTGGGCGCAGCCTTGCCCTCACCTTTTTCGCTCTCAACTACGAGTGCCCCAAATCGACCCACTTCGACTGGACTCCCCTTTGGCGTCACCAAATCTCCGTTGCCGTCGTCATGGATTTTATCTACGACGCCCTCGATCTCAAGCGCTCGGGCTTGGAATACGCCGCCGGTTTCTCCCATGACATCGGCAAACTCATTCTTTCCGAGCTCTTTCCCTTCGCTTACTTTTCCGCGCTGAATCGCTCGGTGCAGGAAGAAATTTCTATCGTTGCCTGCGAATTGGATATGTTCGGAATCAGTCACGCAGAGATCGGAGCGCTCTGGCTCAAGCAGCAAGGCCTCCCTCATCTCTTGGTCGACGCGGTCGCCCGCCACGAATCTCCCGAAAAAATCCAGCCTCGAGCCATTCTCGGCCACGGAATCGTCTCCGCCAACCAACTCGTCAAACAAATTGGCATCGGATACAGTGGGAATGCCCTGCTCGATTCCCGCGTCTGGGAGGAGTTGCCCTCTACGGGAGCACTCTGGGAGGTGCGTGGAAACAAAGGGTACATCTTTGGCGACTTTGCTCGCGATATTCTCGACCAGTTTCAGGCGTTCCCCGAGCTACTTTAAGCCTTAGCCTAAAGGGCCTCTATTTTTTAGGGCACCTCTTGGTCGATGAGCTAAATCAAGAACGGTGCCGAAGTAAACTGTTGACCGTAATTTTTATTGGGTCAAAATTAGTTCCTCTGACTCCAAGCCATGGCTAACACCGAAAATCAGCTATTTACCGTCGAAGAAGCTCTCTCCCGCCTCGGGCAAACACGCCATCAGGGATGTCTCCTCGTTTCCAAGGACAACGCCCTGATCCATATCTACGTCCAGGACGGCTTCATCGTTCGGGCCTTTGGTGGCGAAATCGAGGGAAAGGAAGCCGTCGAAAAGGCTTTACACACTGCAGGTGCCACCTACACGTGGTTGAAAAATATCCAACCTCCGGACCCGGAAAAAAACATTCACCTCCATATCGCGGAGTTTGTTCTCAATCACGGAGATATTAACCAGCCTAAAAACCATCAAACGGTCAGACTAGGCAAGACCGCCGTGAAAACGGAAGGCGAAATCAACTTCAGGTATTTTCTGGTTCCAAAGGACCAGCAGACGGTCAAACACTATCTGACTAAAGTTGCCACTGTGGTCGGTCGCGACAAATCCTCCGACCTGGTCATCGACAATAAGGATGTCTCGCGCCGACACTGCATTCTGGACATCCAGGCCCGCGGCTTGCACATCCTGGATCTCGATTCCAGCAACGGTACGTTCATTAACGGAATCCTCGTTAAGGACGGGTATCTCGAACACGGCGATCTCATCGAACTGGGCCCCTGCGGATTGATCGTCAACCGCGAGTCCAACAAGCTTTGACGCTCCTTCGGCTCCCGCCGTGCCGTAGAACCGTTACATCATCGGATCCTGATCGGCTTCCAGGAAGCCGTGCAGGTGACGGATACGGGTCGGGTGACGCATTTTCCGCAGCGCCTTTGCTTCGATCTGCCGGATACGCTCGCGGGTGACACGGAACTGCCGCCCCACCTCTTCCAGGGTTCGGGAATACCCATCGACGAGCCCGAAACGTTGTTCCAGCACCGCTCGCTCCCGCTCGGTCAGGGTATCCAGTACATCGCGGATTTTCTCCTTGAGCAGCGCGTAGGCTGTCATTTCCGAGGGATTCTCCGCCGATTTGTCCTCGATAAAGTCGCCGAACGTCGTGTCGTCGCTGTCGCCCACCTGCGCCTGAAGCGAGATCGGTTGCTGTGCCATCCGCAAAACAGCGCGGACCCGTTCCACCGGGAGGCAAATCTCCTCCGCCACTTCCTCGGGCGTGGGTTCGCGCCCAAATTCCTGCACCAACTGCTTCTGCACGCGCATCAGCTTGTTGATCGTCTCGATCATGTGCACCGGAATGCGGATCGTGCGCGCTTGATCGGCAATGCTTCGTGTGATCGCCTGCCGGATCCACCATGTCGCATAAGTGGAGAACTTGTAGCCCCGGCGATATTCGAATTTCTCGACCGCTTTCATCAACCCCATGTTCCCTTCTTGAATCAGATCCAGGAAGGAGAGACCGCGGTTGGTATATTTCTTCGCAATCGAAATGACCAGGCGAAGATTCGCCTCCACCATCTCGGTCTTCGCCTTGTGTGCCTTGCGCAGCCATTCGACCAGTTGTCGATGATCTTCGTGGAAGCGTGCCAGCGGCATCCGCACCTGCTGCTCGACTTCCTGCAGCTTTTGCTCGAGTTCCGTCACATGTGCGGTGTGTTCGCGGCTTTTACTGCGGGACTTGTGCAGCTTTTCCAGCGCGTGCTCCGCCTCGGTCAATTCGTGATGGTGGTGTTCGCAGACAACCACGAATTCCTCGGTCACCTTCTGCTTGTAGTAGAAACGGATAAAAAGCTTTTGCAGTGCCGCATCCGCTTTGACGAATTCCTTTTCGGCTTTCGCCAGCGTATGGGCGTGGCCCCGTGCCTTCAGCACCTTTCCATAGGCTTGGTCGGCCTTTTGGTTCGCGTTTTCGACGCTGCGGACCAGCGCCTTGAGGGTCGAAAGATACTTGTCCCGACTGTCGATTTTCTTGTCTTGGATCACCCGATCGAACCGTTCGCGCCCTTGCTCCAGTTTACGCGCCAGATTCAGGTATTCCCGTGCCGTGAACCCGAAGCGGTTCAGATGCTTCTGCACCATGCTTTCGGCATCCTCGATTCGTTTGGAAATTTCCACTTCCTGCTCGCGGGTCAGCAAAGGAACCTGCCCCATTTGCTTCAAGTACATCCGTACCGGGTCGTCGAGAATGTCGAGTTTCGCGTCCGTTTTTTCCTCGTCGGAAAGCTCTTCCTCCGTGCCGGCGGCGGTTTGCTTGTACCGGTCCACCTCGGAAGCGTCGATGACATCGATCTCCAGGTTCCGCAGGAACATGATGATGGCTTCCAGTTCTTCCGGATTATTGACGCTCTCCGGGATCGCCTCGTTCAGGTCGTCCCAAGTCAGGTACCCCTGGTCCTTGGCCAGCTTGACCAGATCGCGCAGTCGTTCCTGGCGCTCCGGTTGCCCGGTCCATACGGCCTGCACGCCCTTGGCGTCCTTCTCGGACGAGTCGGTGAGCGATTTCGACGGAGTATTTACGCCCCCACTCTGAGACTCCGGCTTCTTCCCCTTGTGATGGGGATGCGCCGAGCCATTCTTGTGGCCATTTTTTTGGGTCTTGGCCTGAGCTTCGTCCGCCGCTTTGTGCGAGGGGCGAGCGGCGGGAGCAGGCTTGCGGGATTTTGGTGAAGAGGCTGCTTTGGGGGTAATGGATCGGCTCGATTTGGGCATAAGTCGTTGGGGAAACGGTGAAAGACGGAGAACTTAGTATTATCTTATAGCAAATGCCTCGGGTCAATGGATTTTTTTAAAGACGGAAAAATATCTTCCGGGGTAAATGAGGGTTCCTCTACACAGAAAAATTCCCGTCCCCTTTGTCGGTTCCTGCCGATTTAAAACTTTGCCGATAGTCCGGCCGAAACACCTTGCTGTAAAAAGGACGTACTACTGATGGCCGGCGGAGGGCTGTTGTCGGCTCCGCCCGGAATACCTCCAAAGGCGGCAAAAGGTGAGGTCGATGCGCCAACTTGGTTGCTGACCTGCCCACTCGCCCGCGCCACCTGGCTCAAGTAAAGCACATCGTATCCGACGAAAACTTCGACCTGTTTCGTCAGGTCGTAACCCACTTTTAGCGTTAGTTGCGGCAGGACGGCGAATTTGTCGGTGCTGCGGTCGCCGAGTTTGTTCCCGATGGCCAGAAATCCCCCCGGATTCAGCGCCGGGAGCGGCGTCCCCCCGGACGACGCACTGGAAGTACCCGACACATCCACCGATTCGTCGGTGACCCCCAATCCCAGCTTCGGCGTCAACTCGGCAAATAACCCCTCGTAACCGACGCGGACGCGCCCCCCAAAATCGGCCCCATAAAAATTACTTTGCGTCTGGTAGCTGTCCGTTCCCGAAAAATTATTCCCCAACGCGGGCGGCACATTCTCCCGACCGATGCTCTCCTGAAATTGGTCGGCCACTCCAAAATAGCGGAACCCACCCAGTCCGCTGGCATCGACCGAGAAATCCGGGCCGTGATGGTACGTCAGGAGATGCGCCAGAAGATTCCCTTCCCCGCCATAGCTTTCCGTGGTCGAGGTGAACGACGCATACCCCTGCACGCCGGTGCTCCCGATCGGTCCTCCGATTTGGCTCTTACCCGCCGTCACCCCGTTGAGCGCGGAAGCTCCGAACGGCGCGGTGAGAATGGGGCCGTTCGGTGTGCCCGTAATCGAGTCGGTTTCGGTCTGCCTCGGCGTGTAGAAGCCGCTCAATTCCGCTCCGAATTTCTCGTCCCGGTCGATCCAGCCTCCCAGCGTCAACCTCACGGCATTCCCATCCCCGAAGACGACCCGCTTTTGATTGTACATTGGAGTGACCGTACTCGAATTTGGGGTTACCGTTACCTGATCCACCAAGTCCGGCGTAGCCGTGGTCGCATTTTGCCAGGTATGGACGTATTCCGTTGCTACCCAGAAACGCGGCTCACGCAATTGGGCGTCTATTTTTAACTCCGATTTCGGATCGGGGGGGCTGTCCAATTTTAACGCCGGAACCGCAGTGTCGGCCATGGCATATCCAGCCATAAGTCCTCCAGCAACAACTATTCCGGCCAGCGCGACCGAAGTCTTAGGTCTCTTCAAAGAGTGTCTCCGAAATCAAGTTTTTACACTTAATACGGAAAAACTCGCTGCGTCAATCAAAGACTCTTCAATTATTTTAACTTCAACGATCAATGCTAAGGCTTTAAATCCGGAAATTGGCGGCGAATGGCCTGTATTTCCATCAAATACTTCATGCGTTCTTCGACGGAAAGTTCGTCGGACTTCACGCCTTGGGTAAGTATTTGCAGTCGTTGTAGCTTCCACCGTTTTTCGCTATTTTGCACCAAGCGATCCGCATAGGCCTCCGGCGTCGTTTCGACCGGAACCGGCGGCGGCGTCAGCAACAGCCCGGCCAGGTAATTGCGTGTCCGGTCGTCGCACTCTTCCATGAACTGCGCCGCATCCTGCCACGCATCGTGCGCATGGGCATCGAGCAAGCGCATCAGCGTTTCTGCCCCTCCGAGACCCTCCATCCAGGCCGGATCGAGCTTCCGGCTCACCTCCGGCACGAGTTCCGGGCGGTTGAGCAACAACGACAGCATCTCCTCGATCAACTTGTCCGCTTGCAAAGGTTCGACGGGGAGGGGAGCCGAGTCGTCGGAATTAGCCCCGTCGGTGACCTCTTGACCCCGATTCTGCATCGAAGCCGCCCGGCGCAACTGGTCCTCCGCCTTGCGCACTTCCTCCTCCAGGACCGAACGCGAGACTTGAAGCCTGCGTGCAACCTCCAATAGAAAGCTCTCCCGCTGCACCGCGTTCGGAATCTTCGCAATCACTTGCGCCATCTTTTGTGCCACCGCACCCCGTCCCCGCGGGCTGGCGATGTCCTCCGTCTCGCAGGTCGTGTCGAGCAAATGTCGTGTATAGTCCTTCGCCTCGCGCAGCAGGGTCTCGAAGACGGCCACCGGTTGCTTGCGCAAAAGACTGTCCGGATCCTCTCCCTGCGGAATCCGCGCGATCCGCACCTGCACGTCCTCCTGCAAGAGCACGTCGATGGCCCGCTGCGCCGCATTTTGCCCGGCGCGATCGGCATCGAAGCAAATCACCACCTCCTTTGCCAGCCGCTTGAGAATCCGTGCGTGCGAATCGGTAAACGCCGTCCCCTGCGGCGCAACCGCGTTGCGGACCCCCTTTTGCCAGCACCGCATCAGGTCGATCTGCCCCTCGCACAGGATTGCGCTTCCCGCCTCGATGATGGGCCGTTTCGTTTTGTTCAGGCCGAAAAGAATCCTGCTTTTGACGAAGATCGGTGTCTCGGGGGAGTTGACATATTTTTGTGCTTTCGCCTCTGGATCGAGCAAACGCCCGCTGAATGCCACCACCTGCCCCGACTCGTCGTGAATCGGGATCATCAGCCTGCCCCGAAAAAAATCGTAGCGCCGTCCCGACTCGGACGTGGCGATGAGCCGCGCCGCCTCCAGCGCCTCCAGGCTGTAACCGGCCTTCTGCGCCCACTTCAGTGTGCTGTCCCAGCCCTCCGGGGCAAAGCCGAGACCGAACTCCTCCGCCAACTCTCCGGGAAAATCCCGACTCTTCAGGTAGTCCCTTGCCGGGGCTGCTGCCGGATCGGACTTGAGCAGCTTATGCCACCAGATGGCCACGGCGGCATGGAGTGCCCGCAGTTCCTCGTTCCGGCTCCGTGCCTGCGGATCGTCCCGCCCCCCCTCCGGAATGACAATCCCCGCCCGCTGCGCCAGCCTCCGCACCGCCTCGGGAAACGTCATGTTCTCCATCAGTTGCAGGAACTTGAAGACATCTCCGCCGTGGCCGCTGCTGAAGCATTTGAAGATTTGCTTCGACGGATCGACATTAAACGATGGCGTTTTCTCTTTGTTGAAGGGGCTTAGCGCCTTGTACCGCGCGCCCGCTTTCTTCAGCGGCACGTAACTACCAATTACATCCACAATGTCGCTCGCGTGCCGGACCTGTTCGACGATTTCGGGTGGAATCATGCCTGCCATGGAGTGGCAACTTTACAACATCCGCGCCTGCGTGCCTACCTTGCTCAACAGACCGCCGCCTGCCGTCTGCGCCTACCCCGCCAAGGGCACCGTAAAATGAAAATGCGATCCCTCCTCCGGAATCGATTCCACCCAGATCCGACCGCCGTTTTTCTCCACCATTTCCCGGCTCAAGGGCAGTCCGAGGCCCGTCCCTTTTTCTCCTGCGGTGCCGAACGTGCTCTTGGTCTTGCCGATCCGAAAAAGATCCGGAAGACGGTCCGCCGGAATTCCCCTGCCCGTATCGGACACCGTGATCTCCAATTCGGTCTCTTTCTTTTCGGCCCGGATCCTGACTTTGCCCCCTCGGTCGGTGAACTTGACCGCGTTACCCAGTAGATTCCGCAACACCGTGTCGTTCATCCGCACATCGCAATAAATCTCGATCGGTTCCGTGATCTCGTTCTCGATCTCGATCTTCTTGGTCCGCGCCGCCACGCCCACCAGGGCTACTGCGAATTCCACCTCCTTAAGGATGGAAACCCGCTCTGGCTTTGGCTCCAGCTTTCCCAACTGCATTTGCGCCCAACTCAGCAAATCGAACAGGAGTTCTCCGACCTGCCGTGACGTGTTGCGGATGTCGATGGCCATGTCCCGCACCGATTCGTCGATATCGATCGACATCAGGTCCACCAACGCCTCGCTCAGTCCGAGCAGCCCTCCGATCGGGTTCTTCAAGTCGTGCGCCAGAATCGAGAAAAAGACATCCTTCCCCGCATTGATCTCCCGCAGTTCCTCCTCCGCTTTCTGCCGCACCGCCACTTCCGCCTGCAGTTGGCGTTGGAGCAGCCGCATCGCGATGTGATTCCGCACCCGGACCAGCACTTCCTCCCGTTGCAGTGGCTTCGTAATGTAATCGACCGCTCCGACCTCAAACCCCTTCAGCACGTACGGCGTTTCTGAAATCGCCGTCATGAAAATGACCGGAATGTCCTTCGTTTGGGGTGACTCCTTCAACTTTTCACACGCCTCGAATCCGTCGATTCCCGGCATCATCACATCCAGCAAAATCAAGTCCGGCAGTCCGTATTGCGCCTGCTCGATCGCACCAGCCCCGTCCTCCGCGACCAGCACCCGGTACCCTTGGGCGGAAAGATACTCGAAGAGAACATTCAGGTTCGTGGGATTGTCGTCCGCAATCAGGACAGTAGGTGGGGCGGGGATTTTCATGGCGATGGAGGTTGGGAATACTCGACAATAAGCTCGCGAATTTGCCGGACACGGAATCCCTCGCTCAATTTCCGCAATCGGTCAAGAAAGGGCCGGTAAGAAGGCTCGCACGCTACAAAGGCTTCCGCCTCTTTTCTCAGGTTCAACAGGTCGCCGCGCCGCGCCAGGTCCGCCATTAGGCCCGCAACTTCTGCCGGAAGTGCGGCAACCGGTCCAGTGTTTTCCGGAGCCTCCTCCATCGGCTCTGCTTCCGCGGCGCTTTCCACTTTGGTCCACTCCAGCCCGAGACGAAGCTTCAGGCGATCGAGTAGTCGCCCGTAGTCGACCGGCTTGATCAGGAAATCCTCGCATCCCAGGATGCGGCATCGCTTGATTTCCTCTTCGCCCACGCTGGCGGAAATTGGAATGATCGGCAGGTTGCGGCACGCATCGATCTGCCGCACATATTGGATAAATTGTATCCCGTCGAGTACCGGCATCGCCAAGTCGAGCAGCACGAGATCGGGCTTCTCCTTCGTTAGCAGATCGAGTGCCACCCTTCCGTCCTTTGCCTCCACCGTCTGAAAGCCCAGCGGCGTAAGCATCTCGACCAGCACCGCGCGATTGGACGGAATATCGTCGGCCACCAGGATCTTTCTTCGCTTTCCCTCGTAGCCGTTGATGCGGGAAACGTTCTCCGTCGGCTTGTCCGGAAAAGCCGAAACGGTGCCAGGCGGTAACTCCAGTTCAAAGGAAAAGGTGCTGCCCCGCCCAAATTCGCTTTCCACTTGGATAGTTCCGCCCATGAGCTGCACCAACCGCTGGCTCAAGGCCAGGCCCAGGCCCGTACCCTCCGCGTTCCGCGCCGCGTCGGAAACCTGACTGAATGGCTTGAACAGCAGCGCGACTTTATTCGGCGGAATGCCGATGCCCGTGTCGACAAAAGCGAACCGTACCCTCCCCTCGTGCGGGGTCACCTTGAAGCAGACCCTCCCCCGATCCGTGAATTTCACCGCATTGCCCAGGAGATTGATCACCACCTGCCGCAGCCGCTTCTCGTCCGCCTGCACCGCCTCGCGGAGATCGGGCGAGATCTCCACCTCGAAGGAAATCCCCTTCTGCTCCGCCCGGATCTGGAACATCTCGACCGGCCCTCGCAGAAAATCCGGCAAATGAATGTCCGTCGGCGTGATCTCGATTTTGCGCGCCTCGATCTTCGCCAGATCGAGAATATCGTTGATCAGCGTCAGCAAATGTTCCCCCGACTGCCGGATCACCCGAACGCCCGACTGCGCTTTGGCCGGTAGCGCAAGGTTACCCAGAATCTGGGCGTAACCGAGAATCCCGTTCAGCGGCGTGCGCAACTCGTGGCTCATGTTCGCCAAGAATTCGCTCTTGGCCCGGCTCGCCCGCTCTGCCTCGAAGGTTTTGGCCTCCAGGTCCTTCGTCCGCTCGGCTACTTTCTGCTCCAAGTGAGCGTTGGTCTCGCGAAGATTCTCCGTCGCTTGCTCAATGCGGTTGGCCATCCCGTCAAAGGCGTGCCCGAGGTATCCGAACTCATCCATACGGCCTTCCAGTCCGGCCCGTGCCGTCAGGTCTCCCTCCTCGATCCTTTTCGCCGCCCGGGTCAGCGCGCCCAGCGGACGATTCAGCGACTGCGCCGCCGCCTGCGCCCCCAGCGCGAACAGGAGAATGAAGACCACCGCTCCGATCAAAATCCCCTGCAGCAAGTGCTCCGCCGGGGCGAAAATCTCGCTCGTGTCGATTTTCACCACCAGTCCCCAGCCGAGCGAAGGCAGATAGCGTGAGACCGCCAGCACCTGCTTTCCCCGGTAATCCTCCGTCACCGCTTGCACCCGTCTCCCTTCCACTGCCGCAGCGATATCCTCCGGCACCTCGCCCGGGGCGAAGCTGAGCTGGAACGCCGCATCCGACCGGTGCCGCAACGGGGCCACCACCACCACCTGGTCGCCTTCCTTCTGCGCAATCACCGTCTCCCCAGTCCGCCCCAAGCTCCCGTAATCGTTCACCACGCGGTAGATCTCCTCGTTGCGCAGCCGCGCCGCCACCACCCCGGAAATCGCGCCGCCCGGCCCGAAGATCGGCGCGGAAACGTAAACGGCCGGAGTCTTGGTCGCCGGATCGAGCGTGTAGTCCGAAATCTCCGCGCTCATTAACGTGCGTGTCAGGTCCACCGTCCGCGCCAGTTCCGGCGTCGGTGCGTCGCTCGAATTTTGCGAGAAGAGCAGTTTGCCGTTTTGGGAAAAAAGGAACAGATTCTGGTAGCCCCCTACATTGCGCAGGAATGCCAGCAAAGACTCCTGCTCAACCGGGGTCTTTCCGTCGGCGACCAGGTTCGGCATGTAGGGTTGCGCCGCCTGGAGTTGGATCTCCCGCAATTTGCCCCGCGCATACGCTTCGATTTTGCTCGCCCGGTCCGCCGCGATCCCCGCCAGATTTTCCGAGGCCTGTGTCCGCAATTGCCCCAGGGCCGAATAACACAACGCCGTTCCGCCGATCAACAGCACCGGCAACGACAGCAGAAAAAAGCGCCAGAAAAGCTGCGCCGTCAGAAACCGCTTCGGATGAATGGGCAGCGAAATCATCGGAGTCTAATTTGTCGGTGCCGCCCAGTGACCGCCCCATCCCGCGCGCAGTGAGTCGAGAAACCGTTCCCATTCCGCCGGAGTGCGCGAAATCGGAAACGGCTGCGGACACACCGGACGCCCCGAGTCCCACACGATATCGAACTGCCCGTCCGCCCGGATCCGCCCCACCCGCACCGGACGCCACGCGTGTTGCGTCTCCGGATCGATCAGGATCACCCCTTCCGGTGCCGCCATGCTCTGGTCCAGGATCGTTTTCCGCACCGCGTCCGTATTTTCCGTCCCCGCTTCCTCCACCGCTTGCGCCCACAATTTCACCGCGCAATAAGCCGCCTCCATCGGATCGGAAACCACCCGTTGTGCGCCATACCGCTTGCGAAACGCCGCCACGAAAGTCGCGTTCTGCGCTCCGTCCAGCGACTGAAAGTAATTCCATACCGCGTAGTCGCCCGCACACGCCGATGGATTCAGCGACGGCAGTTCGCTCTCGCCGATACTGAACGAAATTGTCGGTATGACCTGAGGAGAAATACCTGCGGCTCGCAGCTCCCGAAAAAAAGCCAGGTTCGTATCCCCATTGATCGTGTTCAAAATTACGTCCGGGTGTGTGGCCACGATCTTCGCCACCATCGTCCCTACCTCCGTCCGCCCCAAGGGTATGTAGTCCTCCCCCACCACCTGCGCTCCCAGCGCCTTGATCTGGTCTCCGATCACCGCATTCGCCGCGCGCGGAAAAACATAATCGGAACCCACCAGGTAAAACCGCCGACTGCCCAGGTTGTCGAACGCCCACTTTACTGCGGGAATAATCTGTTGGTTCGGCGCCGCGCCCAGATAGATGATATTCGGCGATTCTTCCAGCCCCTCGTACTGCACCGGGTAAAAAAGCAGCCCGCCCAGTTCCTCGAAAATCGGCCGCACCGTCTTCCGGCTCGCCGAAGTCCAACAGCCGAACACCGCGCACACTTTCTCGTCCGAGATCAATCGCCGGGATTCCTTCGCAAACGTCGGCCAGTCCGAGCGCCCGTCCGCAATGATCGGAACCACCTTCCGCCCCCCCAGCAACCCTCCCGACGCATTGATCTCCTCGATCGAAAGCCGTACCGCCTCCACCACCGGCGTTTCGCTGATCGACATCGTCCCCGTCAGCGAGTGAAGAATCCCCACCCGGATCGGCGGTATCGACTCCACCTT
>CAJCII010000131.1 GCA_903970335.1 Bacteroidota bacterium | reverse complement strand
GGGGTGGTGAATTCCGTGTCGAATTTACCGAGATCCTTTTGGCGCCAGAGATCGCGGACGATTTGCGGACCGAAGAGATGGAAGTCACTCCACGCGATGGAGTCAGTGGTTGGGACGTCGATCAGGTTGAAGATGCCGATGGCGGTGGAGCCGTCTTCGAGCTGGCGGGCCCAGATTTGGATGGGCGTTGTGCCCGCCATCGTCGGGTGGACGAGGTGCGCGGCCTGACCGAGGGGATCCTGGTCGACGTCGATCACTTCGTCGTTGGTCAAGAGGCCGAGAGTGAAAGGATCGAGTTGAGTGAGGTCGCAACCGATGAGGAGCGGGGAGGCCTGGAGGCACCAGAGGCTGAGGTGGGTGTACTGCTCGTCGGGGGTAAGGCGCGTGGCGTGAAGTTTTGGCCCCCAGCCGACCTGACCGACGACGAGCATGTCGGGGTCGTTCCAATGGCCGGGACCGGCGTAGGACTCGATACCGTTGCCGCGGGCGGCATTGCGGACCATGCTTTTCCAAGAGTCGTTGATATCGCCGGTGGTGCGCCAGGAATTGCCGCCGGTTTCCGCGCCCCACTGCCAGACATCGCCCATGCCGTACTGGCAGAAGCTGAAGACGATATCGCGGTGGGTCTGGGCCAGGGCAGCGGCCATGATTTGGTAGGGCTTTTTCATGCCGTCGAGGCCGTCTTCTTTTTTGTAGATTTTGCCGTAGGAGCACCAATCGTATTTCAAGTAGTCGAAACCCCAGGCGGCGTATTGATTGGCGTCCTGCACTTCATGCCGATAGCTGCCGGTGCAGCCACCACAGGTGTAGGGCCCGGGCGAGGAATAGATCCCCGCCTTGAGACCCTTGGCGTGGATGTATTGGGCCAGGGCCTGCATGTCGGGGAAGCGGGAGTTGGGGAGGATATTGCCCTTGGGGTCGCGTTCCGGACCGAGGAGCGTGAGGTTTTTTGAGGTGGGGTTCACCTGCCAGAAATCGTCGATGTTGATGTAGGTCCAGCCGTGATCGATGAGGCGGCTCTCGACCATGGCATCGGCGGCGGCGCGGATTTTGGCGTCGGAGACGGCACCGGCGAAACAGTTCCAACTGTTCCAGCCCATCGGTGGAGTCAGGGCGAGGGTGTTGCCCGCTTTGATCAGGAGCGGGCGTTGGGTTTCGCCCAAGGCGTTTTTCGCATGAAGAGTAACCGCGTAATCACCTTTTTTTGGCGCGGTGCCGGTGATGCGTCCGGTGGCGGAATCGAGGGTCAGGCCGCTGGGGAGATTATCGGCTGAAAAGGTGAGAGGACGATCGCCCGTGGCGGCGACGGTAAAGAGGAAAGGCGAACCGGGGCGGACGCCGAAGACTTTGGCTCCGTGGATGAGTGGCGTCGACGGGCAGGGTGGAGTGAGGCTGGGTGGAGCGGGGGCAGGAGCTGGCGGAGGCGTGGCTTGGCCCTTGGCAGAAGAGGCGAGGGTGAGCACCAGGCAAACGACGAGTGAGGCGCGAACGGGTGCTGGGGCCATAATTGATTATTGAGGGGCAAGACCGAAGGGCCGATCACCGACGTAGATTTGGTAATCCTTGATGCGCCCGGGATCGTCAGGATTGCCTTCCTTGGGAAGGTAACGGATGCCGGAGACGGTCACGCTTTGGCCCAGATCGATGACGATGCGATGGGGATAGGAATCCGTACCGGCGGTTTGCCACGCAGAGGAGGACTGACCATCGAGGACGTATTCGGCGTTGCCGCCGTTGGCGGTATCGGCGCTATCGACCCAGAGGATTTTCCAACCGGCGTTCGGGATTGTCTGGCCGTTGGCATCGAGGGCCTCGAGCTCGGCGGCGGAGGCGACGGGTTTGCCGTCGAAGGCGTCGAGGGCGTCGAAAGAGAGGTAGCGACCGCTGACGGGGACGGCGAATTTCACCACCTGCCAGTCGAGATCGGTGGTGAAGCTACCGGAGGCGGCAGGAGAGAGATTGCCGACATCGAACGCGCCGCCGGACTGGGTGTGGCGGGTGAAGTCGAGATCGAGATGAAGTTCGCTGAGGATGGGAGTCTTGAGGCCGATGAGATGCGGATCGCTGGGGCCGACGAGATCGAGGAGGACGACTTCGTTCTTTCCGGCGTTAAGCCATGGGCCGGGGCAGTAGAGCGTTTGGGTCGGGCCGATGTTCCAGAAGCGGCCGAGACAGTGACCGTTGACCCAAGCAACGCCTTTGCCCCAACTCCGTAGATCGAGAAACGTATCGCCGGGGGCATCCAGGTCGAACGAGCCGCGCCAGAAGGCGGGGCCATTCGCGGGAGCGGGTTGGTATTTGAGGGCGGCCAATTCGGTTTGATCGAGCGGGAGGGAGAAGACTTGCCAGCCGCTCAAGGTGGAAGCGGTTCCCTGATCGGGGGTATAGGTGACGGGGGCGTAGAGGCCTTTGCGGTCGTTGATGCCCTGACCAAAATTGACGCGTCCCATGGCCTCGATAAGGATGTCGAGTTGAGCCGGAGCGGAGCGCGCGGGCAGGTCGATGTCGAATTTTTTGCTACGGCGGTCCATCACGCCGACCTGGCGACCGTCGAGGGAGATCCAGGCGAAATCGTGGACGTCCGTGGCGGCGAGTTTGCCGGCAGGTCCTGCGGGAAGCGTGGTGCGGTAGATAATGCAGCCGTGGCCCTGATCGTAGGCCTCCATGGTCTTGGGTTGGTCGTCGGTGGCGACGGCGGCGGGGAGGTTGTCGCGGATGGGAGCGACTTCGTTGAGCGCGAACGAGGGAACCTCGACGACCGGGTTGTCCGCCGGAGGATCGGGAATGGCTTCTCCCGGTTGGAGGTATTGCTGGAAGAGGGTGCGGATTTTGGTGAACTTATCGGTGGCCCAGCCTGCCTCCGAAATGGGGGCGTTGTAGTCGTAGCTGGAGGTGTCGGGCTTGAAGGGTCGGTCGGCTCCGGACCAGAGGCCGAAGGTGGTTCCGCCATGGGCCATATAGATGCTGAAGGAGTGACCGTTCTTGAGCATGAAATCGAGGTCCGAAAGAGCCCGGTCGATCGGTTTGTCCTGATGGGCCACACCCCAGGAATCGAACCATCCGGGGTAAAATTCACCGTTCATCAGGGGGCCGGTTTTCTGGTATTTCTTGAGGGTAGCGAAGGCGCGCTCCGCATTGCCGGGGCCAAAATTGACCACTTGGAAGATATCGTCGCGGTACCCGTTCTGAATGGCGTTTGCGGGGTTGCACGAGAAGAGGGGCACATCGAATCCGGCATCGAGCATGGCCTGACGGAGCGCGCCCATGTAGGCCGCATCCTTGCCGTAGGAACCGTATTCGTTTTCGACCTGCACCATGAGAATCGGACCGCCGTGAGTGACCTGGAGAGGGCCGAGGACGCGACCGACCTCCTTGAGATAAGCGGTGGCCGGGCCCATGAAGAGGGGATCGGTGGTGCGAAGCTTGATGCCGTCGTTCTTGAGCAACCACCAGGGAAGTCCGCCCATTTCCCATTCGGCGCAAACGTAGGGGCCGGGACGGAGAACGACCCAGAGACCTTCCTGCTGGGCCTCGCGGCAGAACTCGGCGACATCGGCCTGGCCGGTCCAGTCGAACTTGCCCTCTTCCTGCTCGTAGTAATTCCAGAAGAGGTAAACGCAGACGGCATTGAGGCCCATGGCGTGGCACATTTGGAGGCGTTGCTTCCAGTATTCGCGGGGAACGCGGGTGGAGTGGAGTTCACCGCAGCGGATGACGAAAGGTTTGCCGTCGAGGAGGAAGGCATCCGGGCCGATGGTGAAGGTATGGGCAGCGGTCGAGACTGGTGCGTCCTGGGCGCGGACGGAGGGAAGGGCCAGAGACAGACAAGTTGCCGCAATCGTGAAGACGAGGCTAAAGCGGACGAGGGAGGAGAGCGAAGGGCGCATGAGTCGGACGGAAGAGGAAGTTCGTTTTCCGCCCAGCACATTAAGCGGACTCGCTCATCAATTCTCAACAAAAAAGCCGCGAACGCCTCTATTGCCGCCTTGAGCGATGAATTGAGCAGGAGATGTTACCGTGGCCTACAAGCAGGCATTAAGGCTGCTTGCGCGAATTCCAAGGCAACTTCGCGAGCAGCAAGCCCATGCCGCACCAATCGGTAATGCCGGCAAAGACGAGGCCTGCACCAACAAAAGCGGAGAGACCGATGAAGTAGGGATGAATGAAGTTAGCGAGCAAGACCCCGGTAAGCACGAGCGATCCGGCGGCGATGCGGACCTGGCGCTCAAGACTGATCACTTTCACCACACTTCGATTGACGGGCAGGCCAGCCTCAATCCAGGCCAAGGTCCCGCCTTCAACGACTACGGCATTCTCAAAACCCTCCCGCGCCAATTTTTCGGCGGCTTTAGCGGCGCGACCGCCGGACCGACAGAGGAGGTAGATGGAACGATCCTGAGACAACCGGCCAGCGGCAAGAAGACTCTTCGGATCGAATCGATCAAGCGGTTCGTTTTGCGCCTGGGGGACATGGACCTCGGCGAATTCCACCGGGGTGCGGACGTCGAGCAGGGTCAAACCCGATTCGGAATCGAGCAAGCGTTTGAGGTGATCCGAAGAAATCGTTTTCATGCCAGAGGGGAACAAGCCTGGTTTCAGGCTTTTTTGAGTTGATGCAAGGCCCGCACCAGGACATCGACTTCCTGGAGCGTATTGTAAAACGCCAGGGAAGCACGGACGGTTTTTTCCACGCCGAACCGCCGCAGAGCGGGTTGCGCGCAGTGATGACCGGCCCGAGCGGCGATTCCCTGCCGGTCCAAGTGCTCGGCGATTTTTTCCGGTTCGAGACCGGCGATGACAAAGGAAAGAACGCTGGCCTTGTTCGCGGCCGTCCCGATGAGGCGCAGACCGCGGACAGATTGGAGCGCCTCGGTGGCGTACACGAGAAGCTCGTGTTCATAGGCGGCAATCGGAGCCAGTCCGATATTCTGGAGATAATCGATGGCAGCGCCGAAACCCACGGCACCGGCAATGTCCGGCGTACCGGCCTCGAATTTTTCAGGCGCATTCTGGTAAGTCGTTTTGGCAAAGGTGACGTTGCGGATCATGTGACCCCCGCCCTGCCAGGGGGGCATGGCTTCGAGGAGCGCGGACTTGCCATAGAGGGCGCCAATGCCGGTGGGGCCGAAAACCTTGTGGCCGGAGAAGACAAGAAAGTCGACGTCGAGCGCCGTAACGTTGACGGGCATGTGCGGCGTCGATTGCGCGGCATCGACCAAGACCGGCACCCCGAAGGAATGGGCGATGGCGATGATTTGCTCAATCGGATTGATTGTGCCGAGGGAGTTGGCGACATGTCCAACCGAGACCAATTTGGTGCGTCCACCGAGCAAGGAGGCAAATTGGTCGAGAATCAATTCTCCACGGTCGTTGACCGGAGCGACACGCAAGACTGCGCCCGTCTGCTCGGCGAGAAGCTGCCAGGGCACGATATTGGCGTGGTGTTCGATGGTCGTGATGACAATCTCGTCGCCCGCTCCGATATGTTTGCGACCGTAGCTTTGCGCAACGAGGTTGATCGCTTCCGTGGTGCCACGAAGAAAGACAATTTCCTTTGCGTCGGCGGCACCAATAAAGTCGCGCACTTTTTCTCTGGCACCTTCAAAAGCACGCGTCGCGCGTTCCGCCAACTCGTAGGCAGCGCGATGGATATTGGCGTTGTCACGACTGTAGAAATGCGAAGTGGCGTCGATGACGGACTGTGGTTTCTGCGTGGTTGCGGCGTTATCCAGGAAGATGAGCGGCTTACCATTGGTTTTCTGATGCAGAGCAGGAAAATCGGCGCGAATTGCTTCGACGTCGAGCGCGGAGAGCGCACCACCTCGCCCAGGGTGCGAGGGTGCAGTGGCTGGCGGGGCACTACCGGAAGTACCGGTATGCTTCAGGAAATAGAATTCACTCCCGGATAATGAGTCGTCCGTGTAGGGAAGAGCGGAGGATGGCGTGGCTTTGGTTGCGGTCTTGCCAGAGGAACGATTTTCGTCCCGATAACAACTGGGTTCGCCAAAAGGGTAAGCTTCCTCCGAGCCTGCGGAATGACCGCCGGAAGCCGACTCCGCAGGCTGGATCGCGTGTGGCGAAGCAACCTGCGCATCGGGATGGACCGGCGGAGAAATCTCCTTGGAATCGTTGGGGTATTCGCTGATTCCGTGGCTTGTCAAAGGAGACGACGATCCGTCAGCAGAGGAATCCGCGTAGAACTCTTTGAACAAGCCTGCGATCAGCTCGGTGTCCGGGTTAGCGGGGGTAGACATAGTCGTGGTAGTTGCCAACGAGAACATTATCGAGACGCGCAATGGCATCGTCCGTAAGAACGGCGGTGGAGAAATAACGGGTGACCAGATGGGAAGCGATGGAGTTTTCGTTCGTGCCCATGTAGCGCACAGAAAGACCAGGTTCGACTTCGCCCGTCACGCCTGTCTTCTGAAGGCCGACGACACCTTGTTCGCCTTCGCCGACACGCAGCAGCAAGATGCTGGTGCTGCCGAGACTTCCGCCGACATTGGACTTGCCGTTAATCAGGAGTTTATCGCTCGGAACCAGAGGCACGCCGCGCCAGGTGACAAACGGAGAACCAAAAATATTGACGGTCGGCGGCGGCACACCACGGCGGGTGCATTCGCGACCGAAAGCGGCGATGGCCCTGGGATGAGCCAGGAAAAAGGCTGGCTTCTTCCAGACCAAGGCCAGCAGTTCGTCCAAATCGTCCGGGGTGGGCGGGCCGCTGCGAGTGGGAATGCGCTGTGAAGGCGCGACCTCCCGGAGAAGACCAAAGTCCGGGTTGTTGAGAAGTTCCCACTCTTCCCATTCCTTGACCGCCTCGACCGTAAGCCGCACCTGTTCGCGCAACTGGTCGATCTTGTTGCTGTAGAGATCGGTGACGCGGGTGTGGGTCTGCAGCACGGTCTGGATGGTGTTGAGGTGATACTCGCGAGGATCTTCCTCGTAATCGACGAAGGTGGTGGGAAGTTTTGGCTCGCCGCGTTGCACGGTGAGGAGGTCGATCACGCTTTCGCCGTATTCGTTGGACTTGGCCTGAGCTGCCTTGCGTTTCTCGATGGACTGCTCGATGGCCTCGCGGATAGCGGCCTTGCGCTTCAAGGCGTCGAATTTCGTGCGGTCGAGGCTAAGCACAGTAGTTTCCGTCAGCGCCTTGGCGGCAGGGGATTTAAGCGAGTCGTCGAGCAATGCGTCGTCGCCAAAAAAATTGCCTGCACCGAGAAGACCTTGGCGGAGCTTGTCGCCGTGCGGTCCAGAGACGAATAATTCGATTTTGCCCCCGGCCACCACGTAGAGCTTTTTGGCGGCGTCTCCCTCTTTGACAATTACCTTGCCCAAGTCCGCTTGCTCCGTGGCGAATTCTCCGGCGATGGTCTTGAGGGTTTCGTCATCGAGACCGCTGAAGAGAGGTATGCCGCGAAGGCTATTGGGATCGATGTGGGCTTTCTTGCCATCGAGACCGACCACGATCAGGCCAGCTTTGTTCACGAGAATTTTCCGACGATTGACGCGATAGACGCCGCCATCGACATCGACCCAGGGGAGAAGCTTGTGCAGCCAGCGAGGTGTCCTCGCGGCGTTTTGGGGTACCGTAACAGTTGCGGTGGCGAGATTGCGCGCGGCTGGGGCGCTGAGGCTCAGTTGGGGATTCAAATTCGTGCTCATGATAGGGGGGCGATTGTTCTATAGGTTTTGGGAAGACTTCGATTCCCGCCATAAGTCCCTTGAGGACTTTGCGGTGAGAAGGTTTCTAGCGTTCCCACGGGGGATGCGACACGAAACGGATTCGGCAAACGACTGCCCGAAACGGGCAATTTCCTGTGGTCAGGTTGCGTTTTTTTAGAGAAGCGAGTGCACGATGACAAGAAAAAACTTTTTATAACATCCACAATTTCAATAAGTTATATCTATATAAACTCAATAGATTTTTTGGACTTGGGTGCGAAACGTTGCTTGCTCGATTTTTCGCCACCGACCTAAACGAGATAGTAGAGTTCTTTTTTTTCACCTTCGATCACCTCGAATTCGCCGCTGTAGTGACGGGGATCTTTTCCAAGCAGATCGTAGGCATGACGGACGGCCTTAAGGGTGGCCGAGTAGACTTGATCCTCTTCGTAGAAGACACGATCACTGCGCAACCACTCACCAAAGCGAAGATTCGAGAGCCCACGAGAAAAATCAGCGCGTACGCCAGCGAGGAACACGGTCACGCCGTGCGCATCGGACTCACGCAGGAAATGTTCAAGATGTTCGAGGAAGACGACATCGGGATTGCGCGTGCGCTTGACCCGCAGGACGACAAATCGAATTCCTCCCTCTTTGGTTCGTTGAGTAATCTCATCGAAGTAGCGATCGAGTTCAGGTGCAGCGCCAAAGAAGAGTTCCCCTTCAAGGTCGTAAATGAGCAGGTCTTTGGCCGGAGGATCATCCGATAGCCTTTCGCGAATCAAGCCTTCGGGGGTGACCACCAACTCGGAAGCCCGGAGGCGCGCCGCGCGCGGTACAAAGAGCACGATGGAGAGAGCCACACCGATGAGGATGGAAAATTCGACGGTAATAAAGAGGGCGGAGAAGGCGGTGATAAAGACAAGCGCGGCATCGTACCACGAAGCGCGCACGGCATAGCGGAGCCGTTTCCAATCGACAAGGCGAACGGCGATGACGAAGAGAAGTCCGGCCAGAGCAGCCTTGGGAATGAACTTCGCCAGGGGTGCGGCGATCAGGAGTGTAATGGCGACCGCTGCCGCCGCAAACAAACCGGAGACGCGAGTCGATGCGCCCGATTGATGGTTAATGGCCGAGCGGGTAAGCGAACCGGAACCGGGCAGGCACTGGAAAAAACCACCGGTCAGATTGGCCAATCCCTCGGCGAGGCATTGCTGGTTGTAATCGAGTTTTTGGCGGGTCTGATGGGCAATCGATTTGGCGATGGCCAGTGCCTCCAACAAACCGAGGAAGGCAATGGCAAAAGCGCTGCTCGACAGATCGGAAATCCACTCCCACTTGATGACGGGAAGGTGAGGCGCCGGAAGGCTGGCGGGAACATTGCCCACGACGGAGAGAAGCGTCTTTCCCTGCGCCGAGGGAATCGACCAACCGAAGAATGCGGCAAAGCCGGCGGCAATGACCAAGGCGGTGAGCATCTCGATTTGAGGGAGGCCGAATTTCCTGACAATTTGCCGCAGAAGCAGGACAACGACGATCGTTGCAGCGCCGATGCCAAGTGCGTAAAAATTAACGGGGCCTCCCTGTGTCACGGTTTCCCACAGGCGGAAGAGGACATGCTGGTGTCCGTTGCCCTCATCGTGCAAACCCAGGAAGTTACCGACCTGTCCCACGGCGATGAGGAGACCGGCCCCGGCCATGAAACCAATCACGACCGACTCGGAAATATAGCGAGTGAGATCGCCCAGTTTGAAGACAGCGATGAGGATCTGGATGATTCCGACCATGATCCCGAGCAAAAACATGGCCTGGTAAGCATCAAGCCGGGCATCGGGATCGAAGATCGCCAGCGCGCTGAAGACGACGAGCGAAATGGCATTCGTTGGCCCGTTGATCAGGTGCGACGAAGAGCCGAAGATGGACGCGACCGCCGTGACGATAATGGCTGAGTAAAGGCCGAAGCGTGGATCGACGCCTGCAATCAACGCGTAGGCCATGGCTTGCGGTAGGGAAATAGCCGCCACGGTGAGGCCGGCGAGAACATCGTTGCGGGCGAATTTCCAGTTGTAATCGAAGCTCATGGGAAGTTGGTCTTGGTCAATCGATCAGGTTGATAGCGGGGCTGTGTGCAAAGAAATCGAACGATTCGTTTTCATGAGGATGACGCTGGTGAAGCCGATAGGACCTATTGCAGCTTCACTGCCGAAGAAGCACCCGGCTCGAAGAGGGCCGACTTTTTCGCGGCGACGAGCTTCAGGATTCGCTGCCAAGCAGGAGGAAACAGGACCAAGTAGGCAAGGAAAGCGACCCATGGCCCAATCGCCTTTGTGGTATTTGCGTATCCCGAATCGATAAAGATTTCCAAGCCCAAGGCGCCGAGGAGATATGGGCCAAGTAAAAGCCACGCTTTGAAGCCTTTTTCGTAGCGCAGTTTGGTTTCGCAAAAGGCGATGAAGCCTTGATGGAGTGGATGCACATCGTCAAGGTCGCCGTTAACGGGAACTCTCTTATTCATCATGGAGTCGCTCATGGGAATTTTTTCAATTGCAGTCGGGCGCATAAACCAGCGACTGCCTCGCGCCGATGAATCCTCGGAGGGCTTTCTGGAGAATTGGGTGGGGATAGAATTTTGCCTTGGGCAGCAGACGATCCTTGGTCTCGGGAGGCCATGGGTCGTGTAAAAGCGTTGTCTTTGAAGGGGGTCGATGGCTGAAAGGCTGAAAACTGTTCATATTGGGATTGCGAAAAAGGATTTTAGTCGATTGGAATGGGGGCACTGGCGGCATAGCGCCAGCATCGCGCCCGGGCGATAAAAGATGGCGCGGTCGACAACTAACGATTTCTTCGGTCATGAAGGGGTCAATCGCCGCAAATAGCATATAATATCCATGGATATACTATTGTATTGTTTCCAAGTCCAGAAAAAAGCTAAGTTTTGTCCATCTATTCAGGGATCGAGCTTCGAGGCTGCTCTTAAGCTCTTAACTTGGAGGCGAGCCGTTCCCCTGCCGCGTGAAGTGTTTCGTCCTTCTTGGCAAAATGGAAACGGATGTAGCGATGTACCGGCTCGCGGAAAAAGCTCGAACCCGGCACCCCGGTCACGCCGATGCGCCGAGTCAGTTCCTCCGCAGCGATGCGGTCGCTCGCAAAGCCAAGCGAGGAAATATCGACCAGCGTGTAATAGGCACCCTGGGGCGTCGTGAAGGGAAGTCCAGTCTGCCTCAGGTAGCCGAGAAAGATGTCGCGCTTGCGGGAATACTCGGCAAGGAGGTCGGCGTAGTAGGTATCGGGAAATTCGAGCGCCGTGGCCGCCGCCTCTTGCAGCGGAGCCGCCGCGCCAACGGTTAGAAAATCGTGCACTTTTCGCGCCTGCGCAATGATTTCCATCGGGGCGGCGACATAGCCCAGCCGCCATCCGGTGATCGAATAAGTCTTGGAGAGCGAGCCGCAACTCAAAGTCCGTTCCCACGCGCCGGGCAAGGTGGCAAAGGGGATGTGCTCGGCGGGAGCGTAGACGATGTGCTCGTAAACCTCATCGGTGATGACGAAGGCATCATGTTCCTGGGCCAAGGCGAGGATGAAGAGCAGTTCCTCGCGAGTAAAGACCTTGCCGCACGGGTTCGAGGGATTACAGAGAACGAGGGCCTTCGGATTCTGTCGGAAGGCACGGCGCAGATCGCCGGGATCGAAGCCAAAGCCTGGAGGTCGAAGGGAGACGTAGATCGGCTCCGCGCCGGACAGGATCGCATCGGCGGCGTAGTTCTCGTAGAAGGGCGAAAAGACAATCACTTTGTCACCGGGATTACACGCGGTCATCATGGCGACCATCATCGCCTCGGTGCTTCCGCAGGTGGTGACGAGATGTTTGTCGGGATCGATGGCAAGCCGTGTGAAGCGATTGATTTTTGCGGCGAGGGCCTGTCGAAAACGGGCCGATCCCCACGTGATCGAATATTGGTGAAAGGCACCCCGTGCGCTTTGTTCCAAGGCCGCGATCAGGGCGGCAGGAGGATCGAAATCGGGGAAACCCTGGGCAAGATTGATGGCTTGATGGCGATTGGCCAGGCGGGTCATCTCTCGGATGACCGATTCCTGGAAAATGGCAAGCCTGGAGGCGGTGGCAGGCATGGTCTTGGGGAAATAATCAAATAACGATGCGTTGGTCTATTCCTCGGGTTCGGTCGTCGAGCAGGTCAAAGCACCGAATCGAGAGGCAAATCTTTCAAGCTGCTTTTCCCGACCCATTCGGGATTATAGAGCTTCGAGATATACTTATGCCCCGAATCGCAAAGGATGGTCACAATGGTCTGTCCTGGTCCACGTTGCCGGGCGAAACGAACTGCACCCGCAAGATTGATTCCGGAAGACAGTCCAAGAAACAACCCCTCTTCACGTCGTAACTGCTGGATGATGGAGAATGCCACCTGATCTTCGATCCGATAGGCTTCATCCACGTTCAGACCCTCAATGTTCTTCGTGACTCGCCCCTGGCCAATCCCTTCGGCAAAGGAATCGCCATCGTTTGTTTCGAGATTATTGTTCTTGAACCAGGACCACATGGCGGCCCCGTAGGGATCGGCACAAACGGATGCGATCTGTGGGTTTCGCTCTTTCAAGTAGGTGCTCGTTCCCGCCAGCGTGCCGCCCGTCCCGACCGAGGCAACGAAGCCTGTCACACGTCCTTCGGTCTGCTCCCATATCTCAGGCCCGGTGGTGTGATAATGAATTTGCCGGTTCGCCGTATTGTCGAATTGATTGGCCCAAAAGTAACCCCGCTCTCCGGCGAGGCGTTGCGCGACCTTGTTGTAATTTCCGGGATCTTTGTAAGGCTTTTCCGGGACAACGATGACTTCCGCTCCGAGGGCGCGCAGGAGCTGAATTTTTTCCGGCGACTGGTTGTCCGGGATGACGATCACCGTGCGATAACCTTTCGATTGCCCGACGACGGTAAGTCCGATGCCCGTGTTACCCGCCGTACCCTCGATGATGGTAGCGCCGGGCTGGAGTTCGCCTTTGGCTTCGGCCGCCTCGATAATCCCAAGAGCGGCACGGTCCTTGACCGATCCTCCCGGATTCATGAATTCGGCCTTGCCCAGAATTTCGCTTCCGGTCAACTCGGAGAGTCGTTGGAGACGGATCAGCGGCGTATGACCGATGAAATGAGAAACTCCCTGGTAACGGCTCATGACGACAGCTTAGAGAACGGGTGAAAAAAGCCGAGATCAGACTCGTGGTATCTCGAGTGGCTGCGGAAAGCGCGAGCGTTGTGTCCTCTCGATTTGCACCACCTTGGAATCGTGCACGATGATTTCCACCGAGCCATAGTCCAAGTCGGTCAAGGCACGCAAAATGCGCCGCACAATCTCAGCTTCATCCGCAAGGGAAGTGAGATCCTTCGGTTTGATTTTGACCGGTTGCTCGATGAGATCGATTTTTTGGGGCAAAAAGTACTCCTTAAGAAGCCAAGATTTTTCCGGAGTCAACCTCTCCGTTGGAGAGGCCCGCGGGAATTTGTTGATAATGTCTATGGAATCATTATGATTGCAAGCTCCATTTTTAAGCGTTATTTCTATCCAACCGATGGATGAATCCTGGAAAGATATTGTTTCGGACGTGGTGGCTTCTTACGACGAGTTGGGTGGCCTCAACAACCACGATGTCCACAATATGCCTTCCAAGCGGACGGTTGGGGTAATTTGCGAAGATCTGCTGCGCATTCTCTTCCCCGGATTTCACGACGACGATGCGATCCCCAAGCACACCGTCTTTGATTTAACGGAGGAACGGCTCTCGAGTGTCGTCCGGCGGCTCGAATCCCAAGTGCGGAAGAGCGTTCGCATCGGTAATCCGCATCGTCCCACGGGGCGGACCAAACCAATCCTGCTCAAATTCTGCAAGGATTTGCCGGAAGCGCGCCAGCTTCTGCACACCGATATCCAGACCGCTTACGAGGGCGATCCGGCTGCGCTGAGTCGCGAGGAGATCATTCTCTCGTACCCGTGTATCGAGGCTATCGCCATTCAGCGTTTGGCGCATCGACTTTATCAAGCCGAGGTGCCGATCATCCCGCGCATGATGACCGAATGGGCGCACAGCCGCACCGGTATCGACATTCATCCGGGAGCCAAGATCGGTTCCCATTTCTTCATCGACCATGGTACCGGCCTGGTCGTGGGCGAAACCTGCCGGATCGGCCATCGGGTGAAGCTCTACCATGGGGTGACCCTCGGTGCCCGCAGCTTTGCCAAGGACGATAACGGTCAGATCGTCAAAGGCGGCAAGCGCCATCCCGATGTCGGGGACAATGTGACGATCTATCCCAACTCGACCATACTGGGCGGCGAAACCATCATCGGCGAAAATTCGACCATCGGTGCCAACGTTTTTCTGATGCACAGCGTTCCTCCAAACTCCTTGGTGGTGCATGAACCTAAACAGCTTTCCATCCTCGATAAATCGGCCAAGGGCAGGGAAGCGCCCTTGGAATGGAGTATTTAAACGGGATGCTCCAGCTACTCCCCGGTCGCCAGAGTTCTTATTGATCGAAACCCTCCGAAAACCGGCCCAACAAAGAACCCCGGAGCAAGCTCCGGGGCATTTCTGAAGAAAGCCTGAAACTGAAAACCAAAGCCGAAGCAAATTTCGGGGAATTCAACTCAAGAGATTAAAAAATCCGCTGGGTGGCGTCGTTTCTCCACCTTGCACTCTTTTGCGCAAGCTCGTAAGTTCGCCCAATGCTTTCGATGAGAGCCAAGTACGGCATGCGCGCCCTCGTCTATTTGGCCCAACGACAGGGAGAGGGCCTGATTTCGATCCGCGACATTGCGGAGGCGCTCAATATCCCGAAGAAATTTCTCGAAGCCATTTTACTCGATTTACGCAATGAGGGGATTCTCCAAAGTCGCAAGGGCAAGGAAGGCGGCTATTTCATGGAACGCTCGCCGGATACGATCACGATTGGGCGCATCGTTCGTTTCATCGATGGTCCACTCGCGGCCGTTCCCTGCGTCAGTCAGACCGCGTATGCGCGATGTACCGACTGCCCGAACGAAAAGCAATGTGTGATTCGGTGGATCATGAAAGAAGTTCGCGATTCGACGGCTAAAATCCTCGATAACACCACGCTGGAGGAACTTGTGCGGAGGTCCCAGCTTATCGACTCGCCAGCCCTCGAATATCAAATTTAGAACAGGCCCTACGGGAGAAGAGCCCTTTGATAGCTGGTAAAGGCCTGGTAGCCAAACCGCATCTTGAATATTTCGTCGCTTAACTCCTGGGCGCTCTGCCAATTTCGTAATTGCTGGTCGCTGGACACGGTGCCTTGGGGCGCAACCGCAGAGTCACCCACATTTCCAGCGGGGCCGGGGGTGGTTGATTGAGCGCCTGGATTGCCTGGGGCCGTCCCCGTGACAGCAGCGGTGAAGTCCTTGCGAAGTTGATCGATGGTCGCTTGTTGTGCTTCGGTGAGATTGAGCGCCTTCGCATTGACGGGGCGACAGACCAGTGGGAGGGAGGCTCCCGCAGGAGGGACGAGCTTCTTGTTTTTGGGCGTACCGGGCATGGGTAAAACGGACGACGGTATCGCGGTCGATGGTGCCGAATCGACTTGGGAAACAGGCTCAGGATCGGTCGCAGCTTCTGCCGAAACCGTAATAGTGCCGTATCCCAGCTTTAGTAAAATCGAGGTGCCGTTAGCTTGAATCAAGGCCGACGGGCCAACCGAATCGTCTTCGGAGGCAACGGAAACGAGCTTCAATCCACTTTCAGGGTCTCTCGTGGAGAGGAGAAGATGGCGCTGCGTTTTGGCATCGAAGAGGCACGCATAAGAGGCTCCATCGAACCGGGCAATACCGACGAGGGAAAAATCCGAGGTCGTCGGAGAGAGGTCGGTCGCCGTGACCGAACGAAAATCGAGCGAAACGGCAAAAACCAGCAGGGCGAGAATTCGGCTCGCCAGTAACTTACAACTGTTCTGGTAAAATTCTTTTCTCAAGATCATTTCGCCAAAGAGAAACCGGCGCGGGTGAAATCACCCGCGCCAGCCCTCATTTTTATCAACTTAATCTACGAAACTCAGACTTAGATCAAACTTCGGCGATTAATAGTTCTGGAGAACCTGGCCGCCATCAACCGACCGTGAGACTTGCAGACCGTTCAACGGCACTTCGGCGTAGTTCGGGAACTCCGACACAATCTGATTGGCGAAAGCCGCCTGATTGGTGCCGTAGCCGGTCACGACACTGGTGCCGAGAGGGGTGGGATAGAACAACTGCTCGTAGCTCCAGAAGGTGTAGTTGCCTTCCTCAACTGGAAGAAGGGTAGCGAGATCGGCTGGACTTGTGCCGATGACGGGATTAAACGCAACCCCGTTATAGGTCAAGATTTGAGCACCGGACGCGGCGGCTTCCGTCGAATCGTCGATGTTCAAATAGGTGACGAATAGCGTGTTGGCCGGAGGCGTGGAGGTAATGGCGAGCAGCAGGCCGGTCTGATCGGTCGTGCCGAAGCTCGGATATCCTGTATCACCCGCATTCGGATCCCAAACGCCCGTGCTGGAGATAAGACCCGCCGGATAGACCGGAATAGATCCGGGGCTATTGGTGATGGTTCCAGCGACATTGTTACCTGCCGAGTCGACCGAGCCACCCGAAACGGTGGGCTTATAGGTGTAGATCGTCGATTGAGCACCAACGCCGGTTTCAGACAAGGCAACCAAGCGAGACCCTGAGCCCGGATCGCGAGACAAGGGATAGACCAGCGTGCCCTCATCCGAGTGCTTCCCGGTGAAGTAGGCCAGCGGGAGAGCGCCGTTCGAGAAGAGCAACTGAGCCTGCGAGGTGGTGATATTGGTCAACCCGGCGGCAGCCGCACCCGGGCTGGCGACAAACCGATAGGCCTCGACCCCAAGCGGAGATGCATTCAAGGTCTGGTAGGCTTTGGTGAAATAGGTCCCGCTGGTGGGGCCCTGCAGCTTGACGGTGCCGTTATAGACCGTCGTCAACTGGAAGGTGTCCGAGAGGGTGATATCGGGCTGGATGGCCGTGGCGACAGTCGCGCTGACCGCAGGCGAGGCCACCGTTCCCGGCGCCGGATTTTCCTGGATGAATTTTTGCGTGATGCTACCCGACGAAACCGAGGCGAACCCTGCCGTGGAACCGGTCCAACTGGCGTTGACGACGAGATCGACGCCCGAGGCATAATTGGGAATGAGCCACTCGTTTTGCTTGGCCGACTCGATTTTTGCGGCGGTGGTTCCATTGGCCGAGGTCGCGATCAAACCGGCACCATTACCGGAATAAGTGGCGACAATGGCCGAGATGGTATCGTTGGAATTCTGGCGATAGGCCGGAGCTCCGACGATGTGAAGGTACTGGGTGGTATTGGCGGAGGCCGTAGAGGCGAATCCGGCAGCGAGCAGGCTCGCGGCAAAAACCGACTTCAATGATTTCATTTTAATTTTTGTTTTGGTTGTTGTTGGTTTAGAGCGAGCGAGGTGGCACGGGAGGCCTTCGCCCGCTCCAAGATTTTTTTAGAGGGCAGAGGCGCTTTTTGCGCGAAGACGCCAGACCAGGAAGAGAAGTCCCAATCCGATCAGCGCATAGCTGGAAGGCTCCGGAACGGCGGAAGCATTGGTAAAGGTCAAGACCCCACTACTGGCAAGGGAGAAGCTCCCCAGATAGGTGGTAGGCTTAGTGATCGAGGCGTTGGTCGGCGTCAACTCGTACAGATCCAAGGCCGAGTCGGTCGGACCGTCAGCCGCACCCGTGGTCGGTTGCTCGATATTGTTGCCAGTGCCAAAATAGGTTTTGCTACTCAATTCATAACTCCAGCTATTGGTCGCGCCAGCGGTCTGGTTGATCGCTTGGAGACTGCCCGTGCTGCCTGACGTAGGCGTAGTCCCGCTGAATCCACCCGAGCCCGTGGCAAAGTTGGAATTAATATTGCCGTTGTAGCTTTTCTGTAGGGCATTCGACTTCTCCGTCGGAGCGGTCGATTGGTTGCCGAGTGTTTGCTCGCCAATCGTATAGAAAAGCGTGTTTGCTTGGAGAGTGTCCCCGCCTACGGTGATGGTATTGGTCACATCGCTGCCTCCGATGACACCCCAGTTGACCAGGTTGGTCTGGCTGTTACTCGCCCAGCTCGAACCGAAAGTGCTGGTCAAGTCGCTGGTCGAGAGATCGAAGGTAAGCGAGCCCGTAGCATTGATAAAATTCGATACGGCCCCGAGATCGACCACGTAGTTGTCGGCGGCACCGGTTTGGTTAAAGCCGAGGAGCAAGTCCCCTTCATTGTAAGAAACGCTCTGCGCATGGGCAGAGGTTCCCAGAGCTGCGACCAAGGCCAGGGCCAAGGCTGCAGACATTTTTTTAGCTAGTTTCATTTGGTTTTCTTTCTTTGTTGGGTTGTTGGTTAACGAAGACACTTCAACTTAACGGGACAGACTTACCGACATTACCATAGTAAGTCAATAGGCAAATAGTGGATTGTATCGAAGAGCGGGACATTTTGGATTTATCAATCTGCTTTTCAATTACTTATGAATAGCTCCAATTTTTCATTTTCAGCGAAATACGGCGCTTATCCAAGTTCATCGATCTACTTAATGTGTTATTTTCCGGACCTCGATTCCGAAAATTGCGGGAGTCTCCAATTTCTAGTTACCACCGTCATCATCGGAACCACCGCCGTAACCGAGAACCTGCACGGTAATGATGGACGGAAGGTCAGGATGATTTTGCTGGGTGGCACGGTTGCGGGCCTCATTCGAGGCCTGATCGCTGGCGTTGGACGTCGACCCGGCAGCACTGGATGCCGCCGCCAATCCTGCCGTATTAGGAGCGGCCACGGTCGGGACACCGGAGGACTTGCCCCCCACCTGGATATTGCCCGCGTTAAGCACCCGCAGGGCGGCAATGTTGAGATTGCCCGAGACGCGGATCCCGGCATCACCGGCGTTGATGGTGCCATTCGGAGCGATCAAGTCGACGTCCGATGGGGGCTCTCCAGGTACGGTTTCCAGGACGCCGATACCCCCGCCCGTGGCCAGGCCAGCCAGATCGGTCTCGATGGCACCGCTCTGAGGATCGACGAGAACGCGTGTGGGCGGGGCCGACTGCACGGTTTTCGAGGAGGCACCGGCATCGATATCGCCCTGGGAAGACCAGATTATTTCATTGCCGCCATTTAGCGTGAAGATGCGGGACGTGCCCACATCGACATTACCCTGGGTGAAGATCGAGATATTGCCACCGTCCTCGGTCAGGATTCCTTGATCGACCGGCTGGGTACCGGCGACATTCAACCCGACCTCGAGTTGTCCGGACGGCGCAAGGAGACTGATGTTGCCGCCGCTGGTCGTTTTGATTTCGCGCGAGGTCAGCGAAATATCGCCCTGCCCGGTGGTATCCGGGAAGAGCGCCGAAATGGCCGCGAAACCGGAGGCGTAACCGCTGCCGGTGCCGTTGTTATGATCGCGACCGGCATCGCGCAGGACCAGGTAGAAAAGATCGAGCGCCAGGTCGTCCTGGTTCTCCTTTGGCAATTGATCGAAAGCGTTCCAGACCTGATCGTCGGAAGCGCCCGTCAACCCCAGAAGCGCACCGAGATCGGGCAGATAAAGGGCCGAAGCTAACGCGCCGGGCACCAAAAACTGCGACTCGAAGGCGGCAAAGTCCAGCGGGCTGGAATCCAAACCGGACGATGGGCCGATGCCGGCTGCGGCAACGATATCGGCCCCGGCAAAGTGGAGTACCGGATTGCTTTGGTTGCCGATGCTGGAGATTCCAACGCCGGTGCCATCCGGGTCGTTGGGCGCAACGCCCAGATTGAGATTGCGACCGGCCAACACCTCGAGTGTGCCGGGGCCGCCGATCGCTATGTCTCCCGCCAGGGCGGAGCTTCCCAAATCGAGGACGTTACCGGAGGACTGAGCGTCCACCAAGAGGGGAGAATTGGCGTCATAGGCGACGATGTCCCGGCCCGCTGTAACCAGGCTGATGTCATTCGAGCCGACGTTCTGCAAATAGAGGGCAATGTCGGTAATGTCTTGTCCGGCAACCACCCGGGTCGCTTTAGCCGAGAAAAGCGTTAGTCCGGAGATGTCCCCATTCTCAGCATAAAGGTGAACCGGATCGGGATCGTTGACATGGAGCGGTTCTCCGTCGATCGAGGCATGCAATTTCAACTTGGTCTGCAAGACGCCATTGGAACCTTCCGTCGAACCCGTTTCCGCAAACAAGTCATTGATGAAGGAGAGATCGAGTTGAACGGGAACCGTGACCCCGCCGACAGAAATGGAACCTCCGGTGGTCTTAGCCGCGGCTGGCAACGTTCCCGCCACCTCCTCATAGGCATAGGGCGAAGAAACGCCGGGGATGGCGCTGGGATTGGCGTCGGAGAGATCGATGGTGCTGGAGCTCCAGGTCGTGTTCGACACATTGTTTGTCGTCGAACTGTCGATGACACCGCTGGTGCCGTTTGCCTGAAGGGAGTTAATGGAACCTTGGGCGAGCAGATTGATCGTACCGGTGGGAGACGGGGAAAGAGTCAGGTTGCCAACCGTATCGATAGCACCCGAAAACGCGGTAACGTTCAGGCTGGAAGGCTCCAAGGCATCCACCGTCGAAAATGGCGCGACGCTCGTCTCGGTGATATTCAACCAGGGTTGGTAATAGGAAACCGATCGAGGACTCGAGGAAAAGAGATCGACGTACTGAAGCCAGTTTTGCAGCAAAGGCGTGGCCGTGGTGCTACTGAACATGGTGGCGTCTTCCCGGAGTGTCACCGAGCCGTTGAGCGAGGCGACATCCACGGCATCGGTGGTGGCATAGGTCGAAAAATAGGTCTTGTCCCAATAGGTGTTGTCCACACCCTGGGGCAGAAGGAAGGGATTGGCGACCGGCCCGAGGAGCAGTTCGTTTTCGGCCGAGACAGCGAAGTCGCCTTCGCCGAGGAAAAGCGTGGTGGGTAGCCACGTCGCGGAATTATCGACGGTGGCCGGCAGCGTGATCGTGCCGAGAGAAGGGGAACGGGTGAAGTTGGTAATGATGCTATTGCCCGCTTCAAGCGTCCCCTGCCCCCATTCGACATAATAGACGCCGCCATTTATATCGTTGCCCGCCTGCACCGCAACATTGCCGCCGCCAAGCTCAACCAACGTCTGGTCGACAGCATTCTGGTCGCCCGTTGCGGTTTGCCAGGTCATGCGGGCATTGGTGGTCGCCACCGCATCGACATTGCTCACGTCATGCCCTGCGCTCAACGTGACATTGCCGCCTCCCAGGGTGCCGATGCCTTCGAAGAAGTTGCTGAAATCGATCCACCACGAAGTCGAGGCATTGGTGTCGTACTTGGATGCCCCGAACTGGCTGGCAGAATCGACGTAGCCCCGGCGATAAAGCCAGTTGTCGGGAAGTTCCTTTTCGGAATCGAGAACGAGGGTACCGCTGCTATTTTCCGTAATATGCGCAATATCGCCCAGTGCCGAAATGGCGACGTTGCCACCCGCCAGGCTGTATTGGGCGGGATAATACTGTTTGGTACCAATTTGAAGTTGCGGCGTGTCGAAATTGGCCAAGGCGGAGGCCTGCGCTCCGACGGTATAGATCGTGGCGAATTGGTTTTGCAGAAGGACATCGCCACTTGTCGCAACGTCGATATTTCCCGTGCCGGTGCGAATCACCTGGTAATAGCCGCTGAGCGCCGCGCTGGTCTTGGCGTTGGCTCCCCCCGAAGCCGTGGCATTGCCGTCATTTTGCGTCACGACGTTACCCAGTTCCAGCGAACCGGTGGCGGTTCCTTGATCTGCCAGTCCCGTGTTGGGATCGTAAACTTCGGTATTCGGCAGGACTTGATTAAAATCGGCGGCAGAAAAATCCGCCCCTGCCACCAGGTTATAGTACCACGACTGATCATTGAGCGGAAGCGTCGTGCTTTGCGGCAATAGGGTTGCGGTATCCGTTGCATCGCTAAAACCATCGCTCAGGCTGCCGTTGAAAATCAAGTTACCCGCGGCCCGGATGGTAAGAATGCCGGGCGTGTTGTCCGGACCGAAACGGAAAGAGGAAAGGTCCCAATCGTTGGCGAGGGTCAGATCGCCGGTGGTGCTGATGATTTCGGCTCCGGGGGTTATCCGGAAGAGCGAAGCCTGACTGGCGTTGGGAGTTCCGGTGAGCAGCCTGGAGAGAATGGTGTCCGTGTTGGCGGCAAAGCCCTCGGCGTCGCCATAAACCGTTCCGTCGTTTGGCGTGCTGGTGGCTGCGCTTCCCTCCACGCTGTCGATCGAGCCTCCCGCCGGAGTGTAAAGCTTGTAGCCTTCAACCACGATGTTCGAGGCATTCAGGATGGTACCCTCGATCGGAGTGACCTGGAGATCGGTCCCCCCCGCATTCTGGGGTGCGCTGATAAGCACCGTACCGGTAAAGTCGCCCGCGGCGGCGCTGACGCTGGAGTTGTCCGCGACCTTCAGATCGAGGGTGGAACCTTTCTGAAGATCGACAACGGCGCTCGTGCTAAAATTACCGCCTGTTGCCGATCCTGCGGCCAGCGTGATCGAGCCGCCCTGGCCTGCATTGCTAAAGTTTTGTCCCGCCACGGTCAGTTCCGAACCGGAGGACAAGGTCACGCTACCGTAGGCTTCGAGATCGATGGTGCCACCGATGAGGATCGGGTTTCCAGCCGGATCCGTGGCTGCGACATTCGAGGCATTGATGAGACCGGTAACAGTGATCGACCCCTGATCGGCAGACAGGTTATAGGAACCCGCGCGAACCGTTCCATCGACCGAGACAGCGAGGTCGTTCCGGTCTCGGATTGAAATCGACTGCGTAAAGCCCCCGGCGCCGAGGAATGAATCGAGAGGGAGCAAGCTGCCTCCGGGAATGCTCCCCACGTCCAAAGAAAACGCGCCCGCCTGTCCGGCCACGCCGCCATGTGCTTCGACGGCGCTGCCTTGATAGACGAAGAGACCATCGGCGGCACCAACCTTCAGACTGCCCGCGTTACCACCTTCCGGATTGTCCGCAACCGAAACCGTGCTTCCCGAATTCAGAATAACCGAACCGCTCTCCGAAGTCAGACTGATCTGGCCGCCGGAGGTATACTCGGTCAAGTCGTTGAAGGTCTGCGCCGTGCCACCGGCCTGAAGGGTTCCTCCCACCGTGAGATTCCCACCGGCGGCAGTCGCTTCGATGCCGAGATGTCCACTCGGTACTTGAATCAGGCTGTTTTCCGTTACGCTCGCACCGACCAGATTCAGGGTTGCGCCCAGACCGCCGACAACCGTCGCTGTCGATCCGCTGCCCAAAGAATTAATGGTCAATGCGTCGTTCGCGGCAAGCGTCAGGCTGGCCCCGGTCGCACCGGTGATGACAGGCGTGTCTATTTGCAGGTTGCCTGCGGTGGCGAGACTGGCGGTACCCTCGATGGGATTGCCGGACGAGTCTTTTGCCGCCGATGGCGTTGCCGCAACCAAAATCCCACCGTTTGCATGCAAATTCAGGTTCGCGTAACCATCGATGTTCAGAGCGTTCACCCCGGAGCCGCCGCCGAGTTGAATGGTACCGGCATCGACCGTCAACGCCCCGTTGGCAGGAAGGCCACCAAGCGCCGGCGGCGAGCCACCGAGGGTGTTCTCAAGCGTAACGCTTTGCGCGTTGATCGTGACAGATCCCCCATTAAAACCACGAATTTCATCCGCATCCAAGGTCAGGTTTTTGACTTGATAATTGCCCGATCCATCCGCCGCGCTGCCGATAACTCCGGATCCATTTTCATAAATATCGATCGAGGAATAACTACGCAAAGACAACGCTTGGACAGAAGCTTGCAGGCTGGCAAGGGCCGGGCCGGAAAGCACCAACCCGGACGTCGGCTGGCTGCCATCGAGCGCCAAACTAATCTGGCCGCTATTAATCGATACCGCATCTCCACTCAGGTCCGCTGTGGGGTCGAGTGAAGTCGCGGAAGTCGAATCCAGAATCAAGCTCGCGCCCGAAATCTCCGTGTCTGCTCCTAGGCTGAGGGTCGGCCCCAGGGAAGCATTAACGCCGGAGCGGATGATTTGCGCGGAAGCATCGCTGCCGACCCGCAGCACAACGCCGTCTCCGGATCCCGCGCGAGTCGAGCTACCGAAGAGGAGCGTTTCGGCTGGACTGGAAAGCGTTCCCGATTGCTCCACCTGCGCATTTGCCTCCAGCGTCAGTGTGTCGTTCGAGGCCAGAATAACATCGGGTCCGGTCAGCGCGGCACCGGCATTATCGACGGTAACAGCACTGGTCGTCACCGTCACCGTTGTTCCTTGGGAGGTTGTCGTGCGGTAGCCGCCAATCAATAAGCTTTCGGCGCCAAACGCACTCAGATCGGAAGCATCGAGCACCAGCGTACCCGCACCGATATTACTCAAATCGGTATTTGGTCCCGAAATCAGGATGTTACTGGGACTGGCAAGATCGACCTGACTGCCAAGCGCACCGGCAGGCGCTTGGGACGATACCGTGCCGTGGATAGTCATGGCGTTGGCCGCGGCGAACACCAACTGTCCCGCATCTGCGGGGAGCAGAACCGAAGTGCCCTGTGCGGCCGCATTCTGGCTCAAAAACGTATTGGCAGAGTAACTGTCGTACTCGGCCCGTGAATTGACGACTCCTTGCGAGTCGACTTCGAATGAGGTGAACAACGGAGCGGCGGTCTGCGTCGAATCGAGTCCATTGAAGAGATAGCCGGAAACAAGGCTCGATCCATCGGGGCGCAGGACACTTTGGGCGAGAGGTACGGCACCGGTAGGCGTAACCAGAAAGGCTCCCGGCAAGAGGGCATAGCGGGCGGGCAGCAGAGTATAGACCCCTGCCGGTAATCCGTTGCTCGCGTTAAGATAGATTTGGCTGCCAACTGCCAGCGTCGGATTGGAATAATCCGCCGTGGAACCGGCAGCCTGATAAAAGGGTGCGTAGTCTGCGGAGTAACCTGGAAGAACCGCAAAGCTGCTGTTGGAGGCCAGAATGTCGTTCGTTCCGCCCGTTCCGGAAACGAAGCGGTAGGCATAGAGATCGCCCCCGCCGCTAATATCGATCATTGCTCCGGCCTGGTCAATGACGGAGGCACCCGAGACGTTGATCGCTTTGGCAGGCACCGCGTTTGGCCCATTACCGGCAACCGTTATGTCGTTGCCCGCCGGATCGATCCAGGAAACACCGTCAAGAAGCGTCCCGTAGGGAATCGTGAGATCTTGTCCGGTAGCAGAGTCGACTGCCGAGACGGAGGTGACGCTGCCCGAGGCCAGCGTTACGCTCTGCGTTGAGTCGAAAGCTTGCCCCGAAAGCGGATCGATCGGACTGGTACTCCTGATGCCGCTACCGAGATTGATTGTCCCAATCGGTGCCCGCAAAACTCCTTCCTGGATGATGTCGGATGCATACACGTTCAAAGTGCCGCCAGCGGACAGAGGAAGTTGCCGGGTACCGAAGGGCAAAATCGTCACCGAGCCTGGGGTCCCACCGTGATCGTAAGCGGCGATGGTGAAGGTCGTGTCGGTCGTCGGATAGATTTGACCGGCGGTAAGCGTAAGGGTTCCTGCGACATCCAAGGTGCCGTCGCCACGGATATCGCCATTGCTCGCCGTCAGGCCAAGGCCACCGATATTCTGTAAGGAGAGATTCCCAACGTCGATCAGGCCACCGGCGGTGACCGCGATGCTGCCGGTGCCGTAGGTCGGATCGACTGCGACGGCATTACTGTTGGAGTCAAAATAAGTGGAAAGCTGTTGTTGCGCCTGAGTTAAAGGTCCTTGGAAAGCCTGGCCCAGTTTCACATAGGGAGCGATAAGGTCGACCGCACTATCGGCATAAATGACGCCGCTGCCACCCAAGCTCAAACTGCGATTCGCGCTAATCGTGACCGGACCAGAAAATTGCACCGTTCCGCCTAGAGTCAGCGCGTCGAGACCGCTCGAAGCAAAACTGTCGGCGTCAAAATAACCCAATGCAGCGGTGGTCCCGTTCACCGCGACGATGTGTCCAATGCCATTGGCCGAATAGGCGAGAGCGCTCTGGGTCACTTTCAGAGTCGCATCCAAAGGCGTGGTTGGGACCAGACCTTGTGACGGATCGAAAAGCTGGGACGACACCGTGAGGCTTCCACCCGGTGCCGAGGGTCCGCCAGCCGCCCCCAAGAGTGTTGCTGCGCTATAGAGCTCCTGTCCGCCTGCCAACGTGATCGATCCCCCGCTGCTATCGACCCGCGTGGGGACAAACGGTGAGAAAAGCGAATTGCCGACGGTGCCCAATTGTGTCGGCGATACGTCGATAACGCCACTCGATCCGGAGACATCGAGTACCGCGCCACTTTCGGCAAGAATATTCCCGCTCAGACCGATCGATCCGCCATTTAGAACCGATCCGGTACTGTAACCGTAGGCATTGGCCGTCGGCTCGACGATACCGGCGGCGGACAACAGGCTGTTCGGCCCCAGATCGACCGTCACCAGAGGATCGAGCGGATCGGAGGTGAAAAGGCCGGTCGAGTTTTTGGAGCCACTAATTGAGATAGAACCACCGGGTGTGATGATATCTCCCTGCACGTTCACCGTATTTCCGGTGATGGTTACGCTGCCCTTTGGATCGGTTTCGATGACCGCCCCGGGGCCCTCCACAAAATCCCCCCGAACGACGATACCGCCTCCAAAGCCCGCGACTCCAAGGGCACCAAAAGTAAGACCGGCCGGGGTGCGTTCCGATGCGATGGGATAAGTCGTGGGCGTCAAGACGACATTGCCATTAACCAAATCGGCCATCCAGTCTTGGACTATGGGATCGATTGTGGTACCCGGTGCAAGGGAAACCGCCGGAAGGTAAAGTGAGGCATTCGGTTGATTCGGTTCGACTTCTCCCAACCCGTCGAGGGTAAAACTGGCAAAGCCACCCTGATCGAAAAAACCTGGGGCAAGCAAAAGCGTCTTGGCCGGGTCGGACGCCGTTCCCCCAATCTGAACCAACGGCGCTTGAATGGTGAGGGAGCCACCTTTACTGCCGGAATAGCCTTCGAGGCTGGAACCCAAAACGAGATTCCCTCCGACCAGGCTAGGGAGATTCGGGTCCTGCCCCGCCAGGATGGAAAGACTGCCTCCGCCACCGTAGGTGATTTTGCCGGTTTCGCTCGCCGTCACACCGCCGGAGACATCGATGGAGCTTCCCGTGGCGAGGTTGGCGCTGAAACTATCGATTTTAATCGTTCCGCCATTCGTGAGTAGCGGCAGACTATTCGGACCGGACGCCGTATCGAGCTCATCGACGATAAGGCCCGCTACGCTCAACGATGCCGAGCCTCCCAGCTTGAAAAGGCCCCGAGTAGAATCGACCGGCGGGGTGCTTAACAAAGGATTACCCGTATAGGGTGAATTCTGATCGGCGTAGGGCGAATAATTGTAGACATCGAAAGTCAGGCTTCCACCGGGGGCGCTTACCTTGCCCTCAATATCGATATTGGCCCCGTCCAACGTAATCTTGCCACCGGGTGGGGTTGTCAGGGAAATGCCCGCTGGCACAAAAATGGTGCCATCGCCGTTGTCGATGGTAACATTACCGAAACCGTCGGTATCGATCAAATCGGGGGAAAGAACGAGATCGCCCGCAGCTTGACTGACGCCAAAGTCGATCTTTGGCGGGCTTGGAGAGTAGGTCGGGTAGTTCGCCACGGCTTCATTTTGGGCCTGAAAATTGAGAGCAAGCGTGCCGGTGGCGGGTACGCCTTGGGTGGCCAAAACGATCGACAGGAAGCTGGCTCCAGCGTAGGTACTTGAGAGCTGCGAGTCGGAAGTTCGCTGGTAGATGCCCGAGACGCTGTTGGCAAACATACTTCCGTTCAGCGTCATCGTCGGAGCGGTAATGGAAAGAGAACCGCTGTCGCCACCCTGAAGATAGCCTTCGTCATAGTGAGTGCCGCTCAGCAGCGGGTTGAGATAGGTCTCGCTGACGTTCCATTTTGCCGAGGACACCGTGTAACCGGTATAGACTCCGCTGTAGACCAGATTCGACGGCGCCACAGAGATATTGTAAATCTGCCCATTGGAGACCACTTCCGTCGTCTGGACCCTTCCGCCCTGGTAGTCGATCCATCCTCCGGAAACATTGATCATGGCGCCAGGAGCGACATTTACGGCATCTCCGGCCGCGAGAGCGACCGTGCCGCCATTGACGGTCAATTCACCCACCGTGTGCGGCACCAAATTGGCATATCCGGAGACATCGGCCAGCGGGGTTCCGATCCAAGTCGATCCATCGGCATTCACCCCGGTTTGTCTAAGGTCGAACTCGATGGTTTGTCCCCGTAAAGCGCCGTTTTGTTGGAGCGGATCGTTGGCCAATTCCGTGCCCAACAATTGCGCCGAAACGATATTCTCGGCGACCGATGCCTCGACATTTTGCGATCCCGAAACGTCGATGGCAGCTCCCTGGTCCAGATTGATTTGCCCGTTGGCATTAAAGAACGAATAAGCGTTATTGAAGGAAAGCCAGCTCCCCGCTTGTAGATTAACGCCGGACGCCAGCGTGGCACCGACAGAATCGACGGACGGAGTGGTCGTGGGGGCCACCGCGCCGGGGGCAAGGATGGTGGCATTCGATTCGAGGTTGATATTCAGTCCTTGCAGATTCAACAACGAGGGCAACGCCAATTGCGCTCCGACGACTGTATCCGAGCTCGATACTTCGGGAAGGATTTGCGTGAGGCTGTCCGTTCCCAGGGTAACTTGGCCGGAAGATCGCGGATAGAAATCCGACGTCCCCGCGAACCCGCCATGGCCGTTGATCAGCGGAGTGGAATTGTAATCGGCCAACAGGTCGATTCGACCGTTCAGTGCCACCGACGTGCTGCTGTCGATGACCCCGTTCTGGCTGACGTTCATGCCCGCCATGGTCGTGTCGCCACGCGGTACTTCGATCAGTCCGGTATTGGCCGACGTACCGGCAACTCCGGTTTCGCCCGAGTTGTAGGACGGATCGGAAATCTCGCCAATCGCGACATCCAGACCGCGCAAAGTCGGGTCATTCGTGTCGTGTGCGGTCAGCCCGACTTGAAGACCGGCGGCAAGAATCGTCTGACCGTCTGGCGTTGAAATCGTACCCGCATTGGTCACATTCGGGCCGATCAGCGCCATTCTTCCGCCCACTTGCTCGGCGTTCGCCGGGGAACTGAGCTGGGCACCTGGTTCGACCACCACATCTCCATCCTGACCATCAGCGGCGATGATTTGTTGATTACCGGCGGCATCCTTGGTTAGAACACTACCGCCAGTCGGCGCAGGCGCAGGGGTAAAGGCCGGGGTGGGACCTTGGGTTCCGCTCGGGATGTTTACTTGGGAGAAAAGGAATTGCAGATCGGGGTTGTTGAGCAAGCCCCGCGAGACAAGATTGTCGTTGATCGGCAGCGATGAGGCGACTAACGTGCCGGTATTCACTTGGGACGCTTCTCCAAAAATGATGCCGTTTTGATTGATCACATAAACTTGTCCCGGTGCAACGATCGAACCGAGAATTTGCGAGGGGGCAATCGATGGGGCGATCTTGTTGATGGCAACCCATTGATTCACGTTTGCCCCGCCCATAGTCTGGTCGAAGTAGAGTGTCGTGTTTTGTCCGACATTGAATGTCGTCCAATTGAGCAGCGCTTGCTGGCCGGTCTGCTGCACCGTAACGGTCGTCTTCGTCTGGCCATTCGCGGTCGTTGTTGTTTGTGTCGGCGTGTTCGCATTGACCCAGGTCGTCACCGGATTGGCGATCCCGTTACCAGCAAGCCCCGAATCCGGCACCAACCCACCCGCCGCAAGACCGTCGGTAACCGAGGGTAAAGCTCCTCCGGCGATTCCCAAATTGGCGATGCCACCAGCTTGGGACCGGGCCGCAGCCTGTGCGGCTTGCATTGCCTGGAGCGCTTGGATCGAGTGTTGTAACGAAGCCTGCGCATTCTGCACGAGTGCCGCTGTCTGGGCCGTCTGGGAGTTCGCTAACGTAGCCGCCGTGGTCGTCTGAGAAAGTGACGCCGGTGTCCCTCCCTGTGGCGACGCCATCGCACCACCTCTCAGCGAGGGGCTCGCCAGTGCAGTTCCGCCGCCAGTCATTACCAATGCGGCAACGACGCACAGGGGCAACCCACGAGGCAATGAACTTCGGGTTTTCACGGCTGAATAGGCGGTTTATCCGGTGGAACCGACGACGCGGTTTGGATCGGCGCAGTGGGGGGAGACGCCTGTGCCGGAGATCGTGAGGTAATCGCTTGGTCGAGCAGCTTGTTCTTGTACTCCTGAACCAAGTTTTCAAGCTCGGCACGAGTATCGCCGACAAACGGTTCCTTGGCTTCGATGGCATCCCCGAGGCTATACTCTTGGTACCGGTTGAGGATTTCGTTACCGAGTTTGTAGAGCGCGAAATTCTTGCTCTCCCGGTCGTCGACGATTCGCTGGAGATCGGCGGCGTTGATGGCGAATTTGACCCGCTCCGCTTCCTTGGCTGCCGCGATCTGGACCGCCCGATTATAGGCGTCTTCCCATTGTTTCAGCGTTTCGTTGAGCTGCTCGATCTGCGTGGCTTGCTCGGTAATTTTAGAGTTCAGATCGGCCACCAGTTTGTCCGAGGCCGCTTTCTCGTCGTTAGCTTGATGGGTCAGAGTTGCCAGTTGTGCGCTGAAGGCATCGACTTTGGCCTGCAAATCGGCCTTCGCTTTGTCGTTTTCAGCTTGGGAAGCCTGAAGTGATGTAATCTGCTCTTGGGCCTGATGCCACTCGAGTGTTGTGCTTCTAAGAGCTTCCCGCAGTCGAGTCTCCGTGGTGGACACCTCCGTTGATGAATCGTCGGCTCGCGTCGTGACGGACGAAAAAAGAGCCAAAACAACCGAGAAAACGATGAAGGTTAGATTTTTTTGCATGTCGATCGGATCGTTCAGAATTTGGCATTCACATCGAATTGGATGAGATCGCTCTTGTAAACGGCACCCGCCACATCATCGGCGCTCATCCAGCGGAGACTGGCCCACACGCGGGGGGACAGGGCAAGATTGCCACCCAGGACGTATCCTTTGAGATTGGTTCCGGCGAGACTTCCGCCGAAATCGGAATCGGTAAAGCCATCGACCGTTGCGTCGGATTCGACGTAGCGATAGCTCAGATTGAAGTTCCAGTCCCAGAGCTTTTCGAGATCGACCTTGCCGAGATTCAGGCGAATCAGGTATCCGGTATCGCCTCCGACAAAGGAATTGGGATCGGAGTTGAGAGTGTTGTTTTGCGGTCCTGGGTCAAATGCCGGACCGTTATCGATGATCGCGTTCCGGTCGAAAGCGAGATTCTTCACGACTTCGCCAACCAGAGACAGGTGGAATGGATCGAAGCGACTAAAATCGAGTTGCCCAGTCAGGGCCAATTCGTGAAATGGAGTGGCCAGGCCGTAGTATTCGTTTTCGGCCGTACCGCCGGAAACCACCGTCGTATCCTCGAAGTCGCGCAGCGCGATATAGGTATTTCCATATTGTGCAAAGGCCGGGCGGCTGTCGTCCGTGTTTCCCGCATTGAGTCCTGCGTTGAGAATCGGGCTGGAAACCTGGCCTTGGATATTCTCGAAATCGTAATAGGCGGCCGCCCCCTTCAAGCTGAAGTCCTGGTTGATTTTCCAAGTCGTTCCGCCCTGCGTCGCGAAAAGATATTTATCTTCACTCTGGAATTTGGCCGAGCTGTTCGTGGAGAAGTTGAGATCGGTATTGAATACGGGGAAGGCTCCGGCAGTCAGGAATGGCGTCACTCCCGGCACAACCTGATAGCGGCCTTGGATAGCGGCGCCATCGAAGGCCACGTCGTCCGACCAGATCATGCTCGTGTGAAAAAACGGATTGTCGAAACGACCGATGGTAACGGCAAAATTTGTGTTGGGATCGCTACCCAGTTCGTACCGGATAAACCCCCGATCAAGCCAGATTTGATATTTGCCGAAATCACCCCCTTGGACCGAGTTGGCCCCACCGAGAGTCTGGTTTTCCGAGACCGGCGAATCGTCGGACCCGGTCGCAATCCGTAATCCCGAGGTAAAACCGTTACCCAAATCGACTTCCGCACCCACCCGCGCACGCAACCGAAACCGGGTCCGGTCCTGATCGGCATTATACTGCGGCAAGAGAGGAGTAAGGCTATTGACGTTAAAGCCGGAACCCGTGTTGATGGAGTTGAAATTGGTAAAGTTACCGATGGCATTTCCCGAGGGATAAAGGTCCTCCTCGGAACGGACCCGGATGTCGCCCGTAACGCGGAAGCGTTTCACCCAGTCCGGGGTCGTGTCCGGCGGATTCGATTGCTCCTCCCGTGTCTCATGCAGAACATTCTGTGTGACTTGATCGGTGATCTGTTGCTTGACCACATCGGGAACGTAGGTCACGCGGACCTCATCGTCCGTGGGCTGGACCGGAGGAGGGCTGGGGGCAGGTTGCGTCTCTTGGGCGACCAAAGCCCGTTGCGCGGTCGCTTGCGTCGCTGCGGCTTGCGCGCGGGCCAAGTCGGCCTCTTGATTGGCCTGAGTGATCAGCCGGTCGCCCGCGTCCTTCGTGATGACACGTTGGGCCACGAGCAGATTGATTAGATTCACCATTGCATTCTGTGAGGGTGGATCTGATGCGGCAGCGTCGGTCGAAGGGCTTACGGGAGGTGGGTTTGCCGAAGTCGTAGCTGGGTTTGGATCGTTTGAACCAGTCGGGGCTTGGACAGGAGTGGGGGAAGACATTTTAAAGTCCGGCCGCTGAACCTGCGCGGCAGAATCGTCAGCCAACGCGGACACGGCACCCATCGCACACCAGAACACCAGGAAAACGGTGCGACGTCTTTGCCGGTAAAGAGGACCTGCCCTGAACATGGAATCACTCATGACGAAGGGTGCTTCCATTCACTCCACTGCCAGTCGCTCTGCCCTCGCCACCGAGGCACTGGGCAAAAGAAGGTTCCTTAGACATTGATAGATAGCCACTTAATCGACGTTTCACTTATTTAATAATCTGTTTTTGAAGCTGAATCGAGCGTAGACGTAGTAAGTCTATCGAATCAATAGATAATTTCCGAGATAACTTGGTCAGCCAGGAGCTTGTCGCTAACAAGAGGCAATTTCCGAAGTCGAGGTTAACTCAAACCCTGACCCCAATTTGTGCGTGTGGAAACGGGCAGGATTGATCCCATCTCCCCGTTCAAATTGCCCGGATTCGGACATTGTCAACGGAAAATGGTGCGGAGTGAGGGGATCGAACCCCCGACCTTGTCCGTGTAAAGGACCTGCTCTACCGCTAAGCTAACTCCGCAATTACTTATCTACAAATGACTTACGTGTGAGATATTTTCTTCAATTATGGGCTTGTAACCTGAATTGGTAACCTGTACGTTTAGATCACGTTGGAGAGCGTGAGAAACAGATAGGCTATATGAGTACAAGTCCATCATTGAAGAGAGTCGGCGAATGCCTCTATCGGAATCCGGCGAGTGATCGATACTACGCCGTGGTCCGCGTAAGGGGCAAGCAATTCAAGGCCAGTCTCAAGACTGATAAGCTGGCCGTGGCCCGTCGAAAGCTAAGGGACTTCCGCAATGACCTTGGCCGGGTGGACCTCGACGCCGGTAAGATCACCATCGAGGCCCTTGCCGACCGTTACCTCGCCACCGTGCAGCATCAGGCCCCGGCGACGATCCGAAAGAAGAAGGATATTGCCCAGCGCGTGAAAGACCAATGGGGTGCGCTTCAGGCCAAAGACCTGAAAAAATCGCAGGTCATGGGCTGGCTGGCATCCTTCACCTTTGGAACAGGGAGCCGGAACAAGCATTTGCGGGTTGTCCGCGCCATGTTCAAGCTGGCGGTCGAGGATCGTATTCTCGCTCATTCGCCCGTTGATGGCGTGAAGGAGGAAAAGACAGAGAGGCCGATTCGACACACCCCCAGCTTGGCGGAATTTCAATCCATCGTGGATAGCATCCGGTCCCAGCCTCAAGCCGATACTCGCGAGGAGTCTGCCGACTTTGTGGAGTTTCTGGGGTTGGCCGGCCTGGGGTTGGCGGAGGCATCGGCCCTGACATGGGGCGACGTGAATCTTGAGCGAGGCCAGATCGTCACCTTCCGGCACAAAACGAAACAGGGATTCGCCGTCCCGATTTTTCCCCAGCTTAGGCCACTGCTCGAAAAGCGGCTGGCGCTTGTCATGGATCACAACGGGGGAAAGGTCCCGTCACCGACCGCAAAGGTGTTCACGGTGGCGAACGCGAAAAAGGCAATCGAGGCAGCTTGCAAGCGGTTGAATCTTCCGGGTTATACGAGCCGATCCTTCCGCCGCACCTTCATTACGTCGGCAATCGAGCGTGGCGTTGACGTGAAGGTTGTCGCACAGTGGCAAGGGCACAAAGACGGCGGAAAACTGATCCTCGATACCTACAGTCACGTCCGCCCGGTTCATTCCGAGCAGATGGCCAAGCTAATGACGATGGAAAAGCCGTTCAACGTGGTCCCGATGGCGGGCGCGGCATGAGCGCGAATCAAACGCGTAAGAAGCCCGTAGGCAAGGCGAAGAAGTCCGCCGCAGTCACGCCCTCTGCCGACGCGGCTAAGGCCGCAGCGGAAAGCCCAGCGCAACAGGACACCCGTCCTGATAAAGCAAATGAGGAGGAGATTCGCTTTTTGGAGGACGACTACCGCAAGGAACAATTATGGAAACGCGACCAACTTCCAGCGATGCAAAAGGAAGCCAAATCTGAGATGGCCGCTTTCGAGAAGACGGCAAAGGAATTGTTCAAGGTCTCCAATTACGCGCCGGAAATTTTGGATTCTGCCCCGCTAATCACTGTAATGGACTTGTGCCTTCAAATGCTACGAAAAACCATAAAGCATCGTCGTGGAGATACCGCCGTCGTGCCTCTGTTGCAATCCATGAGTTATGGATGCGATGTCTTGGCTGGGACGGTGATCCACGGGAAAAATAAAGACGTGCGATTGGCAGCGGCGGTGCAAATTCTCCAAATAACCGGCGAATGTCTCCACTGGCTGGAACAAGTCACAACGACGGGGATTTTAGATGAGACGATCAAGCAATCTGTAGCTTGGCCGGTCGTTGTTTCCCTTCACCCAAAAGATCCCCGGTATCATAAGAGAGTTGTTTCCATCCTGAACCAAAATAGAAAAGGCTTGGGTTCCCTCGCGTTGATCGGGCGAGTTAATGCGTCTGGCGGTAAAAGTGATTCACTCGCTCGTGCGCGGGCGAATCATATCCATGACGTTATTGTCATGATTTACGGACTCAAAGAACGGGCCGCCGAAAATCCGGATGGTCAAATTACATCTTCGTTCCCATGCGTGCTCACGGACGATGGCGGTGCGATCAAGCTCCCGAACCTCCAAATTGAGTCTCGGTGCTTATGGGATACGTCGAGGATTCTTTGGCCCATGAGGTTTTCGGTGGAGCTTGTTGTTTCCTGTGATCCTGAATTGGTTCAATTGATAAAGGAGCAATCTTCGCTTGTGCCCTCGGAAAAGCTTTGGAAAGAAGTTGCCGAAAGGATTCTTTCCGCCTTTTGGCCTGACTTAAAAAAAATAGGTAGTGGACGAAGGAAAAAGGGAGTTTCGGCTGCTGATCCCAAATCAAGACGTATGCGCTATGCCATCCAGAGAGCTTACATCGAGTTGCGGAACGAGCCGAACAAGTCTCACGACATTCCGGGAAAGTACGGTGATTCAAAAAAGCGCCGCAAACTGGCGTAGCGGGGACGGCGTTTTTGCTTCTTGGTCTCAGCGGGCGCAATTTGCGCTCATGAGAACACGCATGGTCGTTCAAGATGGGCACGGAGCGGAAAAACCGCTGCCGCGCATCGGTTACAAAATCAAAGAGGCCGCGCAAATCTGTGGCGTGTCTCCGATCACGATCCGCCGGGCTATTGATCGTGGATTGCTTAAACCCTGCCGAGCCTTTCGGCATCCACTGATCCCGCGCGATCAACTGGAAAAGATGATCGGAGGTGGTCCTTGAAACCGCCATCCATCCCACGGCGGACTTGCGCGGAACTTGCCAGCCCTGCCGCGCCCGGCGGTCGGCACGAGCAAGCCCGTCGCATCATCTTCTCTCTTGTCGCACAAGGATTTTGCGGAGAAGCCATCTTTGTTCAGGTTCGCAGAATGTACGGCCCGGACTTTAAGGATGCTGAAATCTGGAATCTAATCAAAGGGGCACAGAGTAAAAATCCCCAGCCAAGCGGATACAGCAACCGCTATCACAATTCGCCCGCCCCCCGGCCAGCTCAGCCAGTCACCGCAGAAAGCGCGACCGCCGGCGTGGAGCGATTTTTAAAGTCATTCCGATGCGACGAGGCGGATGTGTGGCACGCTTCGCCCTGGCGTCCGTTAGAAGATCGGGCCTTCGACGCTCTCCCGCTCTTGGCGGGGCTTTATTATGGCGATGACCTGGTTAATTTCGCCCCGGAGCATGGGCAGGGAATTACCAAGCGCCGGGATGAATGGCTCTCTTATATCCGTGATTATGGCGCACCGTCCGGGACCATCGGTTGCATGTTCCGACCGAATCCGGTTTCCGGCACGCCATCGGGAGATAATGGCGGGT